>JARLHL010000013.1 GCA_031292275.1 Desulfocapsaceae bacterium | reverse complement strand
GATTCCAGAAGTTAGCCTGGGCTGATGAACCGAAGAGGTTCAGGGAAAGGTCGGAGGCAAAGGCGGTGGAGGCCAGAGCCACAAGTGATGCGCTGAGCGCAGCAGTCTTTATAATCTTTTTCATTGTATCCTCTCTTATTGATAGTAATTAAAGGAATAGTACGGATAGAATCAGCTGTTCTTTCTGCGGCGGATGCCGGCAAGACCGGCGAGTCCGGAGCCGAGCAGCCAGACAGCGCCGGGAACCGGCACGTTTGACTGGCCTGGATTAAGAATAACGGTACCGTCAGAGGTCAAACGGATAACGGCATCATAGGTTGGATCGGCCAGAACGATATTATTGGTGCTATTGGAATCAAAGTGGTAGAGATACATATCGGTATAGGATCCGGCGGTGGTGGGAAGCAGACCCTGAAGACCAGCCGTTTTATTAACTCCGGCATAACCGGCTGGTGTTGTAAAATCCATCAGCATTTTATAGCTGTCTGCAAAAGTAGCAGCCTCCTGAGCGGTGGTTGCGGAAGTTACGTTAGGAGCAAAATTATATCCCTGTATAATAGTCTGATAACTGTTTGAAAATATGCTGGCATTAGAATTGTACTTATTTATGCTCGATCCGCTGTAGGCGTTGGTTTTTACGGCAAACCATCCCTCCCAAGATTGGCCATTGGGATTGGAATTGTCGGAATAAATACCAATACCATCCGAGCTGGTGAAGCCAGTAAAGCTCAAACCGGTAGCCAGTGTCGTGCTCCCCCCGCTCTTTATGTCGGCCGATATCGTGCTCATCGAACCGAGATCGACACCAATTTCCGTATTCAAAGTGGTGTCATAGGCCGACATAATAAGGTCCCCTTGGTTGAAAGAGGCTGAGGCCTGGGAAGCGACTCCCAACATTAAAAGACCCGAAACTCCTGCTGCGACTAATTTTTTCATTGCTCTTCTCCGTTTTTTTTCGTTCATTTACGTTTACCTGCATTCCCCATCAGTTCAAATCGAACTGCGTTGCCTTCATGAAACTTTTTCCCTCTTGGATGGTGCATTTCCCCTGAAAGTAACCTCCTGTTATTATTGAATCAGTAGTTATGGTACCGGTTTTACCAACAAAAAAAGCCCGAATCCGACGTACTATCATAAACGTCTGATTCGGGCTTTCTGGTGCCTCTTCGAAAATGAAGCCAGCAAAGTACCCAAGTTATCATGGTGTGGAGCCACGCAACCGGAATCGGCGCTTTTGGAAAATCAATTCCGTTGCGGCTGAACCGGTTTTGTTTTTGAGTCTTTTTTGAGATTACATGGTGTTGTTTTGTTTTCTGTTAGTTCAAAGCTAAAGTTCAAATATAAAAATATTCGGAACTGCCTCGTATTGTTTTGAGCTGCGCAATCGGGGCCGATGCTATTGGAAAATCAATTCCACTGCGGTTGAACCCTGATTACGAATTCGACTTTACAACCCCTTTGTTAGCCTCTGGTTAGTTTGAAGGTAGATTTTGGATAGAGAAATATTCTCTTGAAAAATCAGCATACTATCAAGAAATTTTCCGATGATAATAAATTGATTGTACCCTTCTCTTTCTGGAAGGCAAACTTTCCCGCCGCCTTCCGCATCATTTTTTTCCATCCTCAATCCTGGCCAACCGCTTTTCATAGCTTGCAAGCATGGCACGGTCGTTTTGGACAAAAGAGGGATCTTTGGTCTTGATCGCCTCTTCGTACATCCTGTCGGAGACGCCGCTTTCAATCCTCTCGCTGAGCATGGCAATCTGTGAGCGGAGAAAATCGCCCTGGTCAGCGGCTGCAGGCGACTTCTGCACGCTGCCGGTCTTTGTTTCGGAAACCGCCTTGGGGGAAATATCGCCGCGACCGGACGAAGGAGAAGAGGCAATGACTGCATTATCATAACCAGGTGGCATCCCGGCCCGTAAACACAAACCGGCCTTTTCCTGGCCGGCATTATAGACGACAATATTGTTATAGCCTTCGAGCAGGGTCGCCAGGGCTTTATCGACCTTCTGATCGACCATTTCGACGTCAACGACGGTATTTGATTTTATTTCTGATATTGAAAAAATCCGCACATCGCATGTTTTCGCAATTTTGTCGAGCAGGTTTACCAGGGGCAAGGAGTGGGATGTAACGCTGAGCCTCTGGTCGTGACAGGCGATGCGCGGTTCCGCTTCGCCTGCTGCAGCAGCGTGGCTGCTCGATGACAGCAAAAGGAAAAACACTATCAGGCACAGGCCTGCACCTTGAGAAATACCGTATCGTCCGTTGCTCATCGACATATGAAATCGGTGTGGAGGTACCTGCTAATCCCGCAGGATTTCTTCGTGCTTTTCTATCTTGCAGATATTGCCCTGATTGAAATTAACCTTGATATGACCGGTCAGACCCTCTTTCCTGATTTCCTCTATGTATTCACAGAGACGCAAGAACTTGTCGGACTGCTCCACCTGTTTTTTTTTGCCGCAAACGGCAGCTGGAGCAGTCATATCGGGAGCTTTTTTTTTCACTGTTATTCCTTTTTTCTGGTCAATCGCAGTATTTTCCGATCAGAAGATCCCGGCAAATTGCATGTTGCAATCAACAACTGTTCCATGTGTCAGCACTTCATTATGCCAGACTATCGAAATATCTCTAGGCCAAGGGAGTATCCTGACCGCACAGTTCCTCTAAGTATTTTATAAAAGATCAATATTCGGATATAATTAGAATTCGGTGAATTCTCTTCTGCAAACAATCAATGTCCGGACAGGAAATTGATACTACCTGGGAGTCCTCCATAGCCTTATTTAAAACCTCTCAGGAGGCATCTGCATGGCGGTTCAAAACAAAACCGAGAAGCTTATCCGGCGGAATCAGTTCCAAAGCCGCCCTGCTGTCCGATATGGACGTCTTGCCTGACTCGACCACCAGAAGAACACTGTCGACATAAGGGAGAAAGGCTATGGCGTCTGCCCCTTGCAACAGGGCAGGAACATCGAAAATGATATACCGTTTTTGATATCTGTTTTTCATTTCAGCCACAAGCAGCTCCATCTTCGAGGAACCAAGCAGCTCGGTACTGCCCTCAATGGTCTTTCCACCGGAAATAAGGGTTAATTTGTTTATTCCCGGGCAGACGATAAGATCGCAAAGAGATACATTTTCAAGCAAATGGTCGGCAATGCCCCGATTGCTTTCATATCCCAGCAGCTTGTGAATATTCTGCCTGCGCAGATCGCAGTCCACAAGCATAACAGTCTGGTGAAATTCCTGGGCCATGGATATGGCCAGATTGACGGCTGTAAGTGTTTTTCCAGCGCCTGGAAGAGGACTTGTCACCATGATCGTATTCCAGCCTTTGTCCTTGGTCCGCTGCTGGACCTGGGTTCGGAGAATTTTATACGAATCGGATTCAGAGGTCTCGGGAAGTGCGGCAACGAAACGTTTATCTTTAAATTTCTTTTTATCGACTGATACCTGCCTGGAAAGAGAATAGGTAAAGGATTCATTTTTCAAGGTGGCCAAAGCCGCAGGGCCTGAATCGGCCGAACCATCCATGGGTCGCTGTTGTCGTACACTCGTAATGGATTCTTGCAATGTCATAATCCAGGCCTTCTCCAAATTTTATGGAAAATAAAATTTATCAAGCAATTATTTGCAACTTCCGTCTTCGTCTCCGGTACAAAAACTACACGTTCAAATTGCGCATCAGTTTGGCCCATAACACGTAAACGTCCATCACGAATAAATGAAACATCACGGGCACGAGAATTATGAAGACGCCACCAAGAATACAAGTCATGACATACCGCCTCTTCTGCCCGGAAAGTTCTGTATCTGTATAAATTACCGGAATTACGGACAAGACCGGGACACGGGTAGCCAAACTCAATATTTTGCCGTCGCGAATGGTGTCGTCGGCCATTTCAAGAATCGCTGTTATGCCTATGCTGCAGCCGGTTCCAAGTACCAGGCCTATGAGGAAGATGGCGAGACGATTCGGTTTAAAAGGTTTTTCAGGGAGCAGAGCCGGGTCAATCAAGGTGAAACGCTCACCTTTCTGGTCCTTTTCAAGTCCCTGCGCAACACGGGCTTCCATGAATTTCTGCATAAGGTCATTGTACTTGGTATTCAGGCTGTCACGTTCCATGAGCAGCCCCTTATACTCCTGATCGACGCCCGGAGTTGCCTTAATATATCCGCGCAACGTTTTGCTTTGCTTTTCATATGCTGCTATCTGCAGCTTTACTGAAGATATTTCCGACCGAACGCTACTCAACTGAGCTGTGAGATTAATGTAGGCAGGATTGGAGGGCTTTCCCGCTTCCGAGGTCATACCGTTTTGCACCGAACCGCCCGACTGGTGTTTCTCAATTTCAGCAATCTCTTGTTTTACATGAATGACATCGGGGTATTCGTTGGAATAGAGGGTCGTCAGGCGGTCCAGCTCCAGCCTGAGCGTACTGAGCTTTTCCTGGTCGGCAATTTGGGGGGAAACCGACGCGAGTTCGGCAACCAGCGAGGCCTCCTTTTCCTTCAGGCCACGCAATTCTTCCGATGATCGTTCAACTCCGATTTCGGCTGTATGTATATCCTGCGTGTTGATCTGCATCAGTTCAGGCAACTCGTTGATATGTTTTTCTTTAAATGAAGAAATCCTTACTTCGATTTCCTTAATGGACTTTTCTATTTGATCTTTTTCCTCCTCAAAAAAAGTTGAGGCCTCCCGGACCTGCCTTTCCCGCACCTTGATATTTTCTTCAAGAAAGAGAGATGCCAGGACACTGGCCACGCGCTGGACCTTGGCGGCATCGTTTTTCCCCTGGTAGGACAAGGTAAAGGCAATTGTGGCGCTGGTGCTTTGCCCTGTATGTTTGTCAATGACATCGGCGCTGATCAGTTTAAGGCTGATGTCATCCCGCATTTTTTCAATGATCTCTTCACTTGTTTTTTTCTTTTTCAGATCAGTATACAAATCGTACTTATCGATAACTTCCTGCAGGCGGGTGGTACTCATGATCTTCTGCTTGATCTCCTGAAGACGCTTCTCGACATAGCTCGTTACAGTTGTATGAACATATTCGACAGGAATCTCCTGGTCCTCTATCAGTATTGTCGAAGAGGATATATATATCGGCGGCAACAGCAGGGCCACGGCAGCCGCAATAAATACGATCGCCAGAAAGGGGATTGCAAGGGTAAGTTTTCGCCTTTTAATGATGGTCCGGATATCCTGGAGCCGCAGCGTTGAATTTTCCAAATCTATATCTCCGTCAATGTATGGTTATGCCCTGCTTGCTGGATTGCGACGATTACAGTGCATGCGATAAATCGCTCTTGTTGATGCTATGGCCCCAGTTTAACTGGATGAAAACGCAGTTCTGCGTTCTGCTGCCGTCCGTTATGTAACTTTCAATACGGGAAAAACGATAATTTGTCTCAAGTCCCCAATCATCCGTGATTTGATACAGCAGGCGAGGGGAAATGTTATATGTGTCCTCATCGAGACTATTGACTAAAATATTTTCCTTTCCAGCCGACTTATTATTAAAGTAACTTGCTGTAATACCAAGGCTGATTTCCGATGTAACTTTCCTCAGATAGCTGCCTTCCAGAGCCATTCTTTTGACGCTGGTATTGCTGAGACTGTCGGGTTCAAGATCGTAGGTAAAGGAAAGATTCACCGTGGATTTTTCCAAGGTTCCGTCAAGCGAACAGTGCGCCGTCGCTCCCCATTGCTGCGTTGCCTGATAAGGGGCGAATTTATACTCTGTGTCGATAAGCGACGGGCCGGCCCAGGCGGTGATATTGTATTTCTCATTCAGATTTCTCGTAAATCCGAATGAGGCAGTGGTGTAATTGGACCGCGATACA
The DNA here is from genome assembly GCA_031292275.1 of Desulfocapsaceae bacterium. Lineage (GTDB taxonomy): Bacteria > Desulfobacterota > Desulfobulbia > Desulfobulbales > Desulfocapsaceae > CAIUQR01. The sequence goes on along the minus strand of JARLHL010000013.1, from coordinate 48,608 downwards.
TTATAATCGTAGATGCTGTAGTTGAGGTTTATCAAACCTGTCGTTTCATGTATAAGCTTGTCGAGATTGCTTTTGAATACCAGGCCGTAACTCTGCACTGTGTTGTCGGAATACGCATTATTTTCATATCGTGTCTTGCCGAAAGTCGCCTGACCGCCCACGGTAGTCTTTTCCGAAAGAGCCCAGTCCAATCCAAAGACTTCCTGATTTTTCTCGGATTTTGTGTTGTTCGAAACAAGACCCGTGGTAGTGAGGGTGCTATTCGGCTGAGAATCTGTTTTGTACAGACCGGATGCATTGACCGATACGAGAGGAGTCAGGGCATATTTCCCATCGGCGGAAACCTCCGGATCGACACTGTTGAACTCACTTCTTTCCGCATAGGTATAGGAGTCAAATTTACCCTTTGCATTCACTTCTCCGCGTTCATTTCGTTGCCGCAACTGAACAGCCGGAGAAAAAACAGTGTAAAAACTGCCTTTTCTATCATTTTCCGTAAAAAGGATATTATCGTTATATCCTGTCCCTAAAGAAACTGAAGGCGTCACTGTACGTTCATCTCCCATCACGGGCTGCGTTGAAAAAAAACACGCAAGAATGACTAGAGTGGGGAAAGCCAACGCAATTTTAAAGCAGCGTGCGAAATTCCGGATAAAAATACCTCTATCGGCAGCCAGAATATTAAGGCACGACAATGACATCACCACGCTTGAGAAGAATGTTCTGCTGTAAATTACGGCCGCGAGAGACATCATCGTAATCAAATTCAAGAATAGAGGTTGTCCCATCATCCTCGGTGCGAAAAATCTTTATGTGATTGCCTTCGGCAAAAGGGGTCAGGCCGGCGGCCATGGCAAGGCCCTGCAGTACATTCGTTTTGGAAATAAGCGGCCTTACCCCTGGAGTATTGACCCGGCCAATGATGTAAACATTCATACTGTTTACCTGCTGGACCGAAAGATAGATTATCGGACCGGTCACATACCTTGAATACATTTCCTGCAGCTGGCTTGAAAGCTCTTTAACCTTTTTGCCCTCGACCATGATTTCACCCACCAAAGGCAGGGAAATTTTACCGTCGGGGCGGACCGGCAGTTTTTTTGACAGTTCTTCATTTTTCCAGACCGTGATTTCAAGAATATCCCCGGCGCCGATGGTGTAGTCTTCATATTGAACAGCAACAGGCACAGAGCGTGTCTTTTGCTCATCAGCCTGGGCGGCAAGCGGCAACTGCAGGACGTAAATAAACAGAGTCAGCCCTCGAATAAAACCGCCGATACAACGCCTTGTGTGTTTTTTCATGTTTTGATATCTCATAGAATTGCATGCCTACGACAAAAGCTTTAAAGTTTCCAATGCCTTGTTTTTCCACTTGAAATCCCCGGCACTTTCAACGGCCTTCTTCAGTTTTTCCCTGGCTTCGTCTTTTTTTCCCAGTGTGTAGAGGATCATGCCGAGATGATAATTCAGGAGCGGTTGTTCCGGGGTCAGATTCACTGCCCTTTCCATATATCCAAAGGCTTTCTCGTGATCGCCAAGCCTCTGATAGGCCCAGCCGACCGTATCGAGGACAGTGGGATTTCCAGGGTTTAATTCCAGGGCCAGCCTGGCAAGTTTCAAGGCGCGCTTTAAATTCGCGTCATTGGTTGACTGCTCGCCGAGCAAAAAGGACAGGTTGTTTGCCGCAACCCAGTCATTCGGGATTTCCGCCAGCGCATTCTCATAAACCTGGATGGCCTTTTCCGTATCGCCGTTTTTTTCGTAGAGAGCCCCCAGGGTTGAATAGGCAGAACCATTTTTAGGGTCGGCCTTTATTCCTGCTTTCAGTTTTTCAATGGCTGAATCGGCTTTTCCATTCAAGAGGGCAATGGCGGCAAGATTGTTGTACGGCTCCTGCCATTGAGGCTGCATGGAGACAGCCTTGTTAAAGGCCTCTTCGGCCTTGCTGAATTCTTTTTTGGACATATAGACACGGCCAAGGAGATTGTGGGCTGCGGCATCCTCAGGCATTTTATTAATCCTTTGCCGGCAGACATCTATGGCGGCATCGTATTTGTCGGCTGCAAGGTTGAACTTGACAAGTTCTTCAAGCAGCACCGATGATTCGGGATTTGCCTGATACCCCTGAAGAACCGCGGCTATCGCCTTATTCTTATCGCCTTGCCGGACATACAGCTGACCAAGTTTAATATAGCCTGCGGCAATGGCCGGTGCCTGCTCCACTATTTCTTTGAAAACCGCTTCAGCTTTTTCATATTTGGCCTGTTCCGAGTACAGGTTTCCCAGGTCAACCTTGAGGCGCTGGTCATCGGGGTGTTCGCCGACAACCTTTCGCAGAAGGTCTTCGGCAGCCGGCATATCCTTCTTCAATCCGAACAATCGAGCAAGAACAACAGGTATTTCCGTATTATCCGGATTGGCATTCCTGGCTGTCTGCAACGCTGCAACGGCCAGGTCTTCCTGTTTATTGCTAAGGAGCGCCTCCGAAAGACGCAGATGCGCATCAACAAAATCAGGTCTTTCGTTCACGACCTGCCGTAACTCTGCGACGGCATTGTCCAAGTTGCCGGTTAGAAGATCGATTCTGCCTTTCAGGTAGAGCCCCTCTATGCTTTTGGGATTTTCCTTTAATGTAGCAAGGACCTGTTCCTCGGCATTTTCGATATCTCCCCGCGCGAAATACGTATCAGCCAGCCTGAGGCGCGTATCAATAATGCCCGGCGCGGCCGGATCCTTATCGAGCTTCAAACATTCCTGCAAAACCTGCAAGGCGTCATCATAGCGGCCCAGCTGGACCATCAGTTGCTGCAGGGCAAAACGCAGTTCAAAATTCTCTTTGTTGGCAGCGATACCTTTTTGCAGAATTTCCTCGGCTATGGCCGCTTCACGTACAGAAAGGTAAAACGATGCGGCGGCTTTCCATAAGCGAACATTTTTTGAATCCTTTGTAAGGGCGGCATCGAGAAATTTTCGAGCCTCATCCCTGCGCTCTGTTTTCCAGAAAAGCTTGGCCAGAGCCACTTTATGAACGTCCTTGTCAGGCTCAAGCCCGATGAGCTCTTTGATCACAGCAATGGCATCCTCAGTCCGATTCTGCATATCGTAAACATTCACAAGATAGGCCTTCAATTCAATCGAACCCGGATTCTCCTTGGCTCCCTGCTGAAGAAGCTTCTCGGCTCCATCAACATCCTTTTTTTCGAGGTAGAGAGACGCAAGCATCAGATACACTTCCGGTTTTTTACTATCTTTACTGAGAAGGTCCTGAAGGATCCCGGATGCTTCAGCGGTTTTTCCGGTAACGAGCAATAATCGGGCCTGCAAAGAAAGTGCTTCGCGATTTTGGGGCTCCAATCTAAAAATCGTCTGGAGAGTGTCCTTGGCCTTCTCCTGCATTTTTGCGGCAAGAAAGAGTTTGGCCAGCTCAAGATGGGCTTTAATATGGTTCGGGTTTTTCTCCACTGCTTTGATGAAGTTTCCGTAGGCCAGTTGCGGATTTGCCTTTTTCAACTCCACCAGGCCCCTCTCATAGAAGGCATCGGCAAAATTCGGATCAAGCTGCAGGGCATTGCTCAGTTCAATGTTCGCTTTTATGTAATCTCCCTGTTCGTACAGCCTTACCCCCTTGGAGTAAAAGTTCATTTTCTTCTCTTCAGTGCTTGAACAGCCGCAAAGCAAGCCCAAAAGAACGATGATAATCGTTATATTTTTCATATGACACATCTTCATAGTGATTTCCTGTGCTCCGTGACCGGTGTTTGAACAGTTCTTTTCAGAAAGAGCTTTCATGAAGCTCCTTTTCTTCGCAAAACGACCCAAAGGGTCTTCAGTAATATTTTGATATCATCGAAAAAATGCCAGTTATCAAGATATTGGCAATCAAGCTCCACGACCTTTTCGAAATCCTTGATTCTATTTCGGCCGGAAATCTGCCACAATCCGGTGATGCCGGGCTTGGCAGCTATTCTTTTCAAGTGTTCGGGTTGATACTGTTCGACCTCCTGAATGGTGGGAGGCCGGGTGCCCACAAGGCTCATGTCTCCTTTCAGCACGTTGACAAATTGCGGGAACTCATCCAAGGACGTCTTCCGTAGCCATTTTCCGACCGGAGTTATGCGGGGATCATTTTCCAACTTGAACATGTGGCCGTTCATTTCATTTTTGCTCATCAATTCCTTTTTCATTTCGTCGGCGTTTTCGTACATGGTTCTGAATTTGTACAGTTCAAAAATTCTTCCATGCTGCCCCTTCCTATTCTGCTTGAAAAACACGGCCCCCGGGGAGTCACGCTTAATGGCAAGGGCGACAAAAGGGAAAATCAGAAGGAGCATTAAAAATCCCGCCGTACCCCCGACGATATCCAGCATGCGTTTATAAAGCAGGCCATTGGCGTTGAAACTTTCCCCCTGAAGGTTGATGAACGGCATCCCCTGGCAGTGTTCAACAGTAATGGAATGGTCTCCTTGATTCCAGAGTGCCGGCAGAATCCTGACCGACACCCCCATTTTCTTGCAGATGTGTAAGTATTCCCGCAAATTGGTAGCCCGATCGCCATTTAAGGCAAAAAGCACCTCATCGACAGGAATTTCCCGTAATACCGCTTGTAAGGCATCTATTGAACCGAGACAGCTGTCCTCACGTTCTTCATCAGTTTTTTCGCAGAGCCTGCCCACGACATCATGCCCCCAACTTAACTGTTTCTGAAGTGCATGAATTACGGCTTGGCCCCTCTCGCGGTCTCCGACTATCAGAATTTTTCTTGACCGGGCTCCGCTTCCGGCGAACTTGACTATATAGAGGGTGGAAAGAGTGCGGAACAAGGCAATATATACAAAAGTAAAAACTGAAAATAAGATAAGAAAAAGACGGGGATAATACGCAGGTTGAAAAAGAAAAACTGTTGCACTGAGAAATATGAAATTGATCAGGACGACTTTCAGTACGGAAAATGCAACCGTGGTGAGCCGAGCAGGAGCCTTGTCTCCGTACAGCCCCCAATAGCCAAGAAAATAATTATTGATGAACATCACACCGATAATCGATGCCAGGAACGTGAAGTGTTCGGGAATGGGCTCGACGCCAAAAGCGTATCCAAAAGTGCATCCATAGTAGGCCGAATAGCCCGCAACAATTACGAATATGGCGTCAAGCCCCATGAGAACGCCATTTATAATGTAAACCTGTTGCTGCAGCATAGAGTGATTATTTCCGAATGATGCCCATTTTTTATTGGACAAACATGTATTTTTTCCTGGTCTCTGCTATGGACACGACGGAGAAGCTCTAAGAATTTCTGATTAGTCAAATTGCTTTACAACGTGAACCTTTTTTACATTGACTTTATTAGAAAATCGTTTCGTTTCTATTATTTATTCATGAATGATCTCCCTACAAATGTCCTATGCAATATGTTCATCCCCGGCTCCCCGTGGATAACAGTGCCTTTGCAAGAGGGTCAAAGGGTTTTCTTACGCTCAAAAATGAAACGGTCAAGAGAACGTTTGATGAATGCCAGGGTAGCATTTGCCGCATTACATTTTTGCGCTCAGGTTTGCAGGTTTTCAGATGACGCGTTTTTTTTAACAAAATCATGATCGGATCAAAACAATGCAATATCTATATCGTCTTGCAGTACGTATCATCCATCAGGAATTGATCTTCAGTGCGGTCAGGCAAGGCTGTGCTGCCCGGCATGTGTGACCTCCGCCCCGAAAGGCAGCCTGCCCCCGTCGGGTAGTATGTCACGCTGTTTGGTATCTTTAGATGATTGCGGCTGATAATTACTAATAATTTTAGTAATTAAGAAAAAATTGAGTGGAAATGAAAATTCGAAAAGCAGTTTTTCCTGTTGCTGGTCTGGGCACACGTTTTCTTCCGGCGACAAAAGCCATGCCCAAAGAAATGCTGCCTTGAGTCGATAAACCAATCATCCAATATGCAGTTGAAGAGGCTTTGGCTTCAGGAATTGAGGAAATTATTTTTGTGACAGGTAAAGGCAAAAGTGCCCTTGAGGATCATTTTGACAGATCATATTATTTGGAAAACATGCTGCGCGAGCGGAATAAAGACCTTCTTCTGACAATAGTCGAATCCGTCGTCCCGACAACAGGCACCATCGTCCATACCCTGAAAACGAGCCGCTGGGGCTTGGGCATGCCATATGGTGCGCCAGGAATATTATTGGGGACGAGCCCTTTGCCGTACTTCTTGCCGATGATGTTATTCAGTCGGATGTTCCTGTCCCGTCTCAGATGATGAATCAATTCGGAAGATTACTGTCATCCATTGTCGCCATAGAAGAGGTCCGCCCTGAGAACGCCTCTCGATACAGCATTAAAGGAATTAACGAGTATTGACAATTTTTTGCAGAAGTTGAACTCCAACCAGGCACGAAGTTAACCCTTTTTCGTGCATAAGGAATTTTCTCAAATGATCACACCTGTAATATTGTGCTGTGGTAACGGTGACCTACCCCAGTTTAATATACCAGATTTTAAGTTAGTCCCTCAGGAAGTTGTAATGGCATAAATGGCCGTTTAAATTCTATTGAACGGATTGCTTGTGGTGCTGGCGGACGATACCCCAAGGAACTATGCGGGCGGATATGAGTATACTCTCGCCGCCAGTTCTCAAGCAAGACTCTTGCTTGGCACAGGTCATCATCGAGTGTAAGGATTTTAGGGATCTGATCCCCAGATATGACAGGCCGCATTCCTTTTTCTTCCTGGATCTGCCGTATTGCAATATACCAGGATATAAGTACGATTTTACCGGGCAGGATTTTCTGGATCTGAGGGTTTTTCTTGAAAACATGAAAGGAAAATTCCTGATGACTCTCAATGACACGCCGGAAATCAGGGATATGTTCCGGGGCTTTTCGATCGAAGAAACCACCCTGAAATACTCTCTCTATCCATCGAAGAAATCTAGAGGAAAAATCCGCACCGAGTTGCTCATCTCCAATTACAATTAAGAGCTGATCCCTCCCGAAAAAGGCTCTATTGACTGCTGCGAAAAAGCTTCAATCAATAGAGCTTCCCTATTATAAATATTCAGTAAACTTTTTCTATCTGTGGTTCATTTTTCAGGTTATGATGTGTTGGAACGATATTGACCACCGGGAAATGCCTCTCTTGGTCAAATGGACCTATTAAGCCATCTTCATGTGAAACACTCCTGAATTGTTTAGTTTACAAAAATAAAAATTATTTGTTCGACCGAGATGAAAATGAGATCAATGTGCTGAGTACATCGACTCTGGTAAGAATTTTAATTTGAGGAGGCAGAAAATGGACGTCTTCATCAGCTGGTCGGGTAAGCGTAGCTTCCAACTCGCTACGTCACTGAAGGAGTGGTTACCGCTTGTCATACAAACTGTGACCCCATGGTTTTCCCCGGAGGACATTGACAAAGGCGCACGCTGGATGGCCGAGTTAAGTAAGCAGCTGGAAAAGTTAAAGATGGGAATAATTTGCGTGACACCAGAAAACATGCAGGCGCCTTGGCTGCTTTTTGAGGCCGGGGCACTTTCTAAGGTTTTGGACACCTCACTTGTTTGCCCATTCCTGTTTGCACTGGAGCCCGTGGATTTGCAGGGACCATTAGCTCAGTTTCAGTCTACCCGGTCTACGAAAGAAGACGTAAGAAAACTCCTGACCACAATTAATAAGAACACAGAGCAGCAATTAACGGAATCACAGATAGACCGGATCTTTTCAGTTCTTTGGCCAGACTTTGAAGAGAAGCTTCGGTCAATAGAATCTAGTGTTCCGGATCAAGCCAGTAGTTCTCGTCCTGTCCCTGAGCTTCTAAGTGAAGTACTTGAGAGGGTTCGTTCAATCGAGCGCCAGTTAGCAGAGGGTAAAATTCCAAACGGGGTCATTGCCTCTAAGGCACTCAAGATTTGGGAGCAATCCAAAAACCGAGAGAACATGTTAAAATACGGTGAATTGGGGGTTAAATTACATGTGGCCAGCACAAACTTGAATAAATTACAAAATGAGCGTGAACAGCTAGAAAAAATGGTAATAAACGCTTCAGAGTCCACCGAAAGAGCCTTGGATAACCAGCTGAAGAAAATAATTTGCTTGGAAACAGAAGCGATTAAAATGTGCGAAAGACTGCATGCAGAGCAAAGTGTATTGGCTATGCTCATTGGGAATAACGAAAACGATGAAAGAAGAATGGGGAGTTGAAGACTCAGTTGCGAACTAATGGCTCGAGTTTGGCACCAAGCCACAACGAGAAAATATCCTATACACAGGTCCATAGATGTGGAAAATATGTTTACTTTGCAAAGGCAATATAGGTAATAGTAAAGGAGCTAATCATGGACGTAACTAATTGGAATATTGAGTCTTTGAGACTTACTGGTTTTGTTGACAATGAATTTGAACCAAAGAATTTAGAAAAATGGCTAACTGAAATTGGTGGTGAACAACCAATACAAATCAATAAAACATTATCAAATTTTTCTGGTTTATCAAAACTTGAACAATCAATGTTAAGACTTGATTGGCAGCAAAACAGAATTGATTTAATTGAAAACGCGGTTGCTCCCGATGTTAAAAATAATATAGGTAATTTTTCTGGTTTTTCAGAATATTGCAATAACCACATATTGAAATACTTTGAAATGGAAGGTAGTCCGTTATTAGATAGACTGGCATTCGGGGTTTTATTATACCTTCCTATATCAAGTAATGAAGAAGGAATCAGTAAAATCACACCGCTTCTAAAGTCAGTTCAGGGGATAGAAAATTCAGAGGATTTTCTATTTAGAGTTAATCGGCCGATTATCTTAGATATTGCGGATAAAATTAAGATCAACCGATTGTTGACATGGACAATTGGCTTCATGCAATTGTTCCGAATAAATATTCAGCCTGGAATTCCTCAAAATATTCCTATCGTACCGCCACCAGAATTGCAGATTCGGTTGGAGATGGATTTCAGTACGGTCCAAAACATAGCAATAAAGATGTCCATAGACCAACAAAAAGAGGTGCTCAATCATTTTATTGCCACAGTGAATAAGGTGGCTGAATTGGGTGAGTACGGACTCTAAAGTTGGATTGAGGCATTATATGGATTTATTAAGGCAAATTGAAAATGAGATAAAGCCAGCATGGGATAATCTTAGAAGCAAAAAGAAGGATAATGATATGTTTGAAGACTGTGAGCCGAATATGCTTATAGGCTGGACAGATAAAAATCCTTCGATTTGGGATGTAAGCGGTGACAATGGCAAGCCAAAGCTCGAAAAAATTCTGTTTGCTTTATGCAGAAGAAAAAAGCAATGGGATAAAATCACATATATCAAATTCAAAAAATTCTCAATAGAAAAAGCTGGATTAGGGCTTACTTGCACTAATGGGAATACAAGTGATCCAAGAATTGATACATCTAACACACATTACGAGATTCGAGAAATCACAGCAAAGCAGCTATGCACATTAATTTATTACATTTCTATAGATGAATTCGAGATAGGAATATTTAAAAAAGCTGATTATGACAAAATATTATTAGATGCCTATGAAAAGACCCAGTCATCACAAGTTCCACAAAGCAGAACATCATCAATTTTAGAAGCTTCTATACCTGCAACAAGCGCAACAAAGAACAAAGAAGAAAAGCCTGAAATTAGAACAGAAAAGAAAATTATGAATAAGGCGGACTCAGACACCACAAGACAATAATCTATCAACTGCTCAACCTGACAACACCTATTTTTGTGGATTAAGCCCATGTTAATCTATATATAGCTCCACGTTAAAAGTTCAGATATCTCCTGATAATCCTCACCGTACCGCTCCTTTCAAACTACATTTAAGGGATATTTAGGACAACAAAACCGGGACAGATTTTGCGGCCTGTCCTAGTCATTTTTAGGCATCAAACGCGGCTTCAAACCTTGCGTCAAATGGTGTCAAACCTTGCGACGCGCTACATGAGGACCTCAAGAGCAGCTACTATGATGCCCGTGCTCTTAGGCATGATGGAACTCGGCGGGATGCGGTCATTTGAAAAGACGAGACCGTAATGAGAAAAAAATCTCTTCGCTGCAGGTATTTTGTCCACTCTCCACAATGTGGACAAATATGGACAAAAACGACGAACGGGCAGTCATGGATTTAATACCATAACTGCCCGTTATTATTGGTGCCCCCGGCGCGAATCGGACGCGCGGCACCAGGATTAGGAATCCTGTGCTCTATCCACTGAGCTACGGGGGCGGGAAGATCATTTCTGGACATCGGCTGACCTGACAAAATCACCGGCGCAGGCACTCTCCGAGCCAACAGAGTGGGAGATACATACCATATTGGCCGGCAAAAATGAACATCTTTTTTGGCAGTCCGGGGCCCTCTTTCCCCTGATCACCGCCAAAGCTACAAGGTCTCACCGTTGGGGAAGAGTGATTCCCCATCCTCCACCGCATTGTGAAGGTACGCATCTTCCTTGATATAGGAATTAATCACACAATTTCTGCCGATCTTCTGTTCCGGCGGGACCTGAGCCCCTTTGCCGATCACTGTGATGCCGGTATAGAGATGGGTCGGCTTCATACGGTTGGCGACTGTATAATTCTCCCCTGCCCCCACTATCGCCCGTTCTCCGACACTGACCCGCTTGTCGAGAATGGCCAGATCGACCGTGGCATTTTTTCTGATGCAGCAGTCTCCGAAGAGGATCGAGTTCTTCACCACCGCGCCCTCCTCAACAATTACCCCAGGAGCCAGAACGGAATTTTCCACCGTACCCCTGATATCGCAGCCGGCTGAAATCATTGCATTCCGCAAACGTGCATTGCTGCCGAACCGGGCCGGGGCGCGGTCGGCGGGCCTGCCATCGGCCTCGACATTGGTACGAATCTTCCACTTCTGCGGCGATATGCCGCTATCCTTGCGGATGACATCCATATTGGCATCCCAGTAGGCCTGTATCGTGCCGACATCGCGCCAATAGCCATAAAAGGGATAGGCAAAGACATTGTCGTTGTCGATGGCCCAGGGGAGGATATGCATGCCGAAATCGACCTCATTCTTATCCCTGGCCAGGGCATTAAGGAGATACTTCCGGTCAAAGACGTAGATGCCCATGGAGGCGAGATTGGTCCGGGGGACCTTGGGCTTCTCCTCCCATTCGATAATCCTGTTATGACGGTCGATTATCCCGGCTCCGAATTGATGAATCTCGCTTTTCGGCACCACCATCATGCCAATGGTCACATCGGCATTTTTCGAACGGTGATACTCGATCATCGCATCAAAATCCATATGATAAATATGGTCGCCGGAAAGGATCAGGATCTCATCGGTAGGATTGGCCGCAATAAAATCGACGTTACGCCGCACGGCATCGGCCGTCCCCTGATACCAGTCCGAATCCTTTGCCCCCGTCCGCGGAGGAAGGACCTTGACGCCCCGGCTGCGGCCGGTAAAATCCCAGGCCTCGCCGGTACCCAGATGGCTCATCAGGGACAGGGGTTTATACTGCGTCAGGACGCCAACCTTCTTCAGGCCGGAGTTCATCACATTGCTGAGACTGAAATCGATTATCCTGTACAGTCCCGCAAAGGGCACCGCAGGCTTCGCCCGATTCTGGACCAGGATATTCAGCCGGCTGCCGACGCCGCCTGCCAGCAGAAGGACCAGGGCTTCCTTTGTCTTGATCATCGCAATACCTCCCCGGACCTCACATTCCGCAGCCATTTCCCCAACTTCAGATGAGGATAAATGGTGGCGCCATTCTCGATGATTGTCTGCTCCGGAATTTGGTTGTTCCAGCCTATGACGGTGACTTTGGCCGAGATTCCTTCGGCGTCGGCACCGATGATGACACCTTCGCCGCAGGTCGTGTTCACATCGGCCACCACCTTGTTGAGCCGGCAATTCTCACCGACCGCATTGTCAAAGAAGAGGACCGAGTTTTCCACCACCGCACCCTTTCCGACACGAACCCCCGGAAAGAGGATTGAATTCCTGACGGTCCCGTCAACGACACAGCCGTTGTAGACCATGCTGTTTTCAATACTGGCATTCTCGCCTGCCAGGGCCGGCTGACAGTCCCTGATTCCCCGATGCTCGAGATTGGTCCGGATTCCCCATTGTTCCATATCGATCAGAGGCCTGTCACCCAACAGATCCATATTCGACTGCCAATACTCCTCTACAGTCCTGGTATACCCCCAATAGCCGCTGAATTTATAACCATATACCCGGCAATGCTGCCTGAGAAGGAGCGGGATGATATCACGGCCAAACTCGAAAGACTCCCCCGCCTGGTTCTCTTCGAGGGCACGGTAGAGGACCTCGGGTTTAAAACAGAAGACCGTGAGCGAGGCCCAGTCGGACTCGGGCTCGGCGGGCTTTTCCCAGTACCGACTGATCAGCCCCCCCCGCGGATCCTCCTCATCGCTGATGGTTGCCACCCCGAACCGATGGGCATCTTCTTTCGGAACCCTGATAAAGGCCACGGTCAGATCGGCGTCCTTTTCATGGTGATAGGCGATCATGTCCTGGTAATCCATCTTGTAGATGTGGTCTCCGGACAGGATCAGAATGTCCTCCGGGGCATGATACCGGACGAAGTCCAGATTCTTGAAGATGGCATCCGCCGAGCCCCGATACCAGTTGCTGCCGTCGGAGGCGGTGAAGGGAGGAAGGACCGAGACCCGACGATATCTGCCGATCATGTCCCAGGCTGCACCGGTACTGATATGATTGATGAGCGAATAGCTTCGGTACTGGCTGAGAATGGCGACCCGCTCAATGCCTGAGTTCATCAGGTTGCTGAGCGGAAAGTCAATGACCCGCCCGAATCCGCCGAAAGGGACGGCCGACTTCGGACGATAATAGGTCAGAACGTTAAGCTCATCAACCCGCCCCCCCGCGAGGATCATCGCAAGTGTCGTGGGTTTCAACATGTATTTTCCCGTAATGAAAAAAACTTTGAAATTTCCAGAAAGCACAGGCTGAACGACAAGTCGCGCGGGCTGTTCCGCACCCTCTTCCGGCTCACGCCTGATTCTGCTACATATGCCGCATTGTCAATCGCATCAAGGTCTGAGAATTGAACTCCTTTTCGTTAATCGCCAGATTCTTTAACGGCACCTCGGCCCGGGCAGCCTCCTTGTGACCGCCGGCGGAACCGATGGAACCAAAAGTCCTGGCAGCCAGCTTGCCGGCACTCTTCCGGTAGCCGTCGCAACGAAAGATCACAACCAGTTTCTCGCCATAAATCCCTGAGACGAAGACCCAATCTATCTCACCGACATGGTTAAGAAAATCTGCTATTATAACGAGAACATCAGGACTCCTGACCTTGCCGATATGCGAATAATACCGCCGCTTTGAATATTTCAGCTCGGCCAAGGCGATATTGAAATACCTGAGTTCGGAGCGTCTGAGATCGGTAAGCTCAAATTTACGAACCAGATTCATATTGGCAATACTGAACAGATATCGAAAAGAAATACCGTCGGCAAGCCGGGACTGCTTCTCGAAATTGGCGGTATCGACCTTAATCCCGTAAAAAAGGGCCGTAGCAAGGGAAACTGACGGTTTCATCCCGGCTGCCCGCAGGTACTCAACCAGCATGGTTGAGGCCGAACCATAGTCCGGCCGGATGTCGACATGCTGGGCCGACCAGTCCCCGCTCTTCGGGTGATGGTCGATGATGACGTTGAATTCAATCTTTTCGAAACACGGCAGGTGATTGGGCTGAGAATCGACGAGTATTTTTTTGGAAAAGTCTTTGATTTTGACTGCGCTCAGACGCTCAAGGGGAACCTTCAGCATTTCCACCATGGAGACATTGTTCAGACGTCTGATCTCATTGGGATGGGCTATAATAACATTTTTAACCCGATAGCGGAGGAGCCGCTTGACAGCCATGGCACAGGCCAAGGCATCCGGGTCGGCATTGATGCAGACAAGGACTTCGTCATCCTTCCCAAAGACCTTCCAAAACTCGTGCAGCCGATCTTTTGCCGTCATCCGATGCGACTGCTCGCAATGCAGGGTATGGCGGACTCTATGATTCTGAGCCATGAAGGGTGACAATGACGATCTGAATTTTCATAAAAAAAGACGTGTCAGCCGCGACACTACATGGTAAAAATTCTGCAACACTGTCTCTTGTCTGTCCGGGACTTCACGCTGCCACACCCCAGGCTCATGTTAGGATTCCATCGAGCCCGGGATCAACCGAGAATTGCCGGACACCTCCTGTAAAATTAGCCCCGAGCGCTATGACGAACAGCCTCCCCAGAGCAGCAGCATTTCATGAAAAGCAGGGATGGCATTATTTTTCCAGACTCCTCTTCACAACATGAAATTCTAATATAACATAAAATTCCAAGAAAAAGCAAGCCCGGCAGGGAGAGGGACTGAATGTACGGCCAGCCTTATATTGCTCAAAGTTCTTTCAAAGAACAAAAAGAACGTTCCGTCCCTGCCCGGACCTGCCGCTCCCCATCTATCTCGTGGAGATTTGCAAGCTTCCCCTTGACGGAATTTCCCGATAATGGTACCTGATAAAACCTCCGTAAAAGACAATAATCAAGGCTGTCACAGAAATCTACTGAAAATAGAATCCATTTTGACAGATACTTCGCTGCACAGAAAGGGAGCATCCTTGGCCATCGCCGGCCAGGGGGAAAATGGTTTCCTGAACGGTTATATCCCGGCATTTATTATGAAGAACACCTCAATGACACATCGTCCCATGCCGTCATGCGTCTCAGGCACCGAAGGCAGCCCGCGCGTATATACACCCGCCCAGAGAGTGATATCACCCTCCTCAAGGCTCTTTTCAGGTCCTTCCGTCTCATTCGGGACATTTCAGCCCGCCGTCCCCGGCGATCGCCGGTTTTCGTCTTACCTGCACCAGAAAGGAATCTCTTTTTTTGCAGCAATATGCCGCTTTGAAGGAATCATTTCATGAAGCTCCTCTATCGATATCTTCTCGGTCAGTTCGTGAGAAACTTCCTGACCGTTGCCATTGGCTTTGTCGCTATTTATCTCCTGATAGATTTTTTTGACAAAATAGATCACTTCACACGGGTCGGGAAATCATTCCGCGAGGCCCTGACCTTCTTCTTCCTGAATGTTCCCTTCATCCTCGACCAGCTCGGGCCCGTCCTTATCCTGCTGGCAGGGATCATCACCTTCGGCATCCTCAACCACAATCATGAACTTCTCGCCCTGAAGGCCAGCGGCATCCCCTTACGGGTCATTATCGGGCCAATCCTTCTGGCAGGAGTCTGCACGACGGGACTCTCTCTGGCCATGGCCCAGTGGATACTCCCTATAACCATCTCAGCCAGCGACAAAATCTGGAATGAAGACGTTCAGGGGAAGGTCCCTCTCGGCGCTCACCGGAACGGCCGGTACTATTATAAAGGGGCTGAAGGTTTCTACTCATTCCAGTGGCAGGACCCCGGTAAATATATCTTCCGGAACTACTCCTATTCGACCTGGGACGCAGAATTCCACATGAGCACCATGATAACCTGCGACCGGGCCGAATACAGCAAGGGAACCTGGCATCTGTACAGCGGCCAGATGCAGACCAGAAAAAGCAACGGATACGAGATCCAGCTATTTGAAGAGCAGCAACTCAACACGCCGGAATCACCAGATGTCTTCTTTATACCCCAATATAAGCCGGAGCAGATGTCGCTCTCGGAACTCTACAGGGAGATGGGGAAAACGGATACGGAAACGGAGATACTAAAGACCAAAGCAGACTTTTTCGGCCGGATATCCTATATCCTTCTGGGCCTTCCCCTGCTCTTGCTGGGGCTGCCTATATTGGTCCTCTCCTACCAGAAATGGGGGAGAGATCTGTCCATCGCCATACCGGCCAGCTGCGGCATAGCCTTTATAGCCTGGGGAATATGGGGGGCTCTGCAGTCCCTGGCCAGAGAGGCCTATGTCTATCCCTTATTTTCCGCAACCATAGTTCACTGCATTTTTGCCTCCGTCGGCCTCTTTCTCCTCTACAAACAGGATGCATGATCCCGATGGCCGTCTCGTTAAACCCAATAAAAACCATCGGCATCGTCGGGATTCCGCCCCTTGCCGTCATCAGTCGGCTTGAGGCCGAGGGAGCGACCGTTTTCGACCTGGACGAGCCCGTAGTCCAGAAGGATATAGAATGCGCCTCACCTTTCCTGCCGCGGGTCTACTGCGCCATTCTGCGTACGGTCATCGTCAACAGCCTCGCCCTGCTCCCTGATGAGATTTATATCGATGTTGGTCCAGGCAAATGCGACTGCGCGATGCATACGGCAACAATCCTGGCGGATATCCTGCCCTCCTCAACCATCGTCAGGACCGTCAATTGCGACAGGCAGGACTTCGGCACCCCGATCTGTACCTCCTCTCTGCCACTCATTGAAAAGATGGCTGCCATAACTGCATCCGTCAGGTCTGCGCAGCCGCACGGGAAGCAGCACCGCTGTGTGCCCACCGCCGGTTTCTGGGGGGTGCCGCCCAGAGATTTTTCCATCCTCTCCCTGTTCCCGGATACGACCCACATCTACGGATGGACCCGGTGCATGGAAAATAAGACCCCGGATAATGCCGTGCTGGAAAATCACTGCAATCCCGAGGTCCCTACCGTCTTCTTTGCCCAGTCCTTCTGTGCCAAGAGCGCCCTGGCCAGGCATCTGGCCAACAGACACCCCCGCGGTCTCTATCTGGACTGCGATGTGACGGCCGGCAGCAGCGCCAAGGCCAAGATCCAGGCCTTCCTCGAACTCTCCGGTGTCAGCAATGCTCTTGGCTGATTTCGGGACATCCTATTGCAAATTTCTGGACCTCGCCGGCGGCGCACCCTCTCTGGTCCCAACGCGGGAGCTGGATAAAACCCTGCGGGTCGACCTCGCCACCGGCCACAACGGCAAACGGTACGCGGATCATTATATAAATGAGCTGACCGCGCTGGCCAAGGGCGGAGAGACCCTGATCCCCGGCGGCAGGTTCACGCTTCTCGACTGCGGCAGCAGGGATATCAAATATGTCCGCTATGACGAGGGAAAGATTAAGGACATGGGCTGGAATGCGGAGTGCGGCGCCTCCATGGGATTCACCATTGAGCTCCTGGAGAAATATTATGCCCTGAATTTCTCCGCCATGGATGTCCCAACCGCTTCATTTTCGGTCACCTGCGGCGTACTGGGGATGAGCCATATCTTCGATGCGGTGATCAACGGCGAAAGCGAGGCAGCGGCGGTGGCCCGTTTGGTCAAAGGCATTGCCCTCAATGCCTTCAATTTCGCAGGCAGACCCGATGTTCTCTATCTCTCCGGAGGTCTCTGCGACAACCCCCTCTTCGTCAGATCCTTCCCCTGCACCCTCATTTGCCTGGGACGATATGTCCTGCTCGAGGGTCTACGGTCCATCGCCCGTCAATAAAACAGAAAGGGCCATAATGAGGATATCATTATGGCCCTTGCAATCAGCCGCCCGCCCCGTATACACCCGGGTCAAATCGAGAAAGGCTTATTTCTTGTCCTGTTCGATGGAGTGCAGTTCAACCTCAAAGACCAGCACAGAATTAGGCTCGATAACCGGGGGCGCACCGTGCTCACCGTAGGCAAGTTCTGAAGGGATGACTATACGGTATTTGGAACCGACATCCATAAGCTGCAGGGCCTCGCTCCAACCCGGAATGACCTGATCGACGCCAAACACGGCCGGCTCGCCCCGTTTTATTGAATTGTCAAATTCGGTCCCGTCGATCAGTTTGCCGACATAATCCACCTTGACCTTGTCCGCAGCCTTCGGTCTCTGCCCATTCCCCTTCTTCAGAATCTCATACTGCAGACCGCTCTTGGTGGCAATAACACCTTTTTTCTTCTGATTTTCAGCAAGGTAGGCATCACCCAGCTTTTTATTGGTCTCTTTGATCTTCCGCAGACTTTCTTCCTGACGAACCTTCATCTTCTGGGCAAATTCTTTCTGGACCGCCGCCATTTCTTCAGGTGTCAAAAGTTTTGGATTCCCCTTAAAGGCGTCCTCAATACCGCGCACCAGGGTGGCAAAGTCAATTTCATCACCTATCCCCTTAAAATAGGTTCCGACGTCCAAGCCCATGCTATAGCTCAGCTTTTCCTGAAAAGTCTTCAACTCACCGGCTTTCTTCGCCGGTTCGTCGGCGCGAAGCATTCCCGGCAAAAGAAACAAACAGGCTACGATACAAACAACGATTTTTTTCATCACCACTCCTCTCCTCTTGTTAAATTCACTTTCGACCGACATGAAACGACTCTTGTAACCGGGCCGGAGGTCCTCCTCCGTATCGTTTCTCCGGAAAAGCCTCATGCTCTTGCGGGTATTCCTGCTCTCCAGATCAGACCTTCAATAAATTTTTCTTTTACTTCATTTTCTGTTTTTGTTCACTGTGTATCGTAAAAACCTGAAAACTCACGGCGAACCGGAAGCTATTGGATGAAAACCAGGGTGATTCCCTGGTTACCCCGGCCCAGATTTTTATTGTGGGCCAGTGCAGGAAACCGACGCAGCAGATTCTTTACCGGCCCGGCAGCTCCTGAGAAATTTTCACCGGATATATATCCCTTGATGGCCTTTGTACTGCAGAGATAGTCAAGCGTTTTCCGGCATTCGTCTCTGATCACCCCGCCCTTTCCGCTCGAGCCGTATCCGTGAATGACGGTCAAAAACCGGACCCTCTCAAGCCTGGCCGATTCAATCTCGCTCAGCAGTCTTCTGATGGCGGCCTCAGCGAAGGGGCGGCCATGCTCCAGATTTATGATCTTATGAAAGACGCCGCCTCCGGCACCTTCGGTCTCCAGCTCGGTCCCGCAGTATCTGCACACCCTGCTCCCGGCCTCCCTTTCATTACCGCAGACGGAACAAACCACTTTTCACCCCTTCGCAGCAGGATTTTATGCTGGTTGGAACAGTACTGCAGACGGGGGGATTGCACTGGCCGCCATCTCAGATCCTGCGGACGGAGAGGATGTGTTCCATCTGCCGGAGGTGCTGGATGACCACCTGCAGATGCCCCAGGTTCTCGACTTCGATGGCTATGCGGAGATCGGCGACATCGTCCGGAAGCGTGTGGGCCGAGATATCGGCGATATTGACATTATCTGCACTGATTGTCGAACTTATATCTGCAAAAATTCCCCTTTTGTTTTCAGCCGTAACATGCAGCTCGACACGGTGCAGGCCGCGACTTTTTCCCGACCAGGCCACCTCGAGCCAGCGGCGGGGATCAGTACTCAGGAGGTTGGCGCAGCCCGCCTTATGGATCGAGACCCCGCGGCCGGTGGTAATGAAACCGACGATGGTATCACCGGGTACGGGATTGCAGCATTGGCTGATCTTGATCAGCATATCGTCAATACCATCGATACTGATAGTGGAGCCGCCCTGCTGCGCTCCCTCCGAGAAGGGCGATGCAGCCATCAGTTGGGCGATCTGGTCGGGAGGGAGGGCCGGTTCAACGTCCTCCTTCTCCTGCAGCAGCTCGGGTGGCTGAAGGAATCGGATAAGATTCTGGACCGTTATGATTCCGCTGCCGACCTTGATCAGCATTTCGTCCAGGCTATTGCAACGCAGCTGTTTCAAAAGGAGCCGGAGATGGCCGCCTTTGACCATCTTCTTCAGGGTCGTCTCGTATTTTTTCAGCTCCCGCTCGCAGATCTCGCGGCCGAGTTTCAGTGCCTTTTCATTCTCTTCCTTCCGCAGCCAGGACCGGATCCTGGCCCGGGCCCGGCTGGTCTTGACGATTTCCAGCCAGCCTCTTCTGGGAGTCTGGCTGGGAGAGGTGATAATCTCAACGATATCGCCGTTCTGCAATTGGTATTTGAGCGGGACAATCCGGTCGTTGACCTTGGCGCCAACGCAGTGGTCCCCCACCTGGGAGTGCACCGCATAGGCAAAATCAATGGGGCAGCTCTTCTGAGGAAACTCCTTCACCTCACCGCCGGGGGTCAGCGCATAGACATCCGGCTCGTACAATTCACCGCGGACGCTTTCCAGGAACTCTCTGGGGTCTTCCACATCTTTGAGAGAATTAACAAGTTTTTTCAGTCCCTTAAAGAGCTTCGCATCCCGACTGTCAACCTTTTGCCCCTCTTTATAGGCCCAATGGGCGGCAACGCCCTCCTGGGCGATCCGGTCCATAGTCTCAGTCCTGATCTGGATCTCGATAAAATTATCGCGGGGCCCCACCACCGTCGTGTGCATGGACTGATAGTTATTGGACTTTGGAACCGAAATAAAATCCTTGATCCGACCGGGAACCGGGGACCAGTCCGCATGGACAACCCCCAAGGCTTCATAACAATCCTTGACGGTTTCAACAATTATCCGGAAGGCAACCTTGTCGTAAACCTTGTTCAGCGGGATATTCTGGGCCAGAATTTTTTTATAGATAGAATAGAGATGCTTCGGCCTGCCGATAATGCGGATCGGATGGATATCGCTCTCCGCCAGTTTCTGCTGCAGGATGGAAATAACCTCTTCAACATACTGCTGCCGCTCGGCCAGAGAACTCTCCATCTTTGTAGAAAGATCATTAAACTCGTCAGGATATAGAAACCTGAACGCAAGATCTTCCAGTTCCCTCTTCAACCAGTCGATTCCGAGCCTGCTGGCCAGCGGAGCATAGAGATCCATGGTCTCCTGGGCGACATCCTTCTGAACCTCTTTCTCGACATGATCAAGCAAACACAGGTCCTGCAGGCGGTCAACAAGTTTTACCAGCAGCACCCGGATATCGGCTGCAATGGCCAGGAGCATCTTCCGGACATTCTCAGCCTGGTGTGTAAGCCTGTTGTTGTAATGGACATTGGTTATCCGGGTGGACCCGGCGACAATACCGGCCACCCCGTCACCAAACCGTTCTCCCAGCAGCCCGATAGTGAGGCCTTCCTTCAAAACCCCGTGCAGCAGACCGGCCAGGATGGTATCCAGATCCAGGTGCATTGAGGCTAAAGTACTTGCAACCGCCAGAGAATGCGCCGTCATAGGTTCGCCGGAAAAATGTTTCTTCCCGGCGTGCACCTCCTGGACCAGCGACCAGGCATCATCAATAACGGCGAGGTCAGTATCCTGCAGGTAGCTGCCAACCAGGGCCTTCAGGCCATCGGCATTGACTGTTGTTGCTTTGCTCATCTAAAATCCCGCCGATTACCCGGATATCTCAGCTGCAATTCGCGCCTGCAGGATACCGGGAAGATCGCCAAGGCTCACCTCTTCCATAAACCCGTCGCGCCTGCGCCGTATCTCCACAAGCCCATCCTTGCTGAACCGTTTCCCGATCATCAGACGAAACGGAATCCCCAAAAGATCGGCGTCCTTGAATTTGGAACCCGGCCGCTCGTCGCGATCATCCAGCAGCGTCTCCACGCCCAGGGCCTGCAGGCTCCCGTATGCCTCTTCGGCAGCCCTGGTAATGGCCTCATCCTTACAGTCAAGATTCAGGATTATGGCCTGAAAGGGGGCCAGAGGGACCGGGAAGATGATCCCATGCTGATCATGATTCTGCTCGATAGCAGCTGCTACAACCCGGGTAATACCGATGCCGTAGCAGCCCATCACAAACGGTTTCTCACCCCCGTCACTGTCCTGGAACACTGCCTGCATGGCCTCGGAATATTTGGTGCCCAGCTTGAAGATATGCCCAACCTCGATCCCTTCGGTCAGGGCCAGCGGGCCCCCGCAGCAGGGACAGGGGTCATCGGGAGTGACTTTCCGCAGATCGGCCACGGCTTCAACTGTAAAGTCACGGCCCATATTGACCTGAGTCAGGTGATGGTTTTTCTCGTTGGCGCCCACCACAAAATTGCGCATCCCGGCGATTTCCTGATCGGCAACCACCCTGATGGCGATTCCGACAGGACCAAGATAGCCGGTAGGAACGCCCGTGGCATCGAAGACCTGCTTGTCGTCGGCCAGTTCTACATCCGTTGCTCCAAGCAGATTCTTCAGTTTTACCTCCTGCACCTCACGGTCGCCCCGAACCAGAACCGCCACCGGCTGGCCGTCGGCCAGGTACACCAGGGTCTTGACCAGCTTGCTGGCCACAATCTTCAGGAACTCGCAGACCGCGTCTACCTTTCGTTTCCCGGGAGTCTCCACCTTCAGCATCGGCTGCATCCCGGCCAGGGACGAATCCGCAGCCGGAGACCGGATGGCCGCCTTTTCCAAATTGGCGGCGTAATCGCACTCCTTGCAGACAACGATGGTATCCTCACCAGTCTTCGCCAGGACCATGAATTCATGTGAAAAGCTGCCGCCAATGGTACCCGAGTCCGCCTCGACCGCCCTGAACTCCAGCCCGCACCGGGTAAAGATCCGTTTATAGGCCTCATGCATCTTTTTGTAGGCGACCTCGGCCATGGCATCACTGACGTCAAAGGAATAGGCGTCCTTCATGATGAACTCGCGGCCGCGCATCAGGCCAAACCGTGGTCTGATCTCATCGCGGAATTTAGTCTGGATCTGATAGAGGTTGAGCGGCAATTCGCGGTAAGAATGGATCTCCCGCCTGACCAGATCTGTAATCACCTCTTCATGGGTCGGCCCCAGACAGGACTCGCGGTCATGACGATCCCTGAAACGTAGCAGCTCCGGGCCGTATTTCTCATATCTGCCCGTCTCCTTCCAGAGATCGGCCGGCTGGACAATAGGCAGTGCCAATTCCTGAGCACCTGCCCTGTTCATCTCTTCGCGCACTATCTGTTCGACCTTTCTGATCGCAGCAAGCCCCAGCGGCAGATAGGAATACACCCCGGAGGTAAGCTTGCGGATGAAACCAGCCCGCAGCATCAGTCTGTGGCTGATAACCTCGGCCTCGGCCGGATTCTCTTTCAAAGTCGGCAATAAAATCTGTGAATAACGCATCGTATAGAAAAAATTGTGTAGAGTTTCTAGAAATGGGGACCAGCATACCAGGCTGTCCCCTGCATCATATCCGACTGCCGGCCCAAACGCAAATCGTACATCCTGGTCATTCGCCTTTCGGCTGTCAAGCCTTCATCGGCGATTCGACTTTTCCCGCCACTCGGACTCGATTATCCGCAGTTCCTCAAGAAAACATTGCAGCAGCTCCTCTTCAGCCACTTTTTTATAGAGCTCACCCTTCTTGAATATAATCCCGACCCCATTGCCTCCGGCAATCCCGATATCAGCCTGTCTGGACTCGCCAGGACCGTTGACGACACAGCCCATGACGGCAACCTTGACCGGAGCGGTCATGCCCTGGACATAGCGTTCGACCTCCTCAGCCAGCGCAAAGAGATTGATCCGCGTCCGGCCGCAGGTCGGGCAGGAAATCAACTCCGGGCCGCGCTCCCGGATCTTCAGGGCGCGAAGCAGCTCGAAACCGACCCGTATCTCCTCTACCGGATCCCGGGTCAGCGAAATGCGGAATGTATCCCCGATCCCTTCAGACAGCAGTATCCCCAGAGCCACACTGGATTTGACGGTGCCGGCAATAAGCCCCCCCGCCTCGGTGACCCCGAGATGGAGCGGATAGTCAGTGCGCCGGGAGAGCTGCCTGTAGCTGCTGATGGTGGTGAGGGTATCGGATGACTTGATAGAAATCTTTATCTCATAAAAACCCTGATCCTCAAGCAGACTGACATTGCGCAGCGCGCTCTCAATGAGGGCATCCGGCTTCTCAGGGCTTGGATATCCGTGTTTTTTCAAAAGGTCCTTCTCAATGGAACCGCTGTTCACCCCTACCCTGATCGGCACATGATGCTGCTTAGCGGCGGCGACCACCCGGGCCAGCTTTTCCGCTCCCCCCAGGTTGCCGGGATTAATCCGGATGGCCTGGGCGCCGTTTTCCATGGATGCCACGGCCAGACGATGATCGAAGTGGATATCGGCGATCAGCGGGATGGAGATGGAATCCCGTATGGGACGCAGGGCCAGGGCGGCCTCATGGTCGATGACAGCCACCCGGATAAGCTCACAGCCGGCCCGTTCCAGGGCATGGATCTGTTCCAGGGTGGCCTCAACATCCTTGGTGTCCGTATTAGTCATGGATTGGACGGCAATGAGAGAGGCCCCGCCAATACCCACATCTCCTATCCGGATCGCCCGGGTCTGTCGTCTGCTGATCAATTTTCCCCTCCATGAACGGGGGTGCGTCTGGCCACCAGGCTCAATTCCGCATCGGAGGCCCGAACGTACAGGGGTACTGCCTGCGCCAGATCAAGGGTCTGCCTGTCCTTCAGAAGCCGGCCGCCCAGCAGGCCGATGATGTCAGCAGAGGGATAATGCAGATGCATCGGCGCAAACTCCACCCTGTCCCCCAAGTCCTGCTGCCATTGTTCACCGTAGACCAAGGCCCCATCCCCGACAATAAGTACTGGCTCAGTGATCAACTCCGACAGCCGCCGTGGATCGATAGCTTCAATCTCGCTGATTCTTTTGGCAACACCTGTTGCATCGCAACGGTAAAAAGCGGTATAAACCTCCCTTTTTCTGGCATCAAGCGCCGCGCAGATCAGGCGAGAGGTCCGGCAGCTCCCTGCGAGAGCATCCAGGGTAGGGAGCCCCACCAGCGGTTTTCCGGCAGCGACAGCCAGCCCTTTGGCCGTGGCAAGACCGATGCGAAGCCCGGTAAAACTGCCGGGCCCCAGTCCGACAGCCAGGCCATCGATCATCGACCAATCCACTGCACTCTCGGCAAACAACCAGTCAATGGCGGTGAGAAGCCGTCTGGAATGGGCCATATTGCCGTTGAGGCTGAGGGAAGCCAGGACACCGCCCCGGGCAATGGTCCCCGAAGTCAGCGCCAGGGTACAGCAGGACGTGGAGGTATCCAGGGCCAGAATCAGGGGCTTTAGTTCATCCATCACTTGAAGAGCCTGAGAATATCGTTATAGAAGACGAAAACCATCAATGTGCCGAGAAAAGCGATGCCGATCTTCTGCGCAAATATCTGTGCCTTCTCGCTTATGGGCCGACGGCGGATCCCCTCACAGGTCAGGAAGACCAAATGGCCACCATCAAGGACGGGGATGGGCAGGAGGTTCAAAACCCCCAGATTGACGCTGAGAAGGGCTGTAAACGAGACGATATTGGCCCACCCGGCCTTCATCTGCTCCCCGGCCAACTGAGCGATCAGGATAGGCCCGCCGAGCTCAGTTGCCGGCACGATTCTCTGCAGGATCTTTATCAGCCCCATCACTGTCAGATAAATGAACATCCAGGTCTGGCGCAACGCCTCTGTGAAGGCATGCAACGGATTCACACGGGTATAAACGATCTCTTCATCCTTCATAATGCCGATCATATACCGTTTTTCGACGACTTCACCGAAGATGTTCTTGACATCATCAATGGCAGGTGTGGCCTGAACTTCAAGCTGCTCGGCGCCGCGCTGCAACAGGATTGTCAGTGGTTTCCCGCCGCTCTCCTTGACACCGTTCAGCACATCCGCCCATTTACCGGTCTCCTGGCCGTTGATCTTGACAATAAGGTCTCCCGGCTTAATACCGGCAGCAGCAGCGGGTGAATTCTCGCTCACCTTGCCGATCTTGGAGTTATCGACCCCCACGGGGAGTCCGGCAAAGGAATAGATCACAAAAAAAAGAAAGACCGCAAACAAAAGGTTAAAGAGGGGGCCGGCCAGCACGATACAAAAACGCTGCAGCACCGGCTTATGGGCAAAGGACCTCTGCCGGTATTCCGCTTCCACATTCTGCTCATCGGGATTTTCACCCAGCATTTTCACATATCCCCCCAGCGGGAAGGCCGAGATGAGATATTCAGTCTCGCCGATAACCTTGCCGAAGACCTTCGGGCCGAAACCCAGAGAAAATTTCAGGACCTTCACCCCAAACAGCTTAGCCAGAAGAAAATGGCCAAACTCGTGGACAAATATCAGAATACCAAGGACGACGATGAAAGAAATAACTGTATTCATGAAGAGATCAAATTAGGTAAGAGTGATTTTAAAAAAGTATAGTCACGATGGAAGGGCTTGCCAACCAGCATTAAGACCGCACAGACAATTCGTCGATGATTTTCCCGGCCTCCAGGCGTGCGCCCAGATCCGCGGCCAGGATTTGTTCCAGGCTGTCTTCGCGGCTATTGCTCATCCGCTCCATTGTCGACGTCACAACCCTGGCAATGGAGGTAAAGCCTATCCGCGCGCTCAGGAAGGCCTCAACGGCCACCTCATTGGCACCATTAAGAATAGCAGGCATCAGCCCCCCCTGCCGGATTGCCTCAAAGGCCAGGCCCAAGGCCGGAAACCGGTCATGGTCTGGCTCATAGAACTGGAGTTCGCCGCATTGGGAGAGCCTGAGTTTTTTCAGGTTAAGCGCCAGCCTGCCCGGATAGGAGAGTGCATAGGCGATGGGAATGCGCATATCGGGTACACCCAGCTGGGCGAGGACCGAACCGTCATGGAATTCCACCAGAGAATGGACAATGGACTGGGGGTGAATAACGACCTCGATCTTCTCCAGGGGGACATCGAAAAGCCATTTTGCTTCGATGACCTCAAGCCCCTTATTCATAAGTGTTGCGGAATCTATTGATATTTTCCTGCCCATATTCCAGTTGGGATGGGCCAGGGCCTGCTCGGGACCCGCCTGATCCAGCTCGAGAGATGTCTTTTCCCTGAAAGGCCCGCCTGAGGCGGTCAGGATGATTTTCTCAAGATCCTCCTTCCTTCCCCCTTCAAGCGCCTGAAAGATAGCGCTATGTTCGGAATCGACAGGGAGCAGGCGAACCCCGTTCCTCTTGACCGCATCCATAACCAGTCGCCCTGCCATGACCAGGGTTTCCTTATTGGCAAGGCCGATATCCTTACCAGCGTTTATGGCGGCCAGCGTAGGGATAAGTCCCGCCGCACCGACAATGGCCGAGATGGTCATATCAGCATCGGCCAAGGAGGCCACCAACTCATTACCGGATGTGCCCCACACCACCTTGGCCCGCCACCCCTCCGGCAGCATTGAGCACAGTCCGGCTGCATGCTCGGCATCCAAAACGGAGACCAACTGGGGACTGAACTCCAGAATGAGAGTCTTCAGCAAGGCGATATTGCGACCCGCAGCAAGCCCTACAATACGAAATTGCTGCGGAAACTGGCGGACCACATCCAGGACATTCAACCCGATTGAGCCGGTCGCTCCAAGAAGGGTTACTCGTTTCATTGCCCACCCGCCAGTACCAGCAGATAGTACAGAAAAGGTCCGGCAAAGAGTATAGAATCCATCCGGTCCAATATCCCGCCATGGCCGGCAAGTATCGAACCGGAATCCTTGGTGCCGGTCCCCCGTTTCATGACTGATTCAGTCAGATCTCCGACAATACCGACGCCCACCAGCAGCACTGCAGCCAGCACAAGAAACAGCCAGTTGACCGAAGTGAGTAAGATTGACGCAAAAAAAACAGCCAGGGTCACCCCGGCGGCCACCCCGCCGACAACGCCCTCAATGGTTTTTTTCGGGCTGATATTGGGGCAAAGCTTGGTTCTACCAAAGACCCGGCCGCAATAATAAGCACCCGAATCAGAGCCGGCGGTAATGGAAGAGAGAACAACCAGCCAGGATGCGCCTTCGGGTAATTTCCAGATCAAGACCAGGTGGGATATCAGAAAGCCGATATAGAACAGTCCCAGGGCATTACGGCTGAACACTTCAAAGCTATTGGGAGTAAACTGAAAATTATAAAGGATATATACGGAAAGGAGGAAAAATGAGGCAAAAAGGCCAGTATGCATGCCCGGACCGCCCCAAAGACCGGCAGCCAAAACAGGCAGGACAAATATGCCGCAAATGAGCAGTCTCTGAAGGAACCCCTGCCCATCGCAGCCACACATCTTCACATATTCCATCGCCCCGATAGAGGCGACCAGGATAATCACGGCGAAAAAGAGGGAAAACGGCCCGAGAAGCAGGAGAAGAAGCCAGCCGCCAGCCAGGGCCAATCCGGGAAGAGTCCGTTCCATGATTTATTTTTTATGTAATTGGGCGCCGGTCTTACCAAAACGACGCTCCCGATTCTGGAAATCAGCAATGGCTTCAAGAAACTGCTGCCTCTTGAAATCCGGCCACATGACGTCGGTAAAATAGATCTCGGAGTATGAAGCCTGCCAGAGAAGGAAATTGGACAATCGCGCCTCGCCCCCCGTGCGTATGAGAAGATCGGGGTCAGAAATTCCGGCAGTATACAGATGATCGGAGATTGTCTGGGAAGAAATTTCTCCTGGAGTCAACTGTCCTCGGACGCATTTTTCTGACAGGATTTGTACAGCCCTGACCATTTCGTTTCTGGAACCATAACTGAGAGCGAGATTCAGGATAAGACTCGAATTCCCGGAGGTCTTCTCGATGGATTCCTGCAATACCGACCGAACCTGTTCGGGAAGCTTCATCATATCTCCTATGGAGATCAGCCGAATATCGTTTTTCAGCATCCTGGAGAGTTCAGAGGTCAGATAAGAGGAGAGAATGGTCATAAGGCCGGACACCTCTGTGGCCGGGCGGTTCCAATTCTCTGAGGAAAACGCATAAAGCGTCAAGACCTTAATGCCAATTTCCCTTGATATTTCAACAATATCACGAACAGAGTCCGCCCCCGCCCTATGGCCGTACAAACGAGGTTTATGCCGTCTTTCCGCCCACCGGCCATTTCCATCCATGACGATTGCCACATGCTCCGGCAGACGATGAAGATCAAGAGAAAAAGGAATGGACATAGGGGGAGCGGCAATCAAAATTTAGAAAAAGCCCGGGCTCTGAAAACACGAGCCTTGCAATCAGCGGGCAGCTAATGCCCAACGAAACTCCCTCACACTTCAAGAACTTCCTTCTCCTTGGAAAGGGTAATTGCATCTATCTGTTTGACGAAATTATCAGTTTCCTGCTGGGCTTCTTCCTGGAACTTGAATAATTCATCCTCAGAGATCTCTTTATCCTTCTTCTGTTTCTTCAGGACATCAATCGCATCTCGGCGAATATTGCGCAGGGCCACTCTGAACTCTTCGGCAACCTTCTTCACCTGCTTGACGAGATCCTTCCTTCTTTCTTCGGTGAGCTGCGGAATATTAAGGCGGACTATCTTCCCATCGCTGATGGGTGTAAGACCTATACTTGATTTGAGGATCGCCTTCTCAATGGCAGGCAGCATCTGAGGATCCCACGGTTGAATAGCGATCATCCTGCTCTCCGGGATTGTCAATGTACCGACCTGATTAATCGGCAGGGTGCTGCCGTAGGCTACTACGGTAATGTTGTCAAGAAGAGATAGAGAGGCGCGCCCTGTCCGAACCTTGGCCAGCTCATATTTGAACGTCTCTATGCTCTTTTCCATCTTTTCAGCCATGTCAAAAACCACTTCATTCATAGGTCACCTTAACAAACAATATTCACGGTTGCAGATCCGTCATAGGGCAATCATTGTTCCAACATGTTCTCCGCATACAGCTTTTTTGATATTCCCAGACACATTCATGTTCAGAACAATGATAGGCTTGTTATCGTCTTTGGCAAGGGCAATTCCAGTGGCATCCATTACCTTTAAGCCCTTCATCAGAATATCATCGTAGGTGAGTCTCTCGAACTTTCGCGCATCCGGGTTAGTCACCGGATCTTTGTCATAGACACCATCGACTTTAGTAGCCTTTATGATGAGATCCGCATCGATTTCGAGGGCCCGGAGCACTCCTGCAGAATCGGTGGTGAAATACGGATTTCCAGTGCCTGCGGCAAATATAACTGCCCGCCCTTTCTCAAGATGCCTGGTGGCCTTCCTTCTAATATAGGGCTCACAGACAGACTGCATGGGGATAGCCGACATAACCCGGGTAAAGACGCCCTTTCGTTCGAGGGCATCCTGAAGGGCCAGGCTGTTCATGACCGTTGCCAACATCCCCATGTTATCAGCGGTGGCCCGATCCATACCCTTACTGGCTCCAGCCACCCCCCTGAATATGTTGCCGGCCCCGATCACCAGACCAGGCTGGACCCCCATGTCGACAATCTCTTTAATTTCAGCAGCCACGTAGTCTATAACATCAGTGTTGATACCGAAGGAATCCTGCCCCATAAGGGCTTCACCACTCAGCTTGAGCAAGATCCGTTTGTACTGTGCCTGCATAGTTGCACCCTCATCATGAGTTCATGATAATTAGAAGACATACGGCATACTGAAGGATTCCTTCAGTATAGAGACCAAACCGGTTATTCCACGCCTACCTGGAAGCGGGCAAATCGCTTGATAGAGATATTCTCCCCCATCTTGCCTACCAGTTCCGTCAGCAAATCCTGAATGGACCGGTCCGGATCCTTGACAAATTTCTGCTCAAGAAGACAAATCTCCGCCAGATATTTCTCCATTTTCCCGGCAATCATTTTCTCAACGATGCTCTCCGGTTTGCCGGACTCAAGGGCCTGCTGAATATAGATTTCCTTTTCACGGGAAACAATATGGGCAGGGACCTCTTCCCTGGTTACAGCAACGGGGCTGACTGCAGCGATGTGCATAGCGAGATCACGGGCAAACCCGCGAAAGTCTTCTGTTTTTGCAACAAAATCCGTCTCGCAATTCAATTCGACCATCACTCCCAGTTTTCCGC
Organism: Desulfocapsaceae bacterium; assembly: GCA_031292275.1. Taxonomy (GTDB): domain Bacteria; phylum Desulfobacterota; class Desulfobulbia; order Desulfobulbales; family Desulfocapsaceae; genus CAIUQR01. The sequence continues at coordinate 18,014 of JARLHL010000013.1, read as the reverse complement.
CCGCATGGATATAGGTCTCTATCACGCCCTCGCTTGTTGCCCGGCCGGCACGCTTAGCCGCCACTGCCAGGCCCTTCTGGCGGAGAAGGTCGACAGCCTTTTCCATATCGCCGTTCGTCTCATTGAGCGCTTTTTTGCAATCCATCATGCCTGCAGCGGTCTTATCGCGCAGGTCCTTTACCATTTGACTCGTAATATTCATGGTACCTCCATTATTTACATCAGACGATGTTGATCTTTGGGCAGTTGACACAGAAACAATCAATTTCTGAAATCCTTGTAAGCACCGGACGTAATCTTTCCTGATCCGCAATCAAAAGGGCGGTCAGGGACCGCCCAGAAAACACAGCCCGCGTCTGCAAGGCCACAGCCCTGAAGAGCACGGTGTCTGATTGTTCTCCTTACTCCTCGGCAGAGGCAATGTCCTCCTGTACCTTCTGATACTCGCTGTCACTCATAGCAGCGGCGATGGCCTCATCCGAGGCATGCTCTCCATCCCGCAAGGCCTGCCCGCTCAAGATAGCATCGGCAATATATTTGCTGATAAGCCTTATCGATCTGATTGCATCATCATTACCGGGAATCAAATAATCAATCCCTTCAGGATCACAGTTAGTATCAGTAATAGCAACGACGGGGATCCCCAGTTTGCCGGCCTCATCAATGGCAATGGACTCCTTTTTGGGATCGACGACGAAAAGAACAGTCGGCAAATTACGCATATCCTTAATGCCGCCGACATTGCGCTCAAGCTTAACCCTTTCTTTTTCCATCAGCAGAATCTCTTTTTTGGGAAAGCGATTGATGGAGCCGTCTGCCTGCATGGACTCTATGGATTTTAATCGGTCAATGCTCTTTTTAATGGTCTGGAAATTGGTCATCATGCCGCCCAGCCAACGATGATCAATGTAAAACATATTGCATCGCCGGGCCTCTTCGCTGATAATGGCCTGGGCCTGTTTTTTGGTTCCGACAAAAAGCACACTGCCACCCCTGCTGACCTCGGTAGCGACAAAATCGCAGGCCTTGTCAAACAGGCGTTTGGTCATGTCGAGGTTTATGATATATATCCCGTTGCGAGGCCCATAAATATAGGGCTTCATCTTGGGATTCCACCGGCGGGTCTGATGACCGAAATGAAGCCCGGCCTGAAGCATGTCCTTTACTGTTGCGTTTTCCATTATTTTCTCCGTTTTCTGGTTTGTCCTCCACCCCCTAATTGATCACAACGGATACGGTCCGTCCGAATCATACGTTGTAACACCAGTATTCTCAGGGATGTGTGTCATTAGTAAATCAAGCTGGTCCGTACATGCATCACCAGCTCCAAAAATCGAGGCTGAGGGCTTCCTTACCCCCATCCGCCTCATACATTGTATACCTCTGAATGGTTCTCAGAATTATAAATGTTTAGCAAAAAACATATAAATATACCATCAGTAAGAAAAGAATGCAACTTTTCGAGTTTCAGCTGGCCATATTGCAGCAGGAGCAGGCTTCACTTTTTGACGAGATTGGATTTACCGGTCAATACGAACTTCAACCACTCAAAACCAAATTTCAACAGTTCAGTATCATTACGCTCCATCTCTTTTTTCAGTTCTCTGGCCAATCGGAAATGTCCGAAAATGTCATTGGACTGCGTATATTTTCTAAATCCGTCAATATTATAGCATGCCATAAAGGAAAGCTGTTGTTTTGGGCCTCCACTGCCTTCACCCTGCCAGGGATTCATAAGAAATATGCTGTCAAGCTCGGCCCAAAGGTCATTCATTAGATTAAAAATATGTATTTTCTGATTCCGTGCCCACTCGTTAACTGTAAAACTGCAATTCTCTCCATGTCCCAGGCAGTAGGGATGATCAGTCAGAAAATAATAATCCTTACGAGTCTTGCGGGGGGCATCCCTGTCCACCGCCCGTTCAAGCGGATAGGTCCGACAGGAGGATGGTCTGTCTTCGTAGACTGAACAGCCATCAGAAAGCAGGAAAGGGCAGGCGTTTTGACCATCTGTCAACTTCAGCATAAGGGAAGGAAAATAGGGATTGACCCCCTTGACCATATGCGTATGTTTTCTGAGAAAAGTTTCAGAATCCAGACCTACGGCATTCTTCAATCTAAGAATGTCGTAGGGGAAAAGATACATATCAACATTTTTGCAGCAAAGGGTATAGCATTGGAGGCCGGAGTGACAGGAGAATCTGAATTCCTTGTTCTCTAATGGAACCATGTCCTCGGGAAATTCTTTTTTCATGTTATCTGCCTACTCTTCGCTTCTGATTGTTCATGCACGATCATTCGCAAAAAGGACATACCGCTGATCGTATTTTGATTTTTCAAGGTGAATAAAAAAAGCTGACATGAATCAACGACTCATGACAGCTTTTTAAAAAATAGCAGGGAAACAGCACCTTAAATAGCAGGTTCTTTCTTCCCCAGATCCTCTTCATAACCAACGAGTTCAATAATCGCCATCGATGCGGCATCACCCAGACGTACTCCAGTCCTCAGAATACGAGTATAACCGCCATGTCGCTCCTTAAACTGCTCGCTGATCTGCTCAAAAAGCTTGGCAACGACCTTTTTACTCCTGATAAAACTCATGGCCTGACGCCGCGCATGAAGATCACCCCGCTTTGCCAGGGTAATCATCCGCTCTGCAATTGGACGGACCTCTTTCGCTTTTTCAGCAGTTGTAACTATACGCTCATACTCGAATAATGACGTAACCATATTTCGAAACATTGCCGACCGATGTGAGCTGGAACGCCCAAGCGCCCGGCCAAATTTCTTATGTCTCATGTGATACTCCTTGACAAATAAATTGCTCAAAAAGAGAAATAGTAATTTTAAGATTCCTGCTCTTCTTCCTTCCTGGTAATATTAGGAGGAACCCAGCTTTCGAATTTCATCCCTAGCGTGAGATCCATTTCAGAGAGCAATGCTTTAATCTCATTAAGAGACTTTCGTCCAAAATTTTTCGTCTTCAACATTTCCTGATCTGTTTTCTGAGCAAGATCGCCAATGAAATTAATTTCAGCATTTTTCAAACAGTTGGCCGATCGTACAGATAATTCCAAATCTTCAACAGGCTTGTCAAGATAGGGATTCAAAGGTTCATTTCGTGCCCCCTCATCATCATTGGACTCAGGTTCAGCCTTTTCCTCATCAAAGTTGATGAATATTGTCAGCTGTTCCTTCAGAATTTTCCCGGCATAGGCTAACGCATTTTCAGGAGTTATGCTGCCATCCGTCTCAATTTCCATCGTCAATTTATCGTAGTCCGTCTGCTGTCCGACACGAGCCTGCGAAACGACAAATTCGATTCTTTTGATCGGCGAGAATATTGCATCAATCGGAATCTGACCAATTACAAGATCCTCCTTGACCTGTTTTTCTGCGGGTTGATACCCCTTACCCCACTCAACGGTCAACTCAGCACGAAAGGTAGACTCCCCTGTAATTGTACATATAACCTGATCAGTGTTCATCACCTCGACAAAGGATGACCCCTTGATGTCTCCGGCTGTAACAACACCAGGTCCGACCTTTTCTATGAAGACGACCTGTGAGTCCATAGAATTGAGCTTGATGCCAATCTGCTTAATATTAAGAATGATCTCACTTACATCCTCAATAATATCTTTCAGTGAGGTAAACTCATGGAGCGCGCCGTCAATTTTGACCGTGGTAATAGCCGCACCCTGAATGGAGGAAAGAAGAACACGTCTCAGAGAATTTCCTATGGTTGAAGCGAATCCTCTCTCCAATGGCTGACAGATAAACTTACCATACGACTCCGTATGAGTTTCCTTTTCAACTTCAAGCTTTTCAGGCTTAATGAGCTCATGCCAGTTCCGGTAAAAAGGTGCTGCATCATCGGCATTCTGGGTCATATAATTCCTTCTCTACGTATTATGTCCGCTTACAAAAGCGTAATACCTACAGTAAAGAGAAACGGTCATCCAATTACCGTCTTGCTCTCTTCACTATAGGCACGTTTAATAGTGTATGAATTCTTGTCAGATGAGGTGTTCTCTCTGACCGTACGCTACACCAGCATGGATGAACCAAGCTGACCAAGCCACAACGAAACATGAAAACTCATCAGTTCAACGAGGCAGAACCTCTGATCCTGAGGAACTTTCATATGAACATTATTTGGAATACAACTCGACGATCAGATGCTCCTGAACAGGCATCGTCAACTCTTCCCGATTAGGAAGGAGCTTAACCTTCGCTTTAAAGTTGTCCTTATCAAGTTCAAGCCAACTGGGGACCCCTCGTCTTGCTACGGCCTCCAGATTTTCAATGATCAGGGCATTGGTCCGACTTTTTTCTTTAACCGTAATCTCGTCGCCCGCACTCACCAGAAAAGAGGGGATATTTGCCTTCTTCCCGTTCAAAAGAATGTGTTTATGGCGCACAAGCTGCCTTGCCTGCTTTCTGGAAGATGCGATGCCCAGACGAAATATTGTATTGTCAAGACGTCTTTCAAGGAGCACGAGAAGGTTTTCACCAGTAACACCTTTTTGACTATCAGCCTTTTGAAAGGCCAACCTGAACTGTCCCTCAAGCATGCCGTACATTGTCTTGACTTTCTGCTTTTCCCGCAGCTGAACAGCATAATCAGAAAGCTTTTTAAATTTTGACTGACCATGCTGACCAGGACCGAAAGCCCTTCTTTCAAACGCACACTTGTCAGAATAGCATCTATCACCCTTAAGATACAGCTTCAGACCTTCCCTTCGACAACTGCGGCATGATATCCCTATATTCCTAGCCAATGCAGGCCTCCATCATTATATGTTTATTCAGAAACTGATTACAAAATTGCAGGATTATACGCGGCGTCGTTTCGGAGGTTTACAACCATTATGCGGTACCGGAGTTACATCATAGATCCGACTTACCTCAAAACCAGTACTTATCAGGGCACGTAAGGCAGCTTCTCTGCCCGGCCCAGGACCCTTAGCTCTAACCTCAATCTTTCTCATACCTTGATCAACAGCCTTCTTCGCTGCATCAGCCACTGCATTTTGAGCAGCAAAAGGCGTACTTTTCCGAGATCCCTTAAATCCCAAAACACCGGCGCTGCACCAGGAAACAACATTCCCCTGCTTGTCGGCAATTGTAACAATAGTATTATTAAATGTTGAATATATATAAACTATCCCTTCCGATATATTCCTTTTAACTTTTTTCTTTACCCGTGTTTCAACACGTTTTGCACTGACCATAATAACACCTGTAAGAAATATATATTATTTTCGGCGAGATGCACCGCGACGAGGTCCTTTTCTAGTCCTGGCGTTCGTCTTTGTTTTCTGCCCGCGACAAGGCAATCCAGCACGATGACGCCTGCCACGGTAGCAGCCAAGATCCATAAGCCTCTTAATATCCATGGAGACTTCACGTCTGCGATCACCTTCGACTGTATACTCTTCTTCGATAACCTTACGTATACGATTTACATCGTCACCATTCAGATCATCACTGCTCATCGTAAAAGGCAGGTCGACTTTATTAAGAATCTGTCGTGCAGATGTCAATCCAATACCATGGATGTAGGTCAGCGCCCGATCCATATGTTTATTTTTGGGAAGGTCTACTCCAGCTATACGTGCCAAGATCCATCTCCTTAAAAGAGTAGTAGTAAAATAAGTGACAAAAGTTAATTATCCCTGTCTTTGCTTATGTTTTTTAATCTTACAGGATACGCGTACCACTCCATTACGCTTAAATACCTTGCACTCACTGCATAATTTTTTAACAGAAGATCGTACTTTCATTATCGTTAGACTCTCTATTTCTTTTTAGTATTTTTAGCCCTGAATGTCACTCTTCCACGACTCAGATCATACGGCGAAAGCTCTATGGTCACACGATCGCCAGGCAAAATCTTGATAAAATGCATTCTCATTTTACCTGATATATGCGCAAGAACCTTATGCCCATTATCCAATTCCACCCTGAACATGGCATTTGGTAATGGCTCAATAATAGTTCCCTCGACTTCTATAGCTTCTTCTTTTGCCATACAGGCTCCAGTTAAAAATAAATTATTGCTCAAAGGCTAAAGATTATAATACATCCCACCCAAAAAGAGAAGTACTATTTTCTTAACAGCCTGAATCAGAAACCTTTCCTGGAGCTCAAAACCAAAGGACCATCAAGCGTTGCAGCTACTGTATGCTCAAAATGTGCGGAAGGCTGTTTGTCAGTTGTGATAACAGTCCAGCCATCACGTAAAACTTTGACCCTGTACGTTCCCATATTTACCATGGGTTCAATAGCCAGAACCAAACCTTCAATAATTCGGGGCGATGTTTCATCCTGAACGAAATTGGGAATCTCAGGGCCCTCGTGCAGCGAAGCCCCTATACCGTGCCCGACAAACTGCCGCACGACTGAAAAACCGTGATCCTCTACATATGTCTGCACAGCTCTTGAAATATCGGCTATCCTGTTACCAATCTGAACTTGTAATATAGCCCGCTCCAGAGATTCTTTCGTAACATCCATGAGTTTAATTTTGTCATTATCCACCTTGCCGGCAGCAATGGTTACTGCAGAATCCCCGTAATATCCCTTATATTTAACACCAAAATCAACTGAAATTATATCGCCTTTTTTGAGCTTTCGCTTCTTTGAAGGTATTCCATGAACAACTTCTTCATTGATGGAGACACAAAGACTTGCAGGAAAACCTCGATACCCTTTGAACGCTGGTACAGCCTTCCGTTTTAGGCACAAATCTTCTGCAATCTTATCAAGATCCCAGGTGGTTATACCTGGTTCAACCACTTTTTCAAGCAGGGTTAAAGCCTCAGCAACAATCTGATTAGCCTCCAGCATGAGCTGAATTTCTTCAGCCTTCTTGACTTTCATCGCCTTGGCGTTCGAGTCGTTTTTTGCTGAAGCCACGATTAATTCCGTCCACGTATTTTGCCTTGCTTCATAAAACCTTCATAATTTCGCATAACAAGGTGAGATTCAATCTGCGAGATCGTATCAATAGCAACACCAACAACAATCAACAAGGCAGTACCTCCGAAATAAAAAGGCACGTTAAACCGTGATATCAGAATGGTAGGCAATACACAGACGACACTAAGATACGTGGCTCCAACAACAGTCAATCTGGTTAAAACATTATCAATGAACTCAGCGGTCTTTTTCCCAGGCCGGATACCAGGTATAAACCCTCCATTTTTCTTAAGATTTTCTGCTACATCATCGGGCTTGAACGTAACAGCTGTATAAAAAAAACAGAAGAATACAATCATTCCGACATATAGAATGTAATAGTATACACTGCCAGGCGAGAGGGCTGCAGACACCCGCTTTACCCAGTCGACATTGACGAAACCTCCGATGGTCGCAGGAAACATCATAATCGATGAAGCAAAAATCGGAGGAATCACACCCGAAATATTGATTTTCAATGGTAGATGGGAACTCTGGCCCCCATACACCTTTCTGCCAATCACCCGTTTGGCGTACTGGATAGGTATTCTTCTCTGCGAAGTCTCAAAGAACACAATGACCGCAACAATCCCGAACATAAACAAAAGAAAGATCGGGATAAAGAAAACAGCAAAATTCCCTGCTTTTATAAGTTCAATCGAGTTTACTAAGGCAGCCGGCCCGCGCGACACTATCCCGGCAAAAATGATCAGCGAAATACCATTCCCAATACCTCTTTCCGTCATCTGTTCACCAAGCCACATGATAAACGCTGTTCCCGAAGTCAGCGTAATCATGGTCATCAGCTGAAACTGGATCCCAGGATTCAATACAATGGATTCTCCCCCAGGGCCAGCCATTCCTTCAAGTCCCATCGCAATAAAGGTGCCTTGAATGACAGAAAGCACCACGGTTCCATACCGTGTGTATTGGGTAATCTTCCTTTTTCCGGCTTCACCCTCTTTGCTGAGGGCCTCAAGCTGGGGCACGACAACCGTCAGCAATTGAATAATGATGGATGCACTGATGTATGGCATGATCCCAAGAGCAAAAATAGAGAAATGGTTCAGCGCTCCCCCTGAAAACATGTTGAACATGCCAAAAATCGTCCCCGCATTCTTCTGAAAAAAAGCTGACAATGCTTCACCATTTATGCCGGGCGTCGGAATTTGTACACCTATCCTGTAGACGGCCAGCATTATAATAGTAAATGTCAGTCTTTTTCGTAACTCAGGAATATTAGCTGCTCGCTGCAATCCACTCATTATCTCTTTCCCGCTCCTGACAATGTCTCCTGCTCAGAAGCATTATCACCAGATATTCTCTTCAAATCATTCCAGTCAATACAATTAAAGGCTTCATTCTGCATTCTTTCTGAGCTCTACTGAACCGCCTGCAGATTCAACCTTCAACCTGGCACCGGAGCTAATCCCGTCGATTGACAGTTTCAGGGGCTTTGTAATTTCACCATTTGCAAGAACTTTAATCAGTTGATTTTTTTTAGCCATACCAGCATTTACGAGAACTTCCGGTGTAATCTCGGTGTTTTCATCAAAACTATTCAATTGAGCAAGAGATACGAGCCTAAATTCTTTACTGAAAGTGTTGGTAAAACCAATTTTAGGAAGACGTCTCTGCAAAGGCATCTGTCCACCCTCGAATCCGGGCTTACTCTTAAAACCTGACCGAGCCCGAGCACCTTTATGTCCCCTTCCGGCGGTTTTTCCATTACCCGATCCATAGCCTCTTCCCACGCGCTTTTTATTTTTATTCGCGCCACTGTTCGGTGATAAATTAGAAAGTGTAATCATTTCAGGCCTCCTCTATGCGGACAAGATGACTCACTTTAGCAATCATACCGCGGATTTCAGGAGTATCTTTTCGTGTTACAGTTTTGTTAAGTTTTGTAAGACCAAGACCTGTAAGAGTCTCTTTAATCTTTTCAACACTACCGATGCTGCTCTTAACCAGAGTAACTTTTATTGTCTCTGCCATTTTACGACCTTCTCTATTCAAGGATATTGTAAAACTACCTAAAGTTATAATCTTCGTACTAACACCAACTGACTTATGACAGAAGGGCCTCAGTTGTCTTTCCTCGAAGTTCTGCAATGACACTGGCTGAGCGAAGCCCCCTCAGCCCATCCAAGGTTGCCTTAACCATGTTATGTGGATTATGAGAGCCAAGACATTTGGTGAGAATGTTTGAAACACCGGCAGCCTCAAGTACAGCCCTCACAGGACCGCCCGCTATAACTCCGGTACCCGCAGAAGCCGGTTTGAGAAGAATTTTCCCTGCGCCATACTTTCCAACAATTTGATGAGGTATGGACAGAGAAGTAAGAGAAATGCTTTCCATGTCCTTTTTGGCCCGTTCTACCCCTTTCCTTATGGCTTCAGGAACCTGATTTGCCTTACCGAGACCGTAGCCAACTTTACCCTTTCCATCACCCACGACAACAATGGCGCTGAAGCTGAACCGACGTCCACCCTTTACAACCTTTGCAACCCTGTTGATAAAAACAATCTTCTCTATTAATTCTTCAACGTTTTCAGTCTTAGAACGTTTGAAATCAGACAAGGGACACCCCCATAATTAGCAAATTCATTAAAATTGAAGACCACCTTCCCGAGCGCCCTCAGAGAGAGATTTTACTCGTCCATGGTACAAATAACCGCCGCGATCAAAGACCACTTTACTAATCCCAGCAGCAAGAGCTCGCTCAGCAATCATCTTACCAACTGTTTTAGCAGATTCTCTTTTATCTTTGTTTTCGGCCTTATCGAAATCTTTTTCAACTGTAGACATTGCAACCATAGTAACACCTGCAACATCATCAATAATTTGGGCATAAATATGCTTATTGCTTTTAAAGACCCTCAGACGAGGTTTATCTTTGGTGCCGCTGATATTTTTTCGAATTCGGCTTATCCGTTTTGCCCTTGCCGTAATTGTAGAATTCGATTTTGTCATAGTCGTCTTTCCATTGTCTATTTAATCGTGAAATACATCACGAAATTTTACTTGCCAGCAGCCTTGCCAACCTTCCGGACAATATGCTCATTCTCATAGCGTATACCCTTGCCTTTATAAGGTTCGGGCTTCCGGATACTGCGAATGCGCGAAGCAGTAAGACCAAGTAGATCCTTATCAATACAGTCAAGAGTAATTTTGGTGTTACCATCGACAGTAACAGTAACTCCATCAGGCAGGGGAAATTCAACAGGATTAGAGTACCCGACATTGAGACTCAGATTACTTCCGCTTACATTGGCCTTATACCCAACGCCCTCTATAATCAGAATCTTTGAAAATCCCTTATCAACCCCAAGGACCATATTATTGATCAGCGTTCTGGTCAGACCGCGAAAGCCATTGACCTTCTTATTTTCAACCCTATTGTTGACGAGAATTTGATTTTCCTGCAGCACCACTTCAATATCTGCGATGATATCACGTTCAAGCGAGCCTTTTTTTCCTTTTACAACAATATGCTGCCCATCAATCAGGACTTGAATTCCAGCAGGCACCGGAATTGGTTGTTTTCCTATACGAGACATTGTCACCTCCGTTACTTGCGGGTCTTACCAAACCTCACAAAGAATCTCTCCACCTGTATTTTGGGTCCTTGCCGTCTTATCAGTGATAATGCCTTTAGAGGTAGAAATAATCGCAATCCCAAGGCCATTTAATACTTTGGGGAGTGCATCGGCCTTTGCATATTTCCGAAGGCCCGGCTTACTCACTCTCTTTATCCCGCTGATAACCGATTCCCGATTCGGTCCATATTTCAAACTAATGGTAAGTGTACCCTGTACCCCAACATTGGATACAGAAAAATCACTTATAAATCCCTCATCTTTCAATACTTTCGCAATGCTTGCCTTATTTTTGGAACTTGGCATTGTAACAGTATCAAATTTTACCATAACCGCATTCCTGATCCTGGTCATCATATCCGCCAGGGGATCGCTCATCGACATAGCGAACACTCCTTATTTTTTTCAAATGTCTGACAAAATTGCCGTAGAGAACTTTGCACTATAATCTACCAGCTTGATTTTGTCACACCAGTAATCTCACCACTTAAGGCCAATTTCCTGAAACAGATTCTGCAAACACCAAATTTCCTGATAAACGCTCTCGGTCGCCCGCATATGGGGCAACGATTGTATTTACGAACTCCGAATTTCGGTGTGCGCTGAGCTTTTGCTATAATTGATTTTTTAGCCAAAACAGCCTCCAGTTATTCAATAATGTCAGTAGTTATATATGAAATTACATAAATATTTATTTTCGAAACGGCATTCCCAGCAATCGTAAAAGAGAACGCCCTTCTTCATCGGTCGGCGCCGAAGTAACTATGGAGATGTTCAAGCCCTTAATCTTATCTATCTTATCATAATCTATTTCAGGGAAGATGATTTGCTCCTTGATTCCCATGGAATAATTACCCATTCCATCAAAACCTTTGGGCGATAATCCCCGGAAATCCCGGACTCGCGGCAGGGCAATATTAACCAATTTGCTTAAAAAGTCGTACATCCTGTCACCGCGCAACGTAACTGAACACCCAATGGGCATTCCAATGCGCAGTTTGAATGTGGCAATCGATTTTTTGGCCTTTCTGACAACGGCCCGCTGACCGGCTATTTTAGTCAGTTCTTCAGCAGCACCTTCAATAATTTTCGGATTCTGCACTGCTTCCCCCAGACCCATGTTAAGAACAATTTTCTCTAACTTGGGAATCTGCATCGAGTTTTTATACCCGAATTCAGCAACGAGTGCAGGCACACACTCTTCTTTATACAATTCTTTAAGCGTACCCATTTATAACTCCTGGCGTAAACCCAATATTCATTTCTTATGATTTACTCTCTACAGATCCACCACAGCTCTTACAGAATCTGACCTTTGTCCCATCCTCAAGAACTTTTTTACCGATCCGACCAGTTTTTGTACACTCAGGGCAGATCAACTGAAGATTCGATACATGTATCGGAGCTTCCTTCTCAATAATCTGTCCCTGCTGGTTCATTTCTCTCGGTTTCATGTGCCGTTTAACCATATTGATACGCTCAACAACGGCTTGTGAAGAATCAGGCAAGACCCTCAGAATTTTTCCAACTCTGCCCTTATCCTTCCCGGCAATAATTTCAACCTGATCATTTTTTTTCAGGTATGTTTTACCCTGTGCCATATTCAATACCCTTGTTCAATCTATGTCTTTCGGATTCCATGTAACATATGGAACGTTACAGTACCTCGGGAGCCAACGAAATGATTTTCATAAAGCCCTCGTTTCTCAATTCCCTGGCCACAGGTCCAAAAATACGGGTGCCAACGGGCTCTCCACTGGCAGAGAGAAGGACTGCGGCGTTTTCATCAAACTTTACCCAGGTATCATCCATACGTTTAATTTCCTTAACAGTACGGACAATTACCGCTTTCATTACGTCACCTTTCTTTACCTTCGCATGCGGAATAGCTTCTTTCACGGTGACAACAATCACGTCGCCGATACGGGCATATCGTTTTCTTGTTCCGCCAAGAACACGAATGCACAGCACCTTTTTCGCACCTGAATTATCAGCGACATTTAGTATTGATTCTGTTTGTATCATATTTTCACCTGATGTATCATCAGTTGCAGTGATTTATTTATTTTATTTCCAGCTGCATTACACAGCCTGCTCAAGTATTGTCCTAACGCGCCATCTCTTTCTTTTACTTAATGGACGGCATTCTTCAATAAGTACCGTATCACCGATATTACAAAGATTTTCGGGATCGTCAGCAATGTATTTAACACTCGTTTTCATATACTTGCCATAAAGTTTATGACGAACCTTGCGTTCAACCCGCACGACAACACTTTTTTCCATTCTGTTGCTAACAACAGAGCCGGTTCTTGTCTTTTTTGATTTTTTTATTTCACTCATAATGTGATCGATTCGAGATGATTAGGGCAAGAAATGTTTCAAAAATTATGATTTTGTACTTCAATCCTAATTCGAAGCCTTCTCACGACTTATGGTTTCAATTCTTGCTATATCTTTTTTGATTTGTCTCAAACGAGCTGTATTCTCTAATGGTCTGATCTTATGATGAAACGAGAGATTTCCAAACTCCTCCCGAAGCTCCTTGGCTTTTTTCACCAACTCATCATCAGAGAGTTTACGAATATCGGCAGCTTTCATAATGTATTCACCTTCGAAATCACCTTTGTTGCAAAAGGAAGTTTATTGCCAGCCAAGGTAAGCGCCCTAACTGCCAAAGCTTCATCTACTCCACCTAATTCGTAAAGAATCCTGCCGGGCTTGATGGGCGCGACCCAATATTCGGGGTTACCTTTTCCCTTACCCATACGAGTTTCAGCAGGCTTTTTGGTGATTGGCTTATCAGGAAAAACCCTGATCCAAACCTTCCCACCGCGCTTAATTTTCCTGTTGATTGCAATACGCGCAGCTTCAATCTGTTGCGCCGTCATCTTTCCACAGTTTACAGCTTTCAAGGCAAATTCACCGAACGAGATGGACGAACCTTTAGTTGCGACCCCTTTCATCCTCCCCTTAAAAACCTTTCTATGTTTTACTTTTTTTGGACTTAACATCTTCTACTCCAAATATTTACACTGATGGATTTTTCCAGGCGATAACACTTATCCGTTTGCCGCCATATCAATATCATTCAATACTTCACCCTTAAAAATCCAGACCTTTACCCCAATGATACCGTAGGTGGTATTGGCCTCGGCAAGAGCATAGTCAACATCAGCGCGCAAAGTATGCAATGGAACACGACCTTCGCGAACCCATTCACACCGGGACATTTCAGCCCCGCCTAAACGTCCTGAACACGATATTTTAATCCCTTGGACTCCAAAACGAAGTGCAGAACTCACTGCCTTCTTCATGGCACGACGAAAAGCAACCCTACGCACCAGCTGCGACGCCACGCTTTCAGCCACAAGTTGTGCATCAGCCTCAGGTCTGCGAACCTCTTGAATATCAAGAGTGACTCTCCTGTTTACTAATTTTTCAAGATCATCTTTAAGTGCCTCGATCTCGTTGCCTTTCTTACCGATGACAATGCCAGGCCTGGCCGTAAAAATCTTGATACGGACCTTATCACCCGTGCGTTCGATAATGATCTTGGAAAGACCAGCGTGATGGAGACGTTTTTTTAGAAAATTTCGTAACTTCTGATCCTCGATAAGATAGACAGCGTATTCTTTGTCTGCATACCAGATCGAATCCCACGTCCGCGTAATATTCAGTCTCAGTCCTAATGGATTAACCTTTTGCCCCAAAACAGTCCTCCAACGAATTTCTTAGTTCAATAAAGAATAATTTAGGTATTAGAATCGAACTTCGAACAATCAAAAGGATTACTCTTCATCAAGAATAACTGTAATATGACTTGATCGTTTGATAATACCTGTAGCGCGACCCATTGCCCGAGGACTTATTCTTTTTAAGGATGGCCCTCCGTCAATGAAGATCTTTTTTATGTAGAGATTATCGACATCTATCTGCTCATCCTGGGTGGCATTTGCCACTGCAGATTCAATAACCTTACGCAATATCCCCGCACCCTTTTTCGGCATAAAACGCAGCGCGGTGAGAGCCTTGTCAACTCCCATGCCCCTTACTACGTCAGCTACAAGCCTCGCCTTCTGAGGTGATATACGGATATATTTTCCTACGGCCCTTGATTCCATAGCTTAACTCCTAAAGATGTCCTTACAAGAACAACACGTTTCTGATTATTTTTTTACTTTCTTGTCCGAAGCATGACCATAAAATGTCCTGGTCGGTGAAAACTCACCAAACTTGTGACCAACCATATTTTCAGAAACGAATACTGGTATAAATTTTTTCCCATTGTGCACAGCAAAGGTCAACCCAACCATCTCCGGACTGATCTCAGAACGTCTGGACCAGGTCTTGATCACTTTTCTCGAGCCACTCTCATTGGCTTTCTCAACCTTTTGAGAAAGGTGAACATCGATAAATGGACCTTTTTTTATTGAACGAGACATACTTTACTCCTTGTATGTTATGATCTCTTCTTAACAATATATTTATCGGTGGCTTTATTTGTCCGAGTTTTATAACCTTTTGTAGGATATCCCCAGGGAGTACATGGATGACGTCCGCCTGAGCTCTTACCTTCACCACCGCCCATGGGATGATCGACAGGATTCATCGCAACACCCCGGACATGCGGTCTCTTGCCAAGCCAGCGTTTTCTACCGGCTTTTCCGAGCTTCTCACTCTCATGCTCCCTGTTGCCAACCTGGCCAATACAGGCCCTGCAAAGTTTGTTGAACTTCCTTACCTCGCCTGACGGCAATCTGACCAAAACGGAATTCCCTTCCTTCGCCATAAGTTGTGCTGCAGTGCCCGCACTCCTGACCATCTGCGCACCCTTACCTATCTTCAACTCTATATTGTGAATGACAGTACCGAGCGGGATGTTGATTAACGGCAGGCAATTGCCCGGCTGAATATCAACATTGTCTCCAGCCACAATCTGATCACCAACGGCAATTCCGTCTGGCGCAAGAATATATGTCTTTTCACCATCTGTATAACTCACAAGAGCGATATTGGCAGAACGGTTTGGATCATACTCGATGGCAACGACCTTTGCGGCGATATCAGTCTTGTTGCGTTTAAAATCAATAATCCGATACTTCCTCTTATGACCCCCGCCAATATGACGCGATGTTACCCTTCCATAGTTGTTTCTGCCGCCGGATTTTGCCAGACTGGCAATCAAACTCTTTTCAGGCGCTTTATTGGACAAACCAGCATCCTGTATAGAAACATGGTGCCGCTTGCCTGCAGATGTTGGTTTATATGTTTTAATAGCCATGATTTCCCAGTCGCTCCATCATCAATAAATTTGATAGAATCTCATTAAGTATGGAAGAAAAAATTCTCTTTGCCAAGATTTTTACAACTCTTCAGCAAAGTTGATTTTCCCTTCTGAAAGTGTCACATACGCCTTTTTCCAGTCACTGGTAGAACCAATGAACCGCCCGACTCTCTTTTGTTTGCCATGTATCTTTGCGGTTCTGACGTCTTTCACTTTCACGCTGAACATTTTTTCAACCGCTCTTTTGATATCTATCTTATTTGCCTTCGGATTAACCTTCAAAACCACGGCTCCATCTTCTTCCTGGAGAAATGAGGCCTTTTCAGTAAGTCGCGGTCCTTGGAGCACATCATATAAGTTTCTCATGACATCAACCTCTTTTCAAGGCTATCGATAACGGGCTGAACCAGTACCAGTTTTTTATGTAAAAGAATATCGTAGACATTCAAACCATCAAGACTGAGCACTTTGTAACCATTGGCATTTCGTGATGATTTATATAAATTTTCATTACTTTCAGGGGTAACAATAATACAGTTGTCCAATTGCAGGAGGTTCATTACATTCATAAACTCTTTGGTCTTGATGATATCCATTTCGAATGCGTCAAGGACCATCAAATTCCCTTCCTGCAGTCTGGCAGCCATCGCCATAGAGAGAGCCTGCTTTTTTACTTTACGATTCAATTTAAAATTGTAATCTCTGGGTTTCGGCCCAAAGGCAACACCACCACCCCGCCATACCGGCGACCTTCTACTACCGGAACGGGCCCTACCGGTGCCCTTCTGACGCCAGGGCTTTGCACCACCACCACTGACCTCAACACGCGTCTTGGTGCAGGCATTTCCACTCCGCCTTCCAGCAAGTTGCATCCGAACGACATCGTGCAGCAAGTGCTGTTTTACCTCAACATCAAAGATCTGCGGATTCAAACCAACTTCACCGACCTTTTCGTTTTTGGTATTATATATATTCACAATTGACATTATTATCTCCTTGACCGGATCAAGTTCCGAAATTCTTATCTGGAATAGATTTTTAAAAGGCCGTTTTTTGCGCCCGGAACCGGTCCCTTCAGAATAATTATGTTTTCCTCGGCACGAATATCAATCACCTTCGCACTCTTCTTAACAACCGTGGCATTGCCCATCCGACCTGGCATTTTTTTACCTTTGACGACCCTGGAAGGCCAGGCACTGCAGCCGATGGAACCGGGAGCGCGATGGAAATTCGAACCGTGTGTATCCCGACCGCCTTTGAATCCATGTCTTTTTACGACACCTTGAAAACCGCGACCTTTGCTGGATCCCTGGACGTCTACAATATCACCAATCTTGAAAAGTGCATCAAGGGTCACATCCTGACCAGCCTGATATACATCAGCATTCTCTACCCTGAATTCTCTTATGTGATAAAACCCGCCTGCATCGACCTTTTTGAAATGGCCGCTTAAGGGCTTATTAATCCTGGAAGCCTTTTTTACACCGAAACCGACCTGGATGGCATTATAACCATCCTTACTGTCCGATTTCACCTGCAGTATCCTGCATGGGCCTGCTTCAATCACTGTAACCGGTGTTGACTCGCCCATTTCAGAATACATACGGGACATCCCGACCTTTTTTCCCAATATACCTATAGTCTTTGGCATAATATTACCTGATGCTTCAATTTACATTGATGTCACTACCAGTTATGGCAGCTTAATCTCTACATCGACACCTGCGGAAAGCTCAAGTTTCATCAACAGATCAATTGTCTGCTGAGTCGGCTCCAGGATATCCAGAAGCCGACGATGCGTCCTCATTTCAAATTGTTCCCTGGACTTCTTGTCAACATGCGGTGACCGCAAAACGCAAAATTTATTCACCGATGTCGGCAGCGGAATAGGTCCTGCCACAGCAGATCCAGTCCTTCGTGCTGTCTCGACAATCTCGGATGTCGACTGATCCAGCAGTTTATGATCATAAGCTTTTAAGCGAATGCGTATTTTTTCTGTAGGTAACATCACACACCTTTACTGAATAATTTCACTAATAACGCCGGCGCCTACGGTCCGACCGCCTTCACGGATTGCGAATCGAAGCCCTGCATCCATTGCTATCGGGGTGATCAGTTCTGCCACGACTGAAACGTTATCGCCAGGCATTACCATCTC
>JARLHL010000099.1 GCA_031292275.1 Desulfocapsaceae bacterium | reverse complement strand
GCCGGTCCCGCCACCGCCCGGCCCAAGAGCGGGGCCTTCCGCACCGTCGATATCGTCGGTCTTGATACCCTGGTCCACGTCGGCACCAACTCCTACAATCTGCTGCCGGATGACGAGGAGCGGGAGGTCTTCAAGGTCCCCGCCTTCATGACCGCCATGATTGAGAAGGGCCTTCTCGGCAACAAGAGCAGAAAGGGCTTTTTCAAGAAGGAGAAGGCGGGGGGCAGGAGCGAGATTTCCTATTACGACTGGATAAGCGGCGAATACAAACCGGCGGCCAGGCCGAAATTCGCCTCGGTGCAGGCTGTAAAACAGGTGGACGATCCTGGCGCGAGGGTCAAGATGATGGTTACGGGGGCAGACAAGGGGGCGGAATTTGCCTGGAAGTCCCTTCGCGACACCCTGATCTACGCCGTCAACCGGATCCCGGAGATCGCCGACGACGTCATCAATATCGACAATGCGATGAAATGGGGCTTCAATTGGGAGCTCGGACCCTTCGAGATGCTGGACGCCATCGGCGTCGCCTCCTTCGTGAAGCGCGCCGAAAAGGACGGCGTCGCCGTCCCCGCCTGCCTGAAGGCCGTCGAGTCCTTTTATCGTTTCAATGAGCAGGGCGGCAAGGAGTATTACGACCTGCAGAAGGGTGTCTGGCTGCCGGTTCCGATCAAGGCCGGCGAGATCCGTCTGGAAATCCTGAAAAAGGCGGGCCGGGTGGTGGAGAAAAACGCAGGCTCGTCGGTCATCGATCTGGGCGACGGTGTCTTCTGCTTCGAGTTCCACTCCAAGATGAACTCCATCAGCGGCGATATCCTGGCCATGACCCACAAGGCCGTCAAGAGGGCCGAGGAGGAGGGCGTGGGGCTGGTTATCGGCAACCGCGGCGCCAATTTTTCCGTGGGTGCCAACCTGATGATGCTGGCCGTGGCCCTGGCCGAAGGCGCCTACGAGGACATCGACATGATGATCCGGGCCTTCCAGAAGGCCACTATGGCGGTCAAATATGCTAAGGTCCCGGTGGTGGCAGCCCCCTTCGGCATGAGCCTGGGCGGTGGTTGCGAGTTCTGTCTGCACGCCGACGCCATCAACGCCTCGGCCGAGACCTATATGGGGCTGGTGGAGATCGGGGTGGGGCTTTTGCCCGCCGGCGGCGGCACCAAGGAGATGTGCCTCAGGGCTGTTCTGGCGGCGCAGGAGTACAAGACCGATGTCACTCCCTTTATCTTCAAGAATTTTGAGCAGATCGCGATGGCCAAGGTCTCTATGGGGGCCGCCGAGCTGCCGGGTTTGGGCTATATGCGCCGCGGCGACAGCATCAGCATGGACATCGACCGGCTGATCGCCGACGCCAAGCAGAAGGTCCTGGGGATGGCTCCCACCTATCGCCCGGCCCGTCCGGCGGAGAATATCCCGGCGCCGGGCCGCGGCATCGCCGCCAGCATCAGAAGCAAGCTCTGGAATATGAAAATGGGTAATTTTGTGACCGAATACGAGGCCGACCTGGGCGCCCTCATCGCCCAGGTCGTCTGCGGCGGTGACGTCAACCCCGGGACGCTCGTCTCTGAGAACTATCTGCTGCAGTTGGAGCGTGAGGCCTTCCTGAAGCTCTGCGGCAACAAGAAGACCGCCGAGCGCATCCAGCACATGTTGAAAAAGGGTAAGGCGCTGCGCAATTGACGGTTAGATCGCATCCATTTCGCCAAATACTTTTTACCCACCAGGAGAACAGATATGAAAACAGCCTATATACTGGCATCGTACCGTACCCCGGGATGCCGGGCCACCAAAGGAAAATTTAAGGATATGCGCCCTGACGACCTGGCCGCCATAGCGCTGAAGGGACTGATCGAGCGGGCCGGGATCGATGCGGCCATGGTCGAGGACGTCTATCTCGGCTGCTCCTTCCCCGAAGGCGAGCAGGGCATGAACATGGGACGGGTGGCGGCGATGAAGGCCGGCTTCCCCTACCAGGTGCCGGGGCAGACCATCAACCGCTTCTGTTCGTCGGGGCTGCAGAGCATCTCCATGGCCGCCGAGCGGGTCATGGCGGGCTTTGCCGACTGCATCGTCGCCGGCGGCGCCGAGTCCATGTCCTGCGTGCCCATGGGCGGCAATAAGTACAGCGCTAATCCGGGGCTTATGGTGGACTGGCCCGAGGCCTATTCGACCATGGGGGTCACCGCCGAGCTGGTGGCCGAGCAGTACGGCATCGACCGTCAGGCCATGGACGCCTTCGCAGCGGCCAGCCATGCCAAGGCCGCCGCGGCCATTGCGGCCGGACGCTTTACCGATGAGATCATCCCGGTGGAGATCGAGTCAACGGCGCTTATCGGCGGTAAGATCAAACGGACGAAAGAAGTGGTCACTGTAGATGACGGCGTTAGACCCGGCACCACCCTGGAGACCCTGGCCAAATTGAAGCCCGCCTTCCGGCTGCAAGGGCCGGTCACAGCCGGCAACTCGTCGCAGATGACCGACGGCGCGGCGGCCGCGCTGGTGGTCTCCGAGGACTTCCTGAAACAGGTCGGCAAGGACCCGATCGCCCGCTATATGGCGTTTGCGGTCAAGGGTGTGCGGCCCGAGGTGATGGGCATCGGCCCCATTGAAGCGATCCCCGCGGCGCTGAAGATGGCGGGAATCGCCCTGAAGGACCTGGAACTGATCGAGCTCAACGAGGCCTTCGCCTCCCAGGCCCTGGCGGTAATAAAAGAACTGGGGATTGATCCCGAGATTGTCAATGTCAACGGCGGCGCCATCGCCCTCGGCCATCCGCTGGGCTGTACCGGTGCCAAGCTGACGGCCACCCTCCTGCACGAGATGGGGCGGCGCAAGGCCCGCTACGGTATGGTCTCCATGTGCATCGGCGGCGGCATGGGCGCGGCGGGGATTTTCGAAAGATTATAATCCGGCGGCGCCTGTGCGGCTGGGAAAATTATTTTATGAGGTGAAGAGAATGGCTGAGGAAATTTTAAAAGGCGGCGAATATCTGATCAAGGCGGTGGACTGTGCCTCCGTCTTTACCCCCGAGGAGTTTACGGACGAGCAGAGGCAGATAGCCGAGACCACGGAGCAGTTCATCGCCAGCGAGATCATTCCCCATCATGACGAGATTGAAAAGCAGCACTTCGAGGTGGTGGTCGAGGGCATGCGCAAATGCGGCGAGCTGGGGCTCTTGATGATGGATGCCCCGGAGGAGTACGGCGGCCTGGAGCTGGATAAGGCCACATCGATGCTGGTAGGCGAGAAGATCGCCTGCGGCGGCTCCTTTTCAGTGGCCTTTGCAGCCCATACGGGCATCGGCACCCTGCCGCTGATCTACTACGGCACCCCGGCCCAGAAGGAACAGTACCTGGGCAAGATCATCTCAGGCGAGTGGTGCGCGGCCTACTGCCTGACCGAGCCCGGTTCCGGCAGCGATGCGCTGGGGGCCCAGGCCACGGCGGTGCTGTCGTCCGACGGCAAACACTATATCTTAAACGGCACCAAGCAGTTCATCACCAACGGCGGCTTCGCCAGGCTCTATACGGTCTTTGCCAAGATCGACAAAAAGCACTTCACCGCCTTTCTGGTGGAGAGGGATTTCGACGGGTTGATCGTAGGTCCTGAGGAGAAAAAGATGGGTATCAAGGGATCCTCCACCACCCAGATCATCCTGGAGAACTGCAAGGTCCCGGTGGAGAACCTGCTGGGCGAGATCGGCAAGGGCCATAAGATCGCCTTCAATGTCTTGAATGTCGGCCGTTTCAAACTGGGCGCTGGCGTGACGGGGGCGGCCAAGATGGCCTTGGTGCAGGGCGTAAAATATGCCGGCGAACGCAAGCAGTTCAACCGGCCCATCGCCAGCTTCGGCGCCATCCAGGAGAAGATCGCCAATATGACCGCCGAGATCTATGCCTCGGAATCGCTGATCTACCGGCTGGCCGGACTTCTTGACACCAAGCTCGCAACTATTGAGAAGGGTATCGACAATTATTACGACGAATACCAAAAGGCCATAGAGGAGTATGCCCCCGAATGCGCCATCGCCAAGGTCTTCTGCAGCGAGGTGCTGGCGGCAACCGTCGACGAGGTCGTGCAGATCCATGGCGGCTACGGATTCGTCAGCGACTATCCCGCCGAGCGCTTCTACCGTGACGAGCGCATCAACCGGATCTTCGAGGGCACCAACGAGATCAACAGGCTGCTCATCCCCGGCATGATCCTGAGAAAGGCCATGAAGGGCGAGCTGCCTCTGCAGTCCGAGGCCATGAAGGCCTTCGAGTCGCTGATGACCCCGAGCTTCGAGGAGCTGGATGACAGCGTGCCCTTTGCGGCGGAAAAACTGCTGCTGAAGAACCTCAAAACTCTCTTCCTGATCCTGGCAGGCACCGGCGTCCAGAAATATATGGACAAGCTGGCCGACGAGCAGGAGATCCTGATTGCCGCGGCCGACATCGCCATCCAGATCTTTGCCCTGGAGAGCGCAGTGCTGCGGGCCGAGAAGAACTGCGCGACTGCCTCTGCACGCAGGAAGGAGCTCTACCGGGCGGCGGTCAAAGTCTTTGCCTTCGCGGCCTCCGAGGCCGCAGGCAGCGCCGCCCGCCGGGGTGCCTTCTACATTGAGGAAGGCGACACCCTGACCATGATCCTCTCCGGCGTCCGTCGCTTTTCCAAGTACGATGCCACCGGGCTGCTCCAGGCCAAACGGACCCTGGCCGCAGCCGCCATCGAGGAGGAGAAGTACCTGTTCTGATCCGCAGGATATCCCGGCTCGGGCTTTTTCAGCGGGCGTATGCATTGATGGTCTTGTAAAGGGAGGGATTTTTATTATAAAGAGCAGGGTGATGGCGCGATTATTGTTCGCGACTCGCCCTGCCGACGGCCGCCGGGAATTACCGGCGGCCGTTTCCTTCTGCAAAACCAGCCGAGTGGAGACCTATGACCATCCAGCAACATACTGTTGATACTCCGTATATAGTTGGCCCTGTACACTGTTATACCGCCCTGGCCGCAGGCGAGCTGGTCCTGTTCGATACCGGTCCGCTGAGCCGCAGGGGCCGGGAGTATCTGCAGAAAAATATCGATCTGGCCGGCCTCAGGCATGTCATGATCACCCACTGCCATATCGATCACTATGGTCTTGCCCGCTGGCTGGAAACGGAGAGCGGGGCCACCGTGTACCTGCCCTATCGTGATGTTTTGAAGATCCGGGAGCACGAGTATCGGGTGACGCAGATGTACAGGATCCTGCGAGAGATCGG
Organism: Desulfocapsaceae bacterium; assembly: GCA_031292275.1. Classification (GTDB taxonomy): domain Bacteria; phylum Desulfobacterota; class Desulfobulbia; order Desulfobulbales; family Desulfocapsaceae; genus CAIUQR01. The sequence goes on along the minus strand of JARLHL010000099.1, from coordinate 1,345 downwards.
TTTTGACCGGGATTATATCAACAAGCTGGATGTTATTTTTAAAAGTGACCTGGTCTTTCCACCCTTTCCGGAGAATTTCAGGATCATTGAAGAGGCCCTGCCGGACTACCTGGGGATCGGCTTTCTCAACTGTCCCGGACATTCCCAGAGTGACGTCGTTTTCCTGGGCGAGGACTGGGCCGTTACCGGCGATGTGCTGCTGCGCGGCATCTTCCAGTCGCCGCTGCTCGACATCAATCTGGATACGGGGGAGAGGTTCCGTAATTTTGAGGCCTATTGCGACACGCTGCTCAGGCTGGCGACCCTCCGCGGTCGGCGGATCATGCCCGGTCATCGGGAAAAGGTGGGCAATGTGGACACAGTGATTCTCTTTTATATCAGGAAGCTGTTGGAACGGGTAGCCCAGCTCAGGCCCTATGCCGACGACGACAATATTGCCCGGATAATCGCCCGGATGTTCGGTGATAAGATGACCGACCCTTTTCATATGTTTTTGAAGGCCTCGGAGATCCTTTTCATGAAGGATTTTCTGGCCCGGCCCGGACGGCTTCAGCAGGCCCTGGAACAGATCGGCCTTTATGATGCGGTGGCCCTCCAGTTCCAAAAAAGCCTGCAGTAGAACCGGATTGTCCGGCATTCTTGTATTCTTTTGATAACATTGAGGTCAGACAACTATGACAGATCCGCTCTTCACCACGGTCTCCCTTGGTTCCCTGGATATCAAAAACCGGATATTCATGCCGGCCATGCATATGAACATGTGCCGGAACTTCATGGTCACTGACCAACTGTTCGAGTTCTACCGCGAACGGGCCCGAGGCGGGGCGGGCATGATCAGTGTCGGCTATGCCACGGTTGACGAGCTTTCGGGCAATCCCGGCAATATCGGTGCCCATGACGATGCCTTCATCCCCGGTCTTTCCGCTTTGGCCTGCGCTATACAGGAGGGCGGTGCCAGGGCAGCGGTGCAGTTGAACCATGCCGGGCGCTATAATTATTCCATGCTGCTGGGTGGGAAACAGCCGGTGGCGCCCTCGCCCATAGCTTCCCGGATGACCAGGGAGGTGCCCCGGGAGATGGGGCCTGAGGATATTGCCGCCGTGATCGGCAGTTTTGCGGAGGCTGCCCGGCGGGTGCGGGAGGCCGGATTCGACATGGTGGAGATCCTGGCCGGCACCGGCTACCTGATCAGCGAGTTTCTCTCTCCTCTCACCAACCAGAGGCAGGACGGATATGGCGGAGCGCTGGCAAACCGGATGCGTTTCGGCCTGGAGGTGGTCTCGGCGGTGCGCAGGCGGCTGGGCCCCGATTTTCCGGTCATGGTCCGTCTCAACGGCAATGATTT
>JARLHL010000098.1 GCA_031292275.1 Desulfocapsaceae bacterium | reverse complement strand
TCAAATGTCTCGCTCAAGGCCCGCAGCTATCTTGCCACGGTCGAATCCTATGTGGGCACCCTGGAGGCCACATTGAATACCATCGCCAACCCGGCAAACTCTCTGATCTCCATCATCAGCTATGGGACCAGCCTGCCCGGACGGGTGATCGGGGCCGTCGCCCGCTGCCTGGAACGCTATGCCCTTCTTTATGCCACCCAGCAGTCCGCCCCGGCCCGGTTTATCGACAGCATGATCGCCGGGACCGGGGCCTTGACCCAGTCCTCCGGATCCTTTCAAAAGACCACGAATATCGCTGCCGCAGGCTACATTGCGCTGCAGACCGCCTATCTCTACAAGGCCGATGAGACGCTTCGGGATGCGCAGAAAAAAAATGAAGGGCTGCAGGCCTTCGACGCCCTGGGGAACTACACCCCGCCGGATCCTCCCGATCCCAGCCTGCCGGATGTACCGATGACGGTGAATGAGCTGGAAGGCAGCCTGGCCGCAGTGCGGACCTGCCTGCAGGCTGCCGTCAATCTCTCCCGGCAGAGCGCCAGCCTGAAGAAACAGGCCCTGCAGCTCCAGACCCATGTGAACAGCATCAAGCTGGAAAGAGAGAAGATGATGCAGGTGCAGCTCGACAACCCCATGCCCCTGCACCTGGTCTGCCTGAAATACGGACTGTCCTATACCGCAGCCGAACGGCTGCTGGCGATTAACAGCATCCGCAATCCGAACTGCACCGCCGGTGAGGTGAACGTCTATGCTGCCTGATAACATCTCCTTGCAGATTGCCGGTCGCCGGATCGAGCGGTTTCTGTCCTATTCAATCGAGGCCGATCTCTATACGGCGGACGATGCCTTTTCCCTCGAATTGGCCAAGCCCGAAGTGGAAATCAAGCGGGGCCAGCGCTGCGAGCTGTATGTGAACGGAGTCCTTGAGCTGACCGGCATCATCGACAAGGGCTGCCGGAAGTACGACAAGGCCGGGCTCACCTTGCGGATTGAGGGCCGGGATCTGATGGGGCTGCTGGTCGATTCCTGCTGCGAGCAGTTTGTGACGGTCGAAGGGAAAAAGCTCTCCGAGCTGGCCCAGATGCTGCTTGCAACAGTCCCCTTCATCAACCGGAAGAACATCACCTATCAGGAGAATATCGTCGGTAAGCTCAAGGGCAAGAAAAAGACCGTCGATGAGCCGATGATGGGCTACATGGACACCCCGCAGAAGATCTCCCAGATCGAGCCCGGCATGACCGTATTCGAGGTCCTGAAGACCTATGCCGCCAGCCGGGGGCTGATGTTCTTCGCCATGCCTGACGGCACCTTTGTCTTCGGCAGGCCCAAGGCCAAAGGGGAGCCGGTGTTCACGCTCACCTGCACCAAAAGCGGCGTCGGCAACAATGTGCTTGAGGGCGAGGAGATCGACGATATCTCCAAACGCTACTCGAAGGTGACTGTCATAGGCCAGCAGCAGGGGCGCGACGATATGGGAATGGATGCCACCCAGATTACCACCCAAGGCGTGGAGGAAGACAAGGATTTTCCCTTCTACAAGCCGTTCGTCTCCAAGGACAACAACGACTCGCAGAGCCCCTCGCTGCACGCCCGGTTCCTGATGGAGCAGCAGCGCCACCATGGGTACCAGCTGCACTATAAGGTCCAGGGGCACAGCCAGAACGGCAAAAACTGGCGGATCAACGAGCTGTGCCGGGTGCGCGATGAGGTATTAGGGGTCGACGGGGTCTATCTGATCTACGGCCGGACCATGGAACGCTCCCGGCAGGACGGGACCGTCACCCGCCTGAAGCTGGGGATGCCGGGGCTGGTCCAATGATACGAGGCATCGTCATATCCGTATTGGAGGGGCTGATCAAGCGCTTTTCCGCCAGCGGCAGAGCCGGGGAGACTATCTCCGACCGGGAGTATTTCCAGCATTACGGCTTCACCTCCAGGCCCCATCCCGGTGCCGAGGCGATCATCATCAAGGAAGGGAACCATTTTATCATGCTTGCCTCCGATGACCGCAGGTACCGGATCGGCCTTGAGGAGGGAGAGGTGGCCCTCTATACCGACGAGGGCGATAAGGTTCATCTGAAGCGGGGCCGGATTATCGAGATCATCGGAGGCGAGCAGATCACCGCGACCACGAAGGTGGCTCAGATCGCCGCCGCCACCAGCACTACCGTGACCTCGCCTGCGGTGACGGTTGCAGCGTCGGCCTCCTGCCAGGTGGAAAGCCCGGCCATCAACCTGGGCGGCGACCGGTCGGCATTACTTGCCCTTATCGACGAGCGGATCCTTGCGATATTCAACGGGCACGAGCATCTCAACGTGCAGCCGGGGACCGGCAACAGCGGGCCGCCCAATGTCACGCTGACGAAAGATCAATGCTGCACCAGCATCACCAAGGCGGGCTGATATGGACTTTTCAATCACCATGCAGGATGGCCTGCCCCAGATGAGCTTTGATCCGGCCAATGACCTTTTTAATAATGTCTACCTGAGTGTGACGGTGGTTAAGGGTGCGTTCTTTCATAATCCCGGCTTTGGTCTCAGGAGCCGGGGCCGCTTGAAAAACACCGCAGCCACGGCGGCCCTGATCCGGCAGGATTACCTGGACGCCCTGCAATGGCTCATCGATATAGGCCGGGCCAAATCGGTGGAGGTGGCGGTGGAGCGGGACCGGCTGCAGGATCTGAGCCGGCTGAAGCTCCTGGTGACGGTCACCCCTGCGGATGGGAGCGATCCCGTGACGTTTACGATTTTTAAAGAGGTGGTGTAATGGCCTTTACAAAGGACGTTGACGAAATATTAAACGACATCCTGACCGACTTCAGAAATATCCTTCCGAGTGTCGACGTCTCCCAGGGCAGTCTGGCCTACATGAAGGCCGCAGGCTATGCCTCGGCCCTCTGGGGGCTCTATAAGTATCAGGATTGGATCAGCAGGCAGATATTCCCGGATACCGCCGAGACCGAATTCCTGGAGCATCATGCCTGGGTGCGGGGGCTCTCCCGAGAGGCAGGGGAATTGGATCCCGCCTATCTGGCCCGTCTGCTCGATTATATCCGCCAGCCGCCTGCCGGGGGGAATCAATACGACTACAACAAATGGGCAAAGGAGATAGACGGGGTGGCGGCCGCCTATGTCTTCCCCTTGGCTCAGGGGGCTGAAAGCGTCGATGTCGTGATTGTGGCCAATGCTGCCGCGACAGGCTCCGAAATTCCGAACGCAACTCTCCTTGCGTCAGTGGCAGCCCATATCAACGATGTGAGGCCGGTCGGTGCCCGGTATGTCCGGGTGCTGGCCCCGACCATTGTGGGTCAGGCAGTGACCATGACCGGGGTGGGCAGCGTCCTGGCCGCAACAGTAACAGCCGACATCACGGCATACCTGAGCGGATTTACGCCGGGTCAGTCCCTGTATTTGCCGCAGCTGCTGGCGATCGCCACAGGCAACGGTGTGGCCAACCCTGTACTCACGGTCCCCGCCGCCACGGTAACGCCTGGCGCCTATGCCATGCTGAGGCCGGGGGTGATCAATGTCAGCTAGCAACAAAGACGCCCTCTCCCTGCTCTTTCCCCTTGAGCTTACGGGCGATCATGAGGCGGACCTGCAGATCGATGCCGACTCCCTGGACAGAGCCCAGGCCAGCGCCGAGGTTTTGCTGGCTGAGGTGTTTGCCGATCAGGCAGCCGTCTTGTTGACGGACTGGGAGCGGGTGGTCGGGATCATGCCCGGTCCCGACGATCCCCTGCAGTTCAGGCGAGACCAGGTCGTGCGGAAGATCCGGGACCGTGGAGGCTTGTCGGTTTCTTATTTCCTGAGCCTTGCGCAAGCGCTTGGTTACGAGGTCCAGATTATCGAGCCGGTGCCGTTCATGGCCGGCTGGGGCGGAGCGGGAGATACGATCTATTCCTCCACGATTGACAGCCAGTGGGGAGTGGAGATCGCAAACCAGCCGGTCTACAATTTTCGGGCAGGCGAGTCGGCTGCCGGAGAGCCGTTGACCTGGTGGAACTCGCAGACCTTTCTCGAAGACCTGTTTCAGGAACTCAAGCCCGCGCATACTTATGTCTATTTCGTTTATCTGTAAGGAGGGTCAATGCAAAGAATAGGAACGACAAGCGGTTTGTTCATTGATGGCGACCAGACCACCAACACCAAGGGCACGATCTGCTCAGCCGCCTGGCTCAATTCCGTGCAGGAAGAGATTGCCGAGGCAATTGAAGGGATGGGCGGCACGCTCAACCCGGCAGTGAATAATCAGCTGTTGGCCCTGCTGGGGCTGGTTGCCCAGGAAAATAAATGGAACTACGCCCTCGACACCGGCACGGCCAACGCCTACCAGGTGGCTTATACTCCACCGGTACTGGCGCTCACAGATGGCATGATCCTTTCGTTTCGGGCAAAAAACTCCAACACCGGCGCATCGACGTTCAGCGCGAATGGATTGAATCCCGTACAAATCTATTCCCAGGCTCATGTCGCGCTGTTGTCGGGCGAGATCGCGACGGGTGGCTTTGTCGAGGTTGAATATAATAGCTCGCTCGGAGGAGTGGTGTTGCTGGAAAACTCGGGAGGTATTGCCCATGGCATCACTCCGGCCGCAGGCGACAACAGCGCAAAGCTTGCCACTACGGCCTTTGTCCAAAAAGCAGGCCTTGCAGCATCAGGGATAGCAATTGTCACTGCTACAGGCGCATTAACATCCAGCAATGTTGGCCAGACAGTACTGCTCAATTCTACTGCAGCGACGACGCAGACCCTTCCGGGGGCAAGTTCGGTTCCTGCCGGGAAACGTATTGAAATTCTCAACATCAACACGGGAGTTGGGACTATATCGCGTGCTGGGACAGACACTCTCACAGTCAATAACGGCACCGTGACGACTCTGGCCCTTGGGGCGGGGGATACGCTGACTCTGGAGAGTAATGGTGCAAACGGATGGTATGCGGTAGCCGGGTCATCTCAGCTCGGTTCTTCGGCAATGTTCGCGGCTTTAAAAGCCGGGAGTGGATATCAGAAACTTCCAAGCGGCTTGATTCTCCAATGGATAAATAACGGATCGGCAAACACATCAGGAGTAACAAATACCCTGCCCATTACATTTCCAAACGCCATCATAGGGTTTATCGCTTTTGTAAATGTTGCCACATCGTCTTCAATCATCCTCGGCGGCCAGTCCGTGAACACGTCTCAAGTCCAAGTTTACTCTTCAAACGGCTCGCCAAGCATCACCATTTTTGCATTAGGATATTAAGGAGAAAGTATGCGATACAGCAAAACAACCGGGGGCTTTTATCCTGACGACATTTTGTATACAAACCCGCCTGCCGATCTGATTGAGGTCAGCACTGACGGTTATAACGCAGCAATGAATCGTTCTGGAGGAGCGACCTTGGACGTGCAAAATGGAGAGTTGGTCATTATTCAACCGACTCCTGCCCAGCTTCTCGCTCAGGCCCAGGCCGCACAGATCGCCCTGGTCAGAGCATCCTGTGCTGCTGCCATTACCAACGGCTTTCTGTCATCGGCACTCGGTGCTCCCCATACTTACCCGAGCGGCCAGACCGATCAGGCCAATCTCTCGGCCAATGTGATGTCAAGCATGTACACGAATCTTCCGGCCAACTGGACTACCTTGCAGGTGTGTTGCGACTCGACCGGCAAATGGGCGTACCTCCCTCACACGGCGGTGCAGATCCAACAGGTCGGGGTAGACGGCAAAGCGGCGATCCTGGTCTGTCTGACCAAAAACGCAGGGCTGCAGGCACAGATCATGGCAGCGGAGGACGTGCCGTCTGTGCAGAAGATAGTCTGGTGATCACGCTGAGAAGAAAATAAGGACGGGACGGGGATGCGCTAACATCCCCCAACCACTCACCGCGGGGGTACACGGTGGAGGCCGACAGGGTTCACCTGCTTATATCCCGATGCTGTGGTAGCACGAGGGAGGTTCTAGCAGATGGCCCGTCAAATTAAAAGAGAAAAAGATGAAAGGAGTTATACCCTATTTTGGAGGCAAATCACGGCTGGCAAAAACTATCATCAATAAAATCCCCGAGCATACCTGCTATGTTGAGGTCTTTGCAGGTGGGGCCAGCATCTTTTTTGCAAAACCCCCGTCTCCGGCAGAGGTTATCAATGATCTGGATAAGGATCTGGCAACCTTATACCGGGCAATAAAACATCATCCTGAAGAACTCTATCGGCAGTTCAAGTTCTCGCTGGTCTCACGAATTGAGTTTGAGCGGGAAAAAGAGGTCAACCCGGAGACCCTGACGGATATCCAGCGGGCGGCCCGCTACCTCTATCTGCAGAAATCGGCCTTCGGCGGCCATATCACCGGTCAGACCTTCGGGACCAGCACCACCGGCAAGCCCCGGTTGAACCTTCTCACCCTGGAGAGCAGTCTGGAGGAAGCCTGGCGGAGGCTGGCGCATGTCATCATCGAGTGTAAGGATTTTAGGGATCTGATCCCCAGATATGACAGGCCGCATTCCTTCTTCTTCCTGGATCCGCCGTATTGGAATATCCCTGGATATAAGTACGATTTTACCGGGCAGGATTTTCTGGATCTGAGGGTTATTCTTGAAAACATGAAAGGAAAATTCCTGATGACTCTCAATGACACTCCGGAAATCAGGGATATGTTCCGGGGCTTTTCGATCGAAGAAACCACCCTGAAATACTCTCTCTATCCATCGAAGAAATCTAGGGAAAAAATCCGCACCGAGCTGCTTATTTCCAACTATGATTAAACGCCGGGTTAGGACCGATTCTTCATGTAAAAGGCTCTATTGACTGCTGCGAAAAATCTTCAATCAATAGAGCTTCCCTATTATAAATATTCAGTAAACTTTTTCTATCTGTGGATCATTTTTCAGGTTATGATGTGTGGGAAAGATCTGGACTAATGGTAGCCGGTTTTTTCTACCATTCATCATTTTGTCTAATGATTGATATCCGTGAGGTTTTTGTGTGACGGAAATTTTAAGATTTTCTCAAGAAACAATGATCTATTGGGATAAAGCCTTGCACATTGTAGGTTTTTTTGAAGAGTATTGTAAGAAGACATAACTTCACCCAAAAAACGAAAAAATTTATCATCTTTCTGGATAACATTCAAAAATGGAGTGCTATCCAAAACTACAAAATTTCTTAATTATGTTTTGTGGAGCATCAATAGATAAGTAAAATACTTAATGGAGTTTTACTTGCTATTCCCATTAGTTGGGTTAATCGCAAGAAACCGCTCACGCTTAAGGGAAGAGCTTAGAGTCAATAATGACCCTAAGCTAAGGATAGAACTCTATGCCGGATTGTATTTTCTGCTCCGCACCACTCGACAGTAAAACGAAACCTGAATGGGCGGTTGACTTCGAATGGAATGATTGGCCTAATGTTCGTGGAACATGCTCGTTTCGGGCGTACACCCCCTGAATAAATTATTCTCACATAAAGGAGTTGAAAATGCCTAGTAAGATATTTGTATTATTTTCGACAATATTAGTTCTTAACTTAATGTCTTGCGTCATGCCTGTAGAAAGAAAACCACAAGGTTTGGGATTGTCGCGTGGAAGTTTTGGGGAATTAAAACCTCAACGTGTAGAAAAGGGATATTCTTTGTGTAATCAAAATATCGGATTGGGTATTGATAAAATGTTAAAAGATGGACTGAGCCCATTTTTTGACTCACCAAGAAATGTGACTGGTAATGCTGACGAAACATTAGCAAAAGAAGAATTAGTACCCTATTTTCCATTTGTAGCAGTCATGGGAGAACCAGTTGTTCGAGTCATTCATCGTGGTGATGACTCAATAGATTTTTGGTTTAAAGATGACGCAGCATCCGACTCATATCATGCGGAACAAGCGGCGATGGAATATTGTAAATCACGAGATCATAGAACAGCGTTATATGTCGGATTCTCATATAAGTGTGGCGGACCAGTTTCAGCTCCAATTAAAGTTAATGGTCAGCAAATAACTGTTCTTCATGAAGAGCGAATTGTCGCTTATAATTGTATAAATCCTGAAATATCAAAAATTTCGGTACGAAATTCAAAGTTGTCTCCTGATACAAACTCACAAAAAAAAGAAACAAATTAGGGTCTGATTAGAAATATCGATAAATCGACAGCATTTATTACTTCAAAAAATACCTAGGATTCTGATTATGAGCAAAGATAACGCTGAAGACTTAAAAGAACAGAAAAATGAAAGCAAAGGAAAATTATTTCCAGATAAAATAAATGTCGGATTAATGGGATTAATTATAACTTTGGTGATAGCTTTAGTAAATACAAGCAATGAGAATAACAAAAGAATTCAATCGTTACATGACGAAATATCTGAACTTAAAGAGACTAATGAGTCCGTAAATCGGAAACTTAATGAGCAAATGATATACATTGACAATCTGAAGAATAATCTGTTGTTCATCTATACACGTGCAGATTTATCATCTATTGACCAATGGCGAAACAGCCTAATCGAACATAAAAGCAAAGCTGAAACTGACCTCGCAATGAATAAGATGAGATAATAATAGAAAAAAATAGCTCTAAATTTATAACATTAAAATCAGGTCTATTATGCCCCATAATCCAAATTTAAAAACGATAATTAAGTCTCGTCGATCATTCATTATATCGGGGTGCTTGGTTCTTGGTGGCTACGCATACATTCTTAGTGGATGTGCATCATCAACCAAGGAATGTATGAATTTGGATAACGGTGAAGGTCAGATGGAATGCATATATGGACAATTATTCCCAGCTGTTGCTCGCGGTGTAATGTTAGGTTCAGTTGCAGGTGCTGTTTTAGGAGGTGCAGTTGCATTTGCTACTCGCAATCCCTATCGCGTGGGATTGATGATCGGTGGTATTACTGGAGGGATTGCTGGAGGTGTTATAGCATATTATAATTTCACCATGGATCGAGCTAATAATGATTCAAAACGAGCACTTAGTGATATTAATCAAGATATCAGATCTGATTCAATAAAGCTTAGTAGAATGGCAGATGCTTCATCACAAGCATTTAATGAATTGAAAGTTTCAATAGGAAACAATTCTAAATTGTCACCCCAATTTGTTGATAAACAACAACAATTGCGTCTAATGACCGTTGAAAATTATCAGGATGTTATAAAAATTTGCAAGGAAACAGTCGAGCTCCATAAAGATAAAGTAAGAGATAACAGCAAGATCGAAGAAGAGTTGCGTAATATTAATAATCGACTGAATATTAATTTAGAATACATTAAGGACATTAATCGAAACCTCGAAGAAACAAAGCATTTAATTATGCTAAAAAGTTGAATTTCATTTTCAATCAACATGTGCCCAAAAACAGGTTTAACTGACCAAAAAAACAACCATTGTTGAATCAGATGATATTTTAATGACAGCTAGCCAGCGCTTACCCGGGCAGGTTTTTAGCTCGGGATGGTTTTGGACCTTCCTGACCTCACTGCTTGCAAAGCTAAATTAGGAATACATGTCAAATCTTACAAGGGACCAGATTTTGAATTCACTGACATCGCACTTTGAATTGCAAACCGAAAAGTTCGGGACAGTTAAAGTTAATGAAATGTCGGTTGGGGCAATTGAAAAATTTATCAAAAGGATGCCTGATTATAAATACCGACCTGGTCGGGAGGTAGCTTTAGCCTGTATTTCAATTATCATCGAATTGGAAAATGAGACCAAGGTTAACGTAACACAGCTTACTGAACTTGAACTGACAGAATATGCAGATAAATATTTAGAGATATACTCTCAAATTAACAACAGTGAGGGGGAGTCTATCCTAGCCGTTGAACGTGCAGAAGGTGAGGCTGCTCTCGATTATATGGGGCGGGTGATTGTATATGAAATCATAAACTTCAACGATAGCATTGTAAATGCCTTGGACCAGTTAGGTATTATGAAGGCATCTAAAGAAATTGATTCATTATCAAGTCTTTTGAAGGACGACCCCGCGCTGCTAACTATAAAAGGCATTCATAATGCTAAAGATTCGCTCTACTGTGCGTTAAAGGATATTGAGAGTTTCCAGGATTTTGAGAACCCTGCAATGCAAAAAATTAAGCATCTCCAGAAACAGCAGGAATTATACGATAGGGTGTTTCCAAGCTATATTAGAGACGCGCAAAAGATGCAGAGCGCAATAAAGTATGATCCTGAGCTTTGTTGGCGTGAGGAAATGATTAAAGGATCAACAGCATTCAAACCCCAGGAATTAAAAATACCTCCTAACCCTATTCACAAGACTAATAAAAAACTTGATGACCTGGACGAACGAATGGATGCCTTTACCAAAGCCCTGGCTGGACATTTGGAAGCCTCTGCTATTGCCGTGCAAGAGATAGCATCGGAAATAAAAGTTGGTTCCACCGGAACATCTAAGCAGAATTGGTTGGCAATTGGAATTGCGGCTTTATCCTTGTTTGTAGCTGTTGCTGGCTTTTTTAAAGATAGTTTCCAGTCCCGGCCTACTGATATGAAACAGCCTGCTGAAGCCACTGCGCCTGCAGCAATATCACGGGCGCCAGTTAGACCTCCTGCTCCTGCAAACCCTGCTATGACTATGACACCTGATATTCCCGAAAAACAGACACCAAATCCAAACAAGATGGAGACCCCACCAAAGGGGTCAGCCCTTTAAGGTGGAATAGTATTAATTGTGGATTTTAACAACACTGCTAGAATCCGATCGGACAGGTCAACGGTGCAACTAAAAGTCCAGCTACCTCCTGATATCTATTAATCCTCTTCGAGCCCCTCCTTTCAAGCTACATTTAAGGGATATTTAGTACGACAAAACCGGGACAGATTTTTCGGCTGGCTCCGGTCATTTTTAGGCAACAAACGTGGTTTCAAACCTTGCGTCAAATGGTGTCAAACCTTGCGACGCGCTACAAATTGATTGCTATTTTTCCTCAACTGTTACCCAGGTGTTACCCAAAACAAAAAAGCACTTACCTCAAAATGAGATAAGTGCTTGAATTTGCTGGTGGGCCGTCCCGGGATCGAACCGGGGACCTGCTGATTAAGAGTCAGATGCTCTACCAATTGAGCTAACGGCCCTGTCTTTTGCATGTGCCTTTTATCATAGACCGGAGAATGAGTCAAGCCGGAAGAGCAGATTTCTG
>JARLHL010000097.1 GCA_031292275.1 Desulfocapsaceae bacterium | reverse complement strand
TGCCTGGCCCGGGTCAGCCCGGTATAGAGGAGGTTCCGGAAGAGCATTTTGAAATGCTGGGCGGCAACGGGAATGATGACCGCCCCGAACTCGCTGCCCTGGGATTTATGAATGGTTATGGCATAGGCGAGGGCAATTTCTGTCAGGTCCTCGCGCTGATAGGCGATGGGGGCGGTCTGCCCGCCAAACTGAATCAGACAGGAAAAGTTCTCCAGATCGATGGCTGCGATCCTGCCGATGTCGCCGTTAAAGACCCCAAGATCGTAGTTATTACGAGTCTGAATAATCCGGTCGCCCTCCCGGTAGATACGCTCGCCCACCCGGATCTCCTTTTTCCCTTCCCGAGCGGGATTGACCGCCTGCTGGACGGCCTTATTGAGATTCAGCGTGCCGAGGCTGCCCCTGACTTGGGGGGAAAGGATCTGAATCTCAATCTCGTGGCCGAAATAGTCAGCTATGGTCCTGGTATAGAGACGAAGGACCATATCGAGGCCGGTCAGGCCATGATGCAAAGCGGACCAGGGATGCAGGGACCGGACCAGGGTCTTCAGCTCCGCCACGGCCCCCCGGGCCTGACTGACTTTCTGGAGATCGACATGGCGAAATTTTTCCGGGATCTTCACGACCGGGGCGTGCATCTCTTTCGAATCCGCAAATTCCTGAACCAGCAGGTCGTCGATCATCACCGCGTCCTCATGCCGGCGCATGCGTCCGGTCAGGGTCTCCCCGGTCTGCAGCACCTGATTTTCACCGGTCTCCAGGGTGTAGCGGATAGCCGATTTCACCCGGGCCAGGAACTGCAGCTGTTCTGCCGTTGCCTCCTCGGCATCGATAAAAAGGCAGCCGACCCTCTGCCTCCACAGCTCCGGCCGGTGAAAGGGCGATTCAATCTTCGGGATCTGCCCCTTATTGATTTCATGGGCGTAGCGGATGATCAGGTTTTCTTCAGACTGCCTGAAGACCCTGGTCAGCCTGAAGGCCGGAACAGCCGGGGCCCGGAGTAGATCGTGCAGGACATTGCCGGCACCTACCGAGGGCAGCTGGTCGGGATCACCGATGAAGAGGACCTGGGCCTCCTGCGGCACGGCCCTGACCAGCGAGGCGGCGAGGCTGATGTCCAGCATGGAGCACTCGTCGATGATCAGGAACTCCACCTGCAGCGGCTCCTCCTCGGATTTTTTGAAGCCGTTCTTCCCGGGTGCCCATTCCAGCAGACGATGGATGGTCTTCGCCTCCAGCCCTATGACCTCGCTCATGCGCTGGGCAGCCCTGCCCGTCGGCGCTGCCAGCACGACATGCCTGTGCATGGCCTGCAGGAGTCTGACCAAAACCCTGGTGGTAGTAGTCTTGCCCACGCCGGGGCCGCCGGTGAGTATGGAAAATGATCGGCCTGCAATGCCCGCCACCGAGGCCTGCTGCTCGTCGGAGAGGACAATGCTCTGCCGCCTGCAAAAGCGTTCTATCCAGTCGATGACCCGCTGCCGGTCGAGGGAGACGGGCCGGTTGAGCCACTGCCGGACCCGCCGGGAAAGGACCAGCTCGTCAAAATAAATCGATCTGGAATAGTAGGCAGCCCCCTCCTGCCCGAGATCCCTCCTCTTCACCTCATCGTCGGCGATCAGGGATGCCAGGACGCTCCGGAACTGGTCGGGCGTCCCTGCCTCAAGCAGCTCGCGGCAGCCTGCAATGATCTGCGATTCGAGCAGGTAGCAATGCCCCTGATCCCGGGAGGCAGCCAGCACATGCTTGATCCCCGCCTCCAGCCGGGGAATCCCGTCCTTCTCAAAACCCATGGCCAGGGCGATCCGGTCGGCGGAAAAGAAGCCGATCCCGTAGATATCCCGGGCCAGCTGATACGGATTCGCGGACACCCGGGCGATGGCGTCATTGCCGTAGGTCTTGAAGATCTTCACCGCGTAGAGCGTGCTGATCCCCCAGCCCTGCAGGAAGATCATCACATCCCGGATCGCCCTGTGCTCCTGCCAGCTGTTTTTGATATCATTCAGCTTCTTTTCGGCGATACCCGGGACCTGCAGGAGTTCATCGATGTTTTCCTCGAAGACCTGCAGCGTTCGATCCTTGAAAAAGGCGACGATTTTGTGTGCCGTCTTCGGCCCCACATTCCTGATGAGCCCGGAGCCGAGGTATTTTTCCAGCGCGGCGGCGGTGGCCGGTTTTTTCTCAACGGCCCGCTCGGCTTTAAACTGTTCGCCATGCTGCGGGTGATGGCTCCAGCTGCCGTAGAAGTCCATGGAGCTGCCGGCAAAGACCTTGGCCTGATGGATGACCACCGCCACCAGCCTGTGCGGTTGATTAAAGGGCGAGACCTTGAGGACCGTCCAGCCGTTCTCCGCATTATGGTAGGTGATTCTTTCAACGATTCCGGAGAGGCGGATAAGATCGTCAGGCTTCTGGGTGGTTGGCTTCATAATATCCGGACTATACAGCAGACCTCTTCTCCCATGCAATCCTTAGCCATGCCGACGGAGAATCCCCCCCGTTTTCCGGGATGGCCGACAGGTCGGCAGAAAAGACTTGCTCCCCCCTTCATCTTTTTGCTATCCTGCTGGCCGGACTGCCACTGCCAACAACCGGCCAACAATAACCGCAGAGGGTGACGCATGCGCGAAAATGTATATTATATCGAGGCCTCTGATAATGAAAACGACGAGGTCCTCTGTGAAAAACTTCAGTCCCTGATTCAGGCAGAAGACCTGCTCGGGTTCGTGGCGGACAAGGACATCGCCGCCGTCAAGACTCATTTCGGCGAATCCCCGGACCTCGGTTTTGCGAGACCCCTCTATCTGAAGATGCTGGGCCGGGAGATCCAGGCCAGGGGCGGCGCCCCTTTTCTCACTGAGACCTCAACCCTCTACAAGGGAAACCGGGACAACGCCATCAAACACATAGCCCATGCCCAGGCCCAGGGCTTTGATTTCGCCGCCACAGGCATGCCCATTATCATGGCCGACGGGCTCTTCGGCGACGAGGAGTACGATGTGCCTATCAACGGAAAGTTCTACAAGTCCGTACATGTCGCAGCCCTGCTGGCCAAATGCAATGCGCTGGTTGCCCTGTCGCATTTCACCGGCCATCTCGCTGCGGGTTTCGGCGCCACCCTGAAAAACCTGGGGATGGGATGCGCCAGCCGCAAGGGCAAAATGGAGCAGCATTCCACCTCCAAGCCCAAGATCAACAAGAAAAAATGTACCGGCTGCGGTGTCTGCGCCGACTGGTGCCCACAGGACGCCATCTCCGTTGACGACGGACAGGCCGCAATTGATGCGGAGAAATGCATCGGCTGCGGCGAGTGCCTGGCCATGTGCCGCTTCGACGCCGTCAAGTACAACTGGGGGGCCACCTATGAGGATCTGCAGAAGAAGATCGTCGAACATGCCTGGGGCGTCCACTCCCTGCTTCGCGGCAAAAGCCTGTATATCAACCTCCTGACCCGGATCTCCAAGGATTGCGATTGTATGGGGCATTCCTTCAAAAAAATCGTCCCGGACATCGGCATCGTCATCTCAAGAGATCCGGTGGCCGTCGACGCCGCCTCGCTCGACCTGGTGGAAAAACGGGCCGGCAAGACCATCCAGCAGCTGGCCTACGACATCCCCTATCGCGTGCAGCTGGAATATGCGAAAGAGTTGAAATTCGGCAGTCCGGACTATACCCTGATCAACGTATAAAAAAGCTCATTGAGGAAGGCCGGGAACTCTAAAGACGCATCGCGCTGTCTTTGCCCCGGCCTTTTTTTTACCGCAGACGGGCAATCCCGTCTCTAACAGGCCATCTCCTCCGTGGCCAGGCGGTAGCCAACCAGATCCTCGATGGTCAGCACCGGCATGTCATGCCGATCGGCAAAGGCGACAATCTCCGCCAGCCGCGCCATGGTCCCGTCGGGGTTGGTCAGCTCGCAGAGGACCCCGGCAGGTTTGAGTCCGGCTATGACCATCAGGTCCACTGTCCCCTCGGTATGACCGCGACGGGCAAGCACCCCGCCCGGCCGCGCCCGCAGGGGAAAGACATGGCCGGGACGGCTGAGGTCGCCGGCCCCGGCACCATCGGCGATGGCCGCCTTGACGGTCCGGACCCGGTCGGCGGCCGAGACGCCGGTGGTCACCCCGGATTTGGCCTCGATGGAAACGGTGAAGGCCGTGCCGTAGGCGCTGCTGTTGGCCGCAACCATCTGCGGCAGCTCCAGCTGACGCAGGCGTTCATCGGTGAGGCACAGGCAGACGATGCCGCTGCACTCCCTGATCATCATGGCCATCTGGGCATCGCTGAGATGCTCGGCGGCAAAGATCAGATCGCCTTCGTTCTCCCGATTTTCGTCGTCCACCAGCAGGACGCCCTGTCCCGCCTGCAGCGCGGCAATCGCTTTTTCAACCCGCTCCTGCGGGTCGCCAAGATATGAAAGTAGAGACTGATTCATGGTATTCTCCTTTAAGTACCAGAATCAGGGCATAGGAAATGGTCCAACACAGCGCCAGACATGGCGCCGCCTGGAAAACGGCAGTGAAAACACATGCGTTTTGGTATCCTCTTCCATCCGGACTGTAACCGTCGGCCCCGGTTTCTCACCGGATCTGCTTGACCCTGCCTGTGCAGGCGCTCGCGGGCTCTCTTC
>JARLHL010000096.1 GCA_031292275.1 Desulfocapsaceae bacterium | reverse complement strand
TACAGCGACTGCAGAATCAAGATCTTGAAAAGCAGAATGCTGTCAAAACCCTTGGCCCCGGCATTGGATTTTCTTTCCTTTTTCCGAGCCTGGTCGATAATCGGCCTGAAAATTTCCCAATCAATGACTTCGTTAATCTTGGTCAGTGGATCACCGGCCATATCGATGCGGTGAAGACGTATATCAAAATCGAGAAATCCAAGCTGTTTCATCGTATGGGTACTCTGAAAAACGAACTTATTTACCATTGTGAGTATGAAACCAGGCAACAGGCAATTCGAGACATCACAGAGTATATTGAGATCTTTTACAACAGGCAGAGAATACAGAAAAAGCTAGGTTATCTTCCACCAGCCGCATATGAGAAAAAATATTATGAAAAACTGCTCGCAGCATGAAAGATTTGGTCTCCGCTATTGTCACCGACCTCAAACAAAGCCGGTCAACTGCCGAGTCGTTAAAAGTCCATTTCCCTCCTATCTATCGGTTCATTGATGTGGGAAGTATGTGGACATTGGAAAGTCCCCTGTAAGGTTGTAAAAATTAACGGCATCTTTCCATATACCACTCATTACATCAGGAGAGTAACGTGACAGAATCGCTACAAGAACTGCTCATTGAACTCGAACAGTTCGGTTTAAGCAACGATAGTGCCATCGCCGATCGGCCTCGGAGGATGCTGAATATCACCCGGGACACTGGAGAATTTCTTTCGGTACTTGCCCGAGGTATGAATGCTCAACGTGTGCTTGAAATAGGAACCTCTAACGGCTACTCGACTCTCTGGCTTGCCTTGGCAGCAAAAGCACTCAAAGGGCACGTCACAACCGTCGAATTATCGGATTTCAAACTTGACCTTGCGGTGAAGAATTTCGAGCGGTCTGGCCTTTTTCCTTTCATTACGCAGGTTCACGGTGAGGCTGGAGCCCTGCTCAGGAGGAGCCCCGAATTTAGCTTCGATCTTGTCTTCCTGGATTCCGAGCGCTCTGAGTATTTAGGATGGTGGCCCGACATCAAGCGAGTTATTCGTAAAGGCGGTCTTCTTATCGTTGATAACGCCACCTCGCATTCTGCCGAGATGGCTCCCTTTGTGGCAATGGTTTCCGAGGATACTGAATTCACTACGTGTACTGTTCCTATCGGGAACGGTGAGTTTCTGGCTACTCGGGTTTCTCCTTAGCCATGTCGCGCAACATCGGTGATACGGCCATGACAGGGGCCATAGTCATGATCGGTATTATAATGATCATGACCGATATGTGGGAAAAATGTGGACTTTTGGCCGATGAGATTTTGTTACGTATACTGGCCAGCAACCTTATCAGGAACCATCTCAACCGGAGGTGTCGGGCATTCGCATAAGATTGCCAAGAATCATTTTATGCCAATGGAGGGTATGAAGGAGACTTTGCAGTCTCAAAAAGATGATTATGCGTATTTATTCTATTGTCTTTGTATTAAAGGAAAAGAAACTATGATACCTTTCTTTTATGAAACAACTTCACGATCCCCTTTCTGGAATAGAAGAGAAAATACAATTCAAACTTTTTCAAATCGCCATGAGTTGATAATCATATATACATGACAATTTTCAACCAATCCTGATGCTAAACATCCACTCTGGAGGTCATAATGAATTCCTTTCGCAAGATCAGCAAAATATGGAAAAGCAAGCCGACCATCGAGGGAGCCGGCGTTCATCTTAAACGTGCATTTGGCTATAACCAGGTACCGTTATTCGACCCTTTTCTTATGCTCGACGATTTTCACTCCTCCTATCCACCTGACTATCTAAAAGGTTTTCCATGGCACCCGCACAGAGGTATTGAGACGATTACCTACGTGATTCACGGACGGGTAGAGCACGGTGACAGTATGGGGAATAAAGGGGCCATTGAATCGGGTGATGTTCAATGGATGACTGCGGGAAGCGGAATAATTCATAAGGAAATGCCACTTGGCGATGCAGACGGGCTCATGTGGGGGTTCCAGCTCTGGGCAAACCTACCCGCTGCACGGAAAATGATAGACCCCCGCTACCGGGAAATCACTGCCGGAGAAATTCCAAGGGTGACCCTCAAGGGGGAGGTCCGGGTAAAGGTCGTCTGCGGTGAACTTGGTGGAGTCAAGGGGCCGGTGCAGGATGTGGTCATCGACCCCATGTACCTAGACATAACGGTGCCGCCTGAGACGACCTTCACGCATTCAATAAAACACGATCACAAAGTTTTTGCCTACGTAGTGAACGGGGAGGGATATTTCGACCCTGAACGAAATGCCTATACCCACGAGGTGGTTGGAACCAACTACTTCGATATGAAGCGGGAATGTGCCTGCGGCGCGGAGGATCTAATCCTCTATGGAGACGGTGATGCCGTGCATATCACCACGCAGGATAAACCAGTACGATTTTTGTTGGTCTCAGGCCGGCCGCTTGGCGAGCCGGTCGCCTGGTATGGCCCTATCGTTATGAACACCCAGGTGGAGTTGCAAACCGCTTTTGAAGAATACCAGAAGGGGACCTTCATTAAGCAGAGGTGAACATGACAGTTATTGCGGCCATATTCGGCATTTTTCTGATTCTTCTGGTGCTCTGGGAAGGATTCGAGACCATTGTACTGCCGCGACGGGTGACCCGACGTTTCCGCCTGACCCGGTTTTTTTACCGGAATACGTGGCTTCCTTGGGTTTGGTTGGTCAGGGGCCTGGTTTCTGCCCGTCGGCGTGAGACCTGGTTGAGCTATTTCGGTCCCCTGTCGTTTCTGTTGCTCCTGAGCGTATGGGCCAGTGTTTTGATCACCGGCTTTGCCTTCCTGCATTGGGCACTCGGCTCGGCGGTACTGGCCATGGAAGGGAGAACAGGCTTTCTCACAGACCTTTACCTGAGCGGTACAACCTTTTTCACCCTCGGATTGGGGGATGCTCTTCCACGTTCAGATGTTTCACGATTGCTGGTTGTGGTCGAATCGGGCTTGGGGTTCGCCTTTTTGGCTCTGGTTATCAGCTATCTGCCGGCGCTTAACCAGACCTTTGCACACCGCGAGGTGAGTATTTCGCTTCTCGACGCCCGTGCCGGCTCTCCCCCTACCGCCTCGGAAATGCTCAGCCGGCACGTTCATGAAAGGGGGAAAGAGGCACTGCGTGAACTTCTCCACGAATGGGAACGTTGGTCGGCTGAGCTCCTCGAAGGGCATCTCTCCTATCCGGTGCTCGCCTATTTCCGTTCCCAACATGACAACCAATCGTGGCTGGCCGCTTTGACCGCGATACTTGACACCTGTGCCCTGATTATGACCGGTTTGGATGGAGTTTGTGAACGCCAAGCTGAGCTAACCTTTGCCATTACCCGTCACGCTGTTATTGACCTTTCCCTAGTCTTCAGAACCAATCCGTTTGAGCCGGATCGAGACCGTCTGCCCCAGGAAAGGCTGGTTGAGCTGCGTGCTATCTTGGAGGGGAACGGTCAAAAGCTTCGGGAGGGGGATATCGTTGACCGGAAATTGCATGAGTTGCGCCAGATGTACGAGCCGTATGTCAATGCGCTGGCCACCTATTTTCAGGTAATACTTCCGCCTTGGATTGCCGAGGAAGGATGGATCGACAATTGGCAGGGGAGTTATTGGGAGCAGACTGGGAATGACAAACCTTCGAAAGGGAAAAGCAGAGCAACTCATTTCTGATTAATCTGAATGCCAGGCCTGGTAATGTGAGATTCAGGAATAAGGTTTTGTTGAGCAATTCTGCATGACTTCATGATATCTCAGGAAAGTCTTAAACACTAGTGGTTGCCAGTGCATTCATATTGGCAATGGAAACCTCAATTCGGCACTGCACGATACTACCATTGGATCTTTCAAATTGCCTAACGCGCTATCTTTCTGTATAACATCACAAATGGCTAAATATACAGCTCTGTAGAATCACTTGTCCTTGGCGACTGCGCCGCGTTTGACGCACTGAAATGTCTGTTGTTCGTATGCACGCTCGTATTGGATAGGAAATAGAAGAAATGCAATTCATCGCCCACGGACCCGACATTCCTGATGCGATCCTGCAGGCACACGAGGAGGGCCGCGTTGTGTTTTTCTGTGGGGCTGGTGTTTCCTATCCCGCCGGCCTGCCGGGCTTCAAGGGGCTTGTGGAGCAGATTTACCGGCTGAACGGCACGGCGCCCTCGGACATCGAACGCGAGGCCTTGGATCGTGGGCAGTTTGATGCCACGCTCGATCTACTGGAGCAACGTCTGCCGGGGCAGCGCCTGACTGTCCGCCGTGCGCTGGTGCAGGCGCTCAAACCCAAATTGCGCCGCAAGGATGCCACCGATACGCAGGCGGCACTGTTGCGGCTGGCGCGCAACCGTCAGGGTGCGTTGCGGCTCGTCACCACCAACTTTGACCGCGTGTTTCATACGGCGGCCAAACGCACAGGCCAAACGTTCCAAGCGTATGCCGCGCCGATGTTGCCGATCCCGAAAAACAGCCGCTGGAACGGGCTGGTCTACCTGCACGGCCTGCTGCCCGCCAAAACGGACGACACGGCCCTGAACCGGCTGGTGGTTACCAGCGGCGATTTCGGTCTGGCCTACCTCACCGAACGCTGGGCAGCCCGCTTCGTGAGCGAGCTGTTCCGCAACTACGTGGTCTGCTTCGTGGGTTATAGCATCAACGATCCGGTGCTGCGCTACATGATGGATGCGCTGGCTGCCGACCGGATGCTGGGAGAAGTCACGCCGCAGGCCTGGGCACTGGGCGACTGCGAGCCCGGGCAGGAACGCCGTAAGACCATCGAATGGGAAGCCAAGGGCGTCACGCCCATCCTCTACGAAGTGCCTGCCGGCAACCATGACCATTCAGCGCTCCACAAAACCTTGCATGCCTGGGCGGAAACCTACCGCGACGGCGTACTGGGCAAGGAGCGAATCGTCGTCAGTCACGCCCTGGCACGGCCATCGGCGAGTACGCAGCAAGACGACTTCGTCGGCCGGATGTTGTGGGCCTTGTCCGACAAATCCGGCTTGCCGGCCAAACGCTTTGCCGACTTCAACCCTGTCCCGCCGCTGGACTGGTTGCTGGAGGCTTTCTCTGACGAACGCTTCCAGCACAGTGATCTGGCCCGCTTTGGCGTGCCCCCACGCGATGAGGTGGACGCTAAATTGCGCTTCAGCATGATTCGCAGACCCGCACCCTATCACCTCGCCCCACCGATGTTGCTTGTCTCCGGTGGAATTACAGGTAGCCAGTGGGATGACGTGATGCATCATCTGGCCCGCTGGCTAGTGCGCCACCTGGATGACCCGAGGCTGGTCATCTGGATCGCGCAACATGGCGGCCAGTTGCACGACCGCTGGCCGTGGCTGATAGAGCACGAACTGGACCGTTTTGCCTCACTGGAGCGCGAAGGCAAAACCGCCGAGCTGGATGAAATTCGTTCACACGCACCCAAGGCCATCCCTAGCCCCCTGATGCGTACCCTCTGGCGTATGCTGCTCAGCGGGCGGGTCAAATCACCGTGGCATGATCCCGATCTCTATCATCGCTGGAAAGGTCGGCTGAAGCGGGAGGGGTTGACCACCACGCTGCGCCTGGAGTTGCGCGAACTGCTCGCGCCCCAAGTGTTACTGAAAAAGCCGTTTCGCTGGGGCGACGAAGAAGAGAACACCGACGAAACCACGCGAATCAAGCAGTTGGTGGACTGGGAACTGGTGCTGACTGTCGATCATGTGCATTCGGCCCTGCGCGACCTTGCCGACGAGTACTGGACGTCTGCCTTGCCACAGCTGCTGGAGGATTTTCAGCAACTGCTGCGTGATGCGCTGGACTTGTTGCGCGAATTGGGTGAGGCCGACGACCGCAGTGACCTGTCTCACTGGGATCTTCCGTCTATCAGCCCCCACTGGCAGAACCGGAGCTTCCGCGACTGGGTAATCTTGATCGAGTTGCTGCGCGATTCGTGGCTGGCGGTTCGCAGCATTGACAGCGCTCGCGCAACGCGGATTGCCCAGATATGGTTTGATCTGCCCTATCCCACTTTCAAGCGGCTGGCCTTCTTTGCTGCTAGCCAGGAGGCTTGCATCGCACCCGAGCAGTGGGTGGAATGGCTGTTGTCCGATGGTGCCTGGTGGTTGTGGGCCACAGATGCGGGGCGAGAGGTGCTCAGGCTATTGGTTCTACAGGGGCACCATTTGGCAGAGGCCACTCAGGAACGTCTGGAGGCGACCATCCTAGCTGGCCCGCCACGCGGGATGTACCGGGACGATCTCGAACCGGATCGGTGGCAAGACTTGGTCGCACGTTCAGTCTGGCTGCATCTAGCCAAATTGAATGCCTCGTGTCTCGCGCTGGGGGCACTCGCAGCGGCACGCTTTGCGGAACTGTCTAATGCATACCCGCAATGGCAGTTGGCTGCCAATGAGCGTGACGAGTTCTCCCACTGGATGAGCGGCACCGGCGATCCGGACTATGAAGAAAGCCGGGATGTCGACATCGCGCCTCGAAAACGGCGCGAACTCGTTCAATGGCTCACAAAGCCGCAGCCCGAACGGCGACCGTTCTACGAGGACACGTGGCGCGACGTCTGCCGCACCCGCTTCTATCACAGCCTGTACGCGCTATGCGATCTGGCACGCAATGGCGTATGGCCGACCGGCCGATGGCGCGAGGCACTGCAAGCCTGGAGCGAAGAAGGAATGGTGTTGCGGTCCTGGCGATACGCCGCGCCTCTGGTGCAGACCATGCCCGACACCGTCATCCAGGAGATTGCCCACGGTGTGACGTGGTGGATCGACACCGTTTCGAAATCGATCAACCAGCACGAGGAAATTCTGCTGAACCTGTGTCGCCGCGTCCTAGGCCTGCCGCTCGAAGCAGGCAACGGCATGACGCGCAATGGCGAGCCGATTTACCAACCTGTTTCTGATGCCATCAATCATCCGGTCGGGCATGTCACGCAGGCACTGATAAACCTGTGGTTCAAACGGAATCCGAACGACAACGATCAGCTTCCGGCCGACATCGAGCCCTTTTTCACTGAGCTGTGCGATGTGCAGGTGGACCGATTCCGTCATGGCCGTGTACTGCTGGGGGCGCAACTGATCGCGCTCTTCCGCGTCGATAGAGATTGGACTGAGCAACACCTGTTGCCCTTGTTCAGTTGGATCAATCTGGGTGAAGCGAAAGCTGTATGGGAAGGTTTCCTGTGGTCGCCACGCTTGTACCTGCCTTTGTTGATTGCGTTCAAACCGCAGTTCTTGAAGAGCGCAAACCACTACGCCGACTTAGGTGAACACCGCCAGCAGTTCGCAGCCCTCCTGACTTACGCGGCGCTGGGGCCGATCGAGGGCTACACTGTGGATGAGTTCCGATCCGCCATTGGAGTGCTGCCTCAAGAAGGGCTGGAGGAATCCGCGCAGGCGCTCTCCCAGTCTCTTGAAGGCGCCGCCAATCAGCGCGAGGACTATTGGAAGAACCGTGTCCAGCCGTTCTGGCAGAACCTTTGGCCCAAATCCCGCGACCTTGCCACTCCGCGAATCGCCGAATCATTGACCCGGCTGATCATTGCTGCCCAAGCTGAGTTCCCGGCTGCTTTGGTTGCGATGCAAGACTGGCTGAAACCAATTGAACACCCGCACTACGTCGTGCATCTACTGCACAAATCGGGTTTGTGCACCCGATTCCCTCCGGATGCTTTGTGTATGCTAGATGCTGTGATCGCCGACCAACAATGGGCGCCCCAAGAGTTGGGGCAATGTTTGGACGATATCGTGCAGGCGTCGCCACAGCTTGAACAAGACGCCCGATACCAGCGGTTACGCGAGTACTTCAGAAGACGAAGGATGTCATAGCGAAGTGAGTTTCAGCCCGTGCCCAGTAGGGTCTAGCGGACATTCAAGCCGCAGGAGCTAAGCGCCTCGGCTTAGCTCCT
>JARLHL010000095.1 GCA_031292275.1 Desulfocapsaceae bacterium | reverse complement strand
TTTTTCCGAGCCTGGTCGATAATCGGCCTGAAAATTTCCCAATCAATGACTTCGTTAATCTTGGTCAGTGGATCACCGGCCATATCGATGCGGTGAAGACGTATATCAAAATCGAGAAATCCAAGCTGTTTCATCGTATGTTTCCGGAAATGAGGTTTTTGCCTGACTTGCTCTCGATGTATTAGCATAACTTGCTATTTTAACAATATAATTTATCCTATTTTTGGTAAAATATTGCGGTAATTATTCAAGGAACCCTTAATACAAGTAGGATGCTCCCATACCCAGGCTTGCCAATAAGAATGCCATATGAATTTGAAATCAGTTTCGATTTAATTTCATCCCATCTTGGCATAAATTCATGACGATCAAGGAGAAGCGGCTCAGCCTTTAAAGATCCGTTTCCTCCAGAGCAGAAAGATGGCAGGGTAGATCATAAGCTCAAGGATGGTTGAGGTGACAACACCGCCGACCATGGGTGCGGCAATCCGCTTCATCATGTCAGCTCCAGTACCGGTACTGAAGAGAATCGGAACCAGACCTGCCAGGATTACGCTGACGGTCATAATCTTAGGCCTGATTCTCTTGACCGCTCCGTGCATTATGGCCTCCTTCAGGTCAGCCAGGCTCTTCAGTCGACCTTCTTCCTTCCATTGGGTATATGCCAGATCCAGATAGAGCAGCATTATCACCCCGGTCTCAGCATCAAGACCAGCCAGGGCTATAATGCCCACCCAGACTGCAATGCTCATATTGTAGTTGAGGATGTAGAGCAGCCAGAAGGAACCCACCAGGGAGAAGGGCACAGCCAGCAGAACAATCATGGTTTTGGGTATTGAATGCGTGTTAAAATATAGGAGTACGAAGATGATGAGCAGGGTTAGCGGGATCACCAGTTTCAGCCGTTCACGGGTCTGGACCAGGTATTCATACTCGCCGCTCCACTGCAAGCGATAGCCGTCTGGTATGACGATGGAGGCGACCTTGGCTTTGGCCTCGTCCACATAACCGCCTACATCCCGGCCAGAAAAGTCGATATAAACGTAAGATGTTAAAAGCCCCTCCTCGCTTTTAATCACCGTCGGACCCTTGGTAATGTTCATATCGGCAAGCTCACCCAGGGGGATCTGCAACACATTGACAGAGGAGGCTGAAACCACCGATCCTACCATTCCGGAGGGAGCCCGGCCACCGTTGCCAGGCATCACTGGCACCAGAATCCGCTTGAGGCTGTCTATATCGCTGCGTAGCGCCCTGGCATAGCGGACGTTTACGGGATAGCGTTCGCGCCCTTCAATCGTGGTGGTCAAGCTCATACCGCCGATGGCCGACTGCACCACATCAAGGACATCGTCAATGGAGAGCCCATAACGGGCTGCTTCAACCCTTTTGACCATTATGTCGAGGAAATAGCCTGTTGTTGCCCGCTCAGCATAGACACTCCTGGTCCCTCTGATTCCCTTTATCGCCTCTTCCAGCTGTTTGCCGATCTTCTCTATTACCTCCAGGTTTGGCCCCAGCACTTTGATTCCCACCG
>JARLHL010000094.1 GCA_031292275.1 Desulfocapsaceae bacterium | reverse complement strand
GAAGATCCGGGTCAGGAGCGGATAGATATTCTCCGCCTCATTCAGGGTGGGAACCACAATTGAAACGGCAGGCGTTGCAGACTGAATCATAGGGGAATTGAACACACGTAAAGAGCAGATGACTTCTTGTCCACTACCGCAGTTGATGGTACAGTTTGTACCCAGCTCTGTTCGGACAGGGGGGGGCCTTCAGGCGCCGGCTGATCCGGGGCCAGCCGGAAGAGGATGTAGCCGTGATCTGATGTGAGCTGCTCGACTGCAACGCCTGCTTCTTTAAGTTTGCCGAAATAGTAGTCCGTGGTAATGCCAACCTGTATTTTCGGATTGGCAAAACTTTGCCGTAATGCCTCCAAGTTGCTGAGACCGCAATCGATAGTCAGACGGTGGGCGTAAAAATTCACACTCGGGCGGCTCGAGACCTCAAACATGACAATCCTGCCGTCATCAGGGGTCTTGGCTGCCGCCTGCTCGGCAAGACGGACGAGGGGTTGGTTGATCAGGGAGTCATAGACCGGGACAACAAGCAGGAAGAGGACGGCGCTGACAGCCAAGGCAGTTCCCGAAAGGGAGGCGAAGTGTGTGGAGGCGGATTTCGTCCGGTTTGCATAGATGAGAAATCCCCCGGCGGCTATCAGCAGCAGGCCTGAAAGGTAGGGCATGAAGCCCAGGCTGACCGGTTGGCTCAGAATCGGGGCCTTCAGGGCTGATTTTCCCAGCATCTGCGGCAGATGGGCAATAATCAGAGGCGAGGCGAGCAGAACAATGCCCAGGGCAAGGATGAGCAGGGCCGCCAGGTAGGTTGAGACGGACCATACCAGTTTTCCCCTTTTTTCAGTTTCGTCGAAAAGTGTTGCTGCCAGCATCGCGATGCCGGGAAGCGCCGGGCAGATGTAATTGGGAAGTTTGGTCGCCGCCACGGAGAAAAAGACGAAGGTGACAAGAAAGAACAGGAGGAACAGACGAAGAAAGCGAACACGGCTGCTGGTCGAATCCCGGTACGGAGCCCGGATTGCAGCGAGCGGGAGAAAAAAGCTCCAGGGCATAAATCCGATGAGCAGGACAACGAGGTAGAAGTAGATGGGGCCGGAATGACCTTCCAAAGGTGTGGTGAACCGACCTATATGCTGTTTTATGAAGAGTTCCTTCATAAAGGTAAATCCTCCCGGATGGTGGAAGCCCAGCAGGAGGTACCATGAAAAGCCAATCACCAGCAGCAGCAGGGCCCCTGGAATGAACCAGTTGCGTTTCCAGAGAAGGGGTAGTTTGCCGATGGACAGCAGATAGAGTACGGCGGTGACCAGAGGAAGCAGGGCACCGATGGCCCCCTTGGTCAGCATGGCCAGTCCCGCTACGGCGCAACCGGCCCAGAACAGCGGGGCGCCCTGTTTATCCTGCAGGTGTCGTTCAACCCCCAACCAGGAGAGGCAGAGGCAGAGGGTGAAGAGAAATGTCAACGGCATGTCCGTCATCGCAATACGGGAGAGGTAGACGCAGAAGAGGCTGCTGCCCAGAATCAGGGCTGCCCGGAAGGCCGTCTCCGGGCCAAGCGGCTTGCGACCGGCCAGAAAAACCAGCAGGATGGTGGCAATCCCTGCCAGGGCGTTGACAAACCTGGCGCCGAAGGCCGTTGTGCCGAAATAGCCATAGCCGAGCATCTGGCCCCAGTACAGAAGGGGCGGTTTTTCAAAGAAGCCTTCGTTGTTGAGGGTAGGGATAATGGCTTCATGTTTGACGAACATCTCGCGGGAGACCTCGGCGTATACCCCTTCGTCATAATCAATGACCCCGGGGGCTCCCAGGTATCCCATGTACAGAGAGGTGAAAATAACAAGCAAGAGAAGAAAGCGCATAAGGACTCCATGCATGAAGAGTAAGATGCAGATAAAAATGATAATGAAATACAGTGGACATGTCGGTGCGCGGCGGGGCCTTGCCGGATGGCCGGCCGCCCTGCCCGTTAAACCAGACCAAACGCATGCCTGCATTTGAAAAGAACCTTTTCCGACAGACTGCGCAGGCCGGAAAGCGGTCTTTTGATCCTTAAGGTCTGCCGGTTCATAATAACCCCCTTATTGCGGCATGAAAGGATTTTTTTGTCGTTGCGGCCGATCTCGCGGTCTAATACGGCAAACAGGTTGTATTCGTCAAGCACTCTGCGCCTGGCCTCGATCACGTAGGGCAGGCGGTCGTTGTACTCGTTATTGGCAAGAGTGGAACGGATGATGTCAAGCGATCGGGCAAAGTTAGTGATATCAAGGGGAATAAAGCTTTCAGCCGGAAAGTAGTCGGCGGCATTGGGGCATCCGTAGTAGAAGGGGACTGCGTATCCTAAAAAAGAATCGGGCATTTTTTCGGTCAGATGGTGGGGATAGATATGGTTTTCGATGGCAATGTGGTAGGTATACGGATCGACGGCAACGGCCTTGTCGGACATCGGAGTCACACCATGCCCGAAGATATCGAGCTCCGGCAGA
This sequence comes from Desulfocapsaceae bacterium, assembly GCA_031292275.1. Classification (GTDB taxonomy): domain Bacteria; phylum Desulfobacterota; class Desulfobulbia; order Desulfobulbales; family Desulfocapsaceae; genus CAIUQR01. Next base: position 22,212 of record JARLHL010000094.1, on the reverse strand, counting down.
GCCGCCTTGAGTCTGCTGGTGAATACAAAACGCCTTGAATGAAGGGTCAACCTTCCCTTTCGATCAGAGCAGACGGTGGATAGAGGCCTGGTCTTCAGGGGGGCGGGCATTGCCTTCAGCTCGTCATAACTGCGGACCGGGCCTTCCCCGAAGGGAAAGCCGTAAAACCAGATCAGGCCGGGTTGGGTGCATATCCGCTGCGGATGGGGGGCGGCCCAGGGCTCCTGGCTGGTGATGATCATACCGTACTGGCGGAGATAATCTGTACCGTAGACGGTTATGGAGGATGGCTCAGTCGTTATCAGAACGGTCTTCTCCGGAGGGCATTTGAGCTGCTCCTGGCTGAAGGTCCAGGGGCGACGCGAGAGGTCGTGATAGACGGCCAGCCAGTCATATTCTTGAGCGTCGATGTCAAAAATAAACCTGCAATCCCCCCAGGTAGCAGTATCGCCAGGCAGCTGCCGGGTGTAGTGATCGGCTTTGCCTCCTCTTTCTATTCCCCGTGCCATGAACTTAACGGTACGTTTTTGCCCGCTGTTCGTGGTGGGGTGTTCCCAAGGCTCAATATGTATCGGCAGTGAAGGTTTCAATGGAATGACTCGTTATGGTTTGGATTGAGCAGGGGTGACAATTCTTTAAAAATGTTGAAATATATCACAACTTCAGTTTGTTAAGATGTAATGCGCAGCATGTTTCGGATAGAAGGCGGCTGGAGAGTGCAGTCCGGTCCGTTATTCTCCTGTTTTTTTGTATATGCGGCCGACTTGTGGGTCTGATTATTGGCGAATCTGTGTAGAATGAGGGAGATAAACAGCAACCACTTCATTATAGATCAAGACTCAGGCTTCATAAAAAATGTATTATAATTTTATTTGCGACGATATAATAGCAGTTTTGGACTGATCACAAAAAAAGGGTTCAGACTCGGATACCATGGCCTCCCCACATCTTGATTTTCTGCGGTCGCTGCAGGCCGTACTCTCTTATCACCGGACCATCGGCGTTGACCGCTATCCCGCCGTCCAGGGGCTCGCTGATTTTCTGAAAACGACTTTTGTCCCCGGTGCTGCCGTCTCTGTCTCTCATGAGGGTGCTTCGGAAAAAAAGGATGCAGTCAAGGGTTCATTCCCGGCTGTCAGCAGGGGAACAGCCCTGGGGATTGCCGGGGAGGTCTGTTCCTGCACCGGTTGCGTTCTGCATACAAAACGTCTGTTGCCTCTGCCAGGACAAGGGGGGGAAAAACCCCGGCTTTTTATCGTCGGCAGTTGGCTTACGGGAGAAGAAGGGGGGAAGATACCACCGGGATGCATACTGGGCCCCAGGGAGGATGAAATGGTGGCCAGAATGATCGCGGCCATCCACCTGTCTCCGGAAAAAGCCTTTGTTACCAACATCATAAAATGTGCACTACCGGATGCCTGCCTGCCGTCAGCTGAAAATATTCAGGTCTGTTCAGGCTATCTTGTCCGCCAGATCAATGCGCTTTCCCCTGAGGTCATATGCACCATGGGGCTTGCTGCTACTCGGGCGCTGCTGAAAGGGACTCAGCCCTTGTCGCAGCTTCGGGGGAAGATCTATCCATTTCCCGTTACGGAACAGCTGAGTATCCCCCTTGTTCCGACGTATCATCCCACCTTCCTGCTCCAGAATCCCGATTTTAAACGGGCCACCTGGGATGATCTGCAAAGCATCGGCAGACTTTTGCAGGGCAATAAACTCTGAGTCCGGTGCAGGGGCTTTTGCGTAAGGGGCGGATTGCAGGGCAAAAAAAAAGCCCCACCGGTTTACCGGCAGAGCTGCACAGGGGGCTTGGGAAAATTGTTTTGTCCCGAGTTTGATACTTTTTCAGAAGCTCATGGTCAACTGGTTGTTGATCATGATAATATTTTCGACATCATGGTATGCGCTGCTGTTCTTAAAGAGATCGCCGGTATCCATGAAGCCAAGATGCATTTCATAGGAGAAATTATTAAATAATTTATAAACTACGCCGATATTCGCCTCCCAGCTTGAGTCAAAACCCAATTTCATGGAAGTATCATTGATATTTTTTGTGACGCCGATAACGCCGCGGAAGGCCAGTCTCGGTGTGGCATTGTAGTCGGCAGATATTGCGAATCCCTGCACCATACCCTGTACTAGATCCCTGCCGGTTGTAAATGTTCGCTCTGCCGGAGGGGGCTGACTGGACATTAAGTCCGCCTTGGTCCTGGTGATCATCAAGGGCTCGAAATGGTCTACCTTTTTGGAGATAACTGTTCCGTTGGGGTCGGTATTTTCGTTAAACGAATATGTTACGATCTTGTACAGCTCATGATCATACAAGTCCGCTGCTCTGGAAGAGACACATCCAGCGGCGAGAAAGAAAAAGGCTGTTATGAGGAAAAAAAGTTTTTTCATTTATTTTATATATGCTGCAGAGAAGAATCGGAGGTGCCGCCTTTCCTTCTTGGTTTTGCCATATTAAAAGTACAAAAAATTTTACTCAATTCTATATTGTGTCTGTTGTATATAAAAGTCAAGAAAAAAAAGATGCGCTCCGGAATGCAATTCTCTCTTTATTAGAGAGCGAATATTTGAAATCTTTACAAAGAACAGCAAGGTGACGATGTCAGACTGCCGATATCCGTGCAGTCGGTTTAAGTATTAAATTTTATACACGTGCGAGGAAGGGCAAAAAATCAAATCCTCAGACTCGCCCGGTCAATATGAGACTGATGCCTTTCTGCTCTTTTCGGCCGCGGATCCCTGATTCTTAAACGGTTCATGCTGCAATTAAATCGTATTGAAAAATAACATCATAAATTCTGTGCTTGTATAATGAGAGGAGTTTGAATTCCGGGATGGCCCTGAAATTCTTTTCGAAAATTCCTGCTAGCGGTTGCGGACGCTGTCAGACTAACCTTGCAAGCAGAGCAAGATTGATATATATGTACGCAAATTGTGGGACTCGTTGCGGTCTTTGGCATGTCCGCACATCAAAACATGAACGATTTTGGAGATATTATGCTGCGAAGGATTGTATCAAGAGTAAGTCTGATTCTTTTCATACTGTGCTGGGGCATGTCGGCTCAGGCTGCAGAGAATAAAACGTCATCTGCTATAATTATACTTCCTTTTGACGCCAATTCCGCAGGAAAGTATTCCTACCTCAAGGACAGTCTCCGGGCTATGCTGTCGACTCGCCTGGCCGCAAGGGAAAACATGAGGGTTTTGGATTATGCACTCTCCAAAAAGGAGTTCGATGACATACAATCCGGGAAGAAAAAGGCTCCGCAGCAGGGGCTGTTTCGCAGTTTGCATGCTGACTATATAGCGACGGGCGTGCTTACAGCCCATGGAGAGGGAGTGAGCCTGCAGATGACTTTTTATTCTGCTGCCGCTGCCAGCAAGACCCAGACCTTCGTTATGTCTGCGGACAAGGAAGATGCCGTCATGTCTTCCCTGGATCGCCTAACCGCAGACATCGACAGCAGGTTGTCGGGATCGTCGCCGGGGGGCAATGCACCGGCCGAAGTCGCGAATACTGTTTCTCAGGCCCAAAATACAGTGGCGAACGATCAGATGGCTGCCTTCCGGACTCCTAATCCTGAGCGGGCCTATAAAACCGGCATATACGCCGGAGGCAGCATTATCGGGGCTGAAAACAGCGGTATGCCGGTCTCTTCTCAGGGTGTCAGAAAAAGCACTCCTCTCTCCATGAAGATGGTGGGGATGGCAATGGGGGATCTTGAGGGAAATGGTCAGCGTGAAATTGTCGCCGCGGGCGATGAGGAACTGCGGATTTTTCAGTTTAACGAGGGGCGCTTTCAGCAGGTTGCCAAACTGCAGATCTCGCCGCGGTTAAAGATTCATGCCGTCAATGTGGCCGATGTGGATAAAAGCGGCAGGAGCCTGATATACATAAGCGCAACAGAAGAAAAGACTATTTCATCTCTGGTCCTGAGCTGGGATAAGGCGCATGGACTGCAGACAATCCACAAAAACGTACGCTGGTACCTTCGTCCCATGGCGATTCCTCATGACGGTGTGGTCCTGGTTGGCCAGCAGAAGGGGCCTGACGAGAATATCCTCGCGTTTCCCGGTTTATATGAGCTGACGTTCAGCAAAGGGAACGATGTGCCGAAACAGGGCAAACAGATATCTGTTCCGAAATCGGTCAACCTCTTCGACTTCAGCCTGGCCGATCTCAATGGTGACGGCAAGATCGAAAAGATCGTGATCGACAAAAATGAGAAAATGTCGGTCTACGACGAAGCCAATTCGCTGCTCTGGACCAGTGAGGAGAACTTCGGCGGCAGTCCGAATTATCTTGGGCCCGGCTGGACGAATCTTGGCCCGTCAGATGACCGGATCTTTGTTCCGACAAGGATCATAGCTGTTGACATCGACCACGATAAAAAACAAGAGATTATCGTCGGGAGAAATAAAAGGAGTTCGTATTCATTCTTCAGGAATCTGAGGACCTATGATGACGGTTACGTGTCATGCATGACCTGGACGGGGACCGCAATGGCAGAGCTGTGGCATACCAATACCCTGAGCGGAATGGTTGCAGACTACAGCCTGCAGTCAGTCCTTGTCAGTGGCGGCAATCCTTATGGGGCCCAGCCGGCAGATGCTGAAAAGAAAGAATCACTGACGGTATTTATCGGCCAGATTCCCGAAGCCGCCATTTACAATGTCCTGGTGTCGGCGAGTCCCGAGACGATTCTATATGCGTATAACGTTGATATCGTTCAAAAGAATGACAAAACAAAAGAGCTGCGCTAGGGTGTATAATTTTTTTAACTCAGGTAAAAAAAACTTGACATCAAATTATCGGGGCGTTAGTATTCAATCAACTAACGGGTTTCTTGTTTTTTCTTTATCAGGTTTTTTCTGAGGTAAAGAGGTGTTACGTTCTACACCGGGCAAGAAGAGAGAATAGGAGGCTCCTCTGTTGGAGCATAAAAGTAACCAAGGAGAGAAAGATGAAAAAAATAATTGCAGCATCAGCCGGCCTTCTGCTGGTTGGCAGTATGGTGACCGCCGCGTCCGCTGACGTTACCTTCACAGGTGACTCCCGCGAGCGTTTGATGATGAAAGAGAAATACAGCTACGACAACAACCAGAATGATTACGCCTACGGTCGTGTTCGTCTGCTGATGAACGCCACCACCAAGGGCGGTGCGTTTGCCAATGTCAGAATGAGCTTCGGCAACAGCCAGGATTGGGGTAACGTTGATGGAAGCAATGCGATCTACTCTGCTGCGCCTCCTGCAACCGGTAAAGGTTCTAATAGTACAAGCACAACCGGTCTCAATACGGTTACCGACTGGGCCTATATGGGCATCCCGATTGGTCCGGTAACAGTCGCTGCCGGTCGTATGCCTGACTTTACCGACGTATGGTTCCGTTATGACAAGCGTCTGGACGCCCTTGCTGCTACCTATGCTACCAAGAACACCAGTGTTACTGCTTTGGTTGCCAAGATTTATGAGTCAGAGCAGCCGACGTATTCAGTAACTGCTCATGAGGATAGAGATGTCAACCAGTGGGCTGTTATCGCCAAGCAGAATTTCATCGGCGGCTGGAATGGATTGTTCTACGGCATTTATCAGGATAATCAGACTGGTGACGTAGCAAATACTATTACACCGTCTCAGAAGGTAAGCTTCAGTGGTTTCAAGGGAACTGTCAAGGCAGAAGGTCCTGTTGGTCCGGTAAAACTGTTGGGCGAGTTGTCTTATGCCCAGAAGACACTGAGCACCAACGGTATGGCCAACAGCATTTGGTATGATACCGACAATTCTCCTATCTATAAGAATGGTCTGGCACAGAACAGCGATGCATACGGCGGTATCTTCCATGCCAAGATGGACTTCGGTCCGGCTGCCGGCACCTTCGTGCTTGGTTTTACCCGCAACGGCTTCCAGGCTGACGGTAACTACGGTTTCCTGATGATGGGTGGTGCAATGGGCGGATCCAATCCCGACATCCCCGGTCAGGGATCCCCGATCACCGCACTCAACAGGATTGGTCAGAACCCGGTTAACTCCAATTATTCCGCCAATACAGTCTTTGCCGGTTTGATTGGTGATTATCAGATCAATAAGACCTATAAACTGGTTGGTATACTGGCTGACGCTGGTGTAACCGGTTACGGTAACCTGGTTGAGCTTTCCGGTATGGTCAATATTGCTGTAACCGACGGCGCGTATATCAATCTCGGTGGTGGCCTGCTGCATAAGAGCCTCAACAACAGTTTGAACTACGCTCAAAACAATGCTGATGCTAGTTTTGCTAGCTTTGCTCCAGGTAGCTGGGTTCAGAATCACAACGATCTGGACTATGCAGTATTCACAGAGCTTGGTATTAAGTTCTAATCGAAGTTTGATAAGAACAGTGTAGCTTTTTAAAGCGGGTCCTTTCGAGGGCCCGCTTTTTTTTTGTCAATTATCGATTATGCAGGGAGCACAGACAAACCGGCGACGCATCTTCTTCCTGGTGGCGACAGGAGTTTTCCTCTCCACCATGGACAGCAGTATGATCAATGTCGCTCTGCCGAGCATCATGCGCTCGTTTGCCGCCACTTTGGTCACTGCTGAGTTGGTTGTACTGATCTATCTCTTGACTATTACGGTGACCCTTCTGGTCTGGGGCTATCTGGCAGACCGCATCGGCCAGGGAAGGATCTATCTTTCCGGCATGCTGGTTTTTTCCCTTGGTTCCATCTTCTGTTCTTTTGCACCGACACTCATCTTGTTGATCCTTTCACGCTTTATCCAGGCCGTCGGAGCATCGATGATGATGTCCGCCGGACCCGCAATCATAAAGAATATATTTCCACGACAGCAACTTGGGCAAAACCTTGGCATGCTGGGGATCGCAACATCTGCGGGACTGATGTTCGGGCCTGTAGTCAGTGGTTTTTTGATCCGGTATTCAAGTTGGCGCGCAATTTTTTTGGTCACTGTTCCCATAAGCCTGAGTGCAGCATGTCTGGGGTGGAGCTTTTTCATACGCAGCAGCGAGGGAAAAAAAATATCCGCAGCAACGCAATTTGATTGGTATGGAAGTGCGTTGTGGGCCTTGCTTGTTTCTCTGCCTGTCTTAACTGTGTACTACTGCAATACTACGGGGCCGGGAGAAATAATGTTGATGGGAGTCTGTATCGGGCTTATTGCGCGATCATTCTATTTTGCGGAAAAGAGGCACCCCTCTCCTATACTGCCCCTATTTTTTTTTAAAGAAAATAATAATTCTGTAGCCATATTTACAGCCGCAGTCTCTTTCATTGTTCTCTTCATGGTCCTCATTCTGATTCCTTTTTTCATGGAATACATCCTTGAGGCTTCCACCGATACGATAGGCTCTGTTATGATGGCTGTTCCGGTCACCCTCTTTATCCTCTCACCAGTATCGGGCCGGCTCTATGATAAAATCGGGCCGGTCTTTCTCACTGCATTTGGGTTATTGATTTCCAGTATTGCCGTCATTCTCCTCTGTCTGTTGAGTCCCTCATCGTCCCCATTTGACGTGGCCTGGAGGCTGGCCCTTTTGGGTGCCGGGCAGTCAATTTTTCTTTCCCCCAATACAGCTTCGGTACTCGCCGCTGTCGACGTGAGGCATACGGGGATTGCATCCGGGATCCTGGCTACGTCAAGAAATATAGGCATGCTGATGGGGGTGGCACTTGCCGGTATGGTTTTCAGTACCTTATTTTCGCATTTTACCGGGGGATTGGATCTGAAGGAATATTCAGGCCGGCAGGGACCATCATTCCTGCTGGCATTTAGGTATACCCTGGCCGCAGGTGCCATGCTGGCGTTTATCGGGGGATTTGTGTCGGTGCAGCGCAGACCGAAAGGAAAAGGCAGAAACTAGGCTGGGATCTGGCAGGTATTCCACCTACTTTTTTACGATTGAAATCTATTTATTAAATTTGATAGTAGCTATCATTCCACCATCTTCATGACGTTTCAATGAGAATGAGGCTTCGTGCTGTTTGATAATCTGCTCGACCAGGGTCAATCCCATGCCTGTGCCATAAGTCTTAGTCGTAAAAAAAGGATCCGCTACCCTGTCCAGATTTGCGTCGGGAATGCCCCGGCCTGAATCGGCGATGCTTATCACAACTGCATGCTCATCTTCATGGGTGGAAACTCGAAGTGTGCCGCCATCCGGCATGGCTTCAATGGCGTTGCGAATGAGATGGAGAAAGACCTGTCTGATCTTGCGGATATCAATCTCGATATGGGGGTCAGATGCTGCTAAATCCAAATGGTAATGAATTCCTGCTTTTTTCATGGCGGCATAAAAAATCATCACACTTTTTCGCAGGAGAAGGTGCAGTGATTGATCAGATTTCTGTAAAGAACTCTCTTCAACAAAACTGAAGAGATCCTCAAGTGTTGCCTCAATCTTGGCCGCCTCCTGGGTCATAATGCGCAGGAATTTTAGAATATTGGGGTCGTTCGTCCTCTTGGTCAGGAGTCTGGCCGTCCCCCCGATGGAGGTTATGGGGTTTCGAATGGCATGCACCAGTTGCGCCGACATATATCCCAAGGTTGAATACCGCTCCGTCTCGACGAGAAGGTCCTTGTTTTTTTCAAGCTCCTGGGTAACCATTTCCAGTTCACTGATTTTTGCTGTCATGTCCTGATAGAGATGACTGTGCTCAATCGCGAGGCTGGCTTGACTGGCAAAGATTTCAAGGGCTTGAATTTCTTCAGCGGTGATGGGCTTATCTGTGATGAAATTGTCCGCAATAATAACTCCAAGAGACTGGCTGGGCGAATAGAGGGGCACAATAATGAAATTCGGTTCCTCAAGGAGTCCGAGAAGATCTGCCGATACGGGATGTCCAAGGGCCATGCCGTTCTCAACCGCGATGCTTTTACGCTCCAGGCAGGAACGAATCAGGATGTTATGCGCGTCATCACTGGGGATGGATAATGACCTGGCAATGCGGTTTACTTCCACATCAGAGTCGATACAATCCTTTTTGATATGGCTGATAATTTCAGTAAGCCCAAGATTCTTTTCTTTAATATCGTGCCAGACCCTGCCAGCTTCTTCACGACAGGAAGGCCCGATAGCCATCTTTCCCTGCAAGGTGTAGTGATCGTCGTCGAACAGGGCGAGAAAGGCGCGATTAAACCTCAAACCTTCTTCTGATGTAATACCGACGAGGATGGCATGCAAAATACCGTCGAGTTCGATGGTGCTGAGATAAGCGGTGTTCATCTTCATGTTGAGTTGATGAAGAAATTGGGTCCGGAAATTTGTCGCTTCCAACTCTTTATGAAAAACGCGATTATCTATGGCAAGTCTTCTTTTTTTAAGAGTCTGTTTGACTGTATGGGTGAATGCATCCAATTGGACAGGTTTCGTTAAGTAGTCGTCAGCACCTATGCGCAGGCAATCGAGGGCTGTTTGTAAATCGGTTGTTCCTGTAACCATAATGATACCCAGATCAGGAAATCTGGGTGCGATGTCGGCCAGAATCTCAATGCCGTCTTTATCAGGGAGACCTATATCAAGGAGGACCAGAGCAATTTTACGAGATGTGAGAAGGTGTGAAAGTTCCTGTGCATTTCCCGCCTTACAGACTGAATATCCTTGGCGAATGAGATAATGTTCCAGAATTATGGCAATTTCTTGAGAGTCATCGACAATGGCAATGAACTCATCCTGTTCCACAAGGGATTGACTGGGGCCATATTGAAAATGCTGATCCCGGTATGAGAGAAGTTCAACCATAGTATTGATAAAATGAAATAATACGATCAGGAAGTCTTGGTTGTGGTAATTGCCCCGATATAAATTTCAGCGAACTGATATCAGATACATCCAGTCCTCTTGATTCAGCTCATCTCTCAGACAATGTATGCTGCTCTCAGCAACGCGGTATATCAAATCATTGTCACCGGCGAGTCGGCTGGGCAATACTAAATTGCGCGGCACATGCCTGGATCAATTCGCTACACCTTAACTGTGAGCATCGTAATGGAATGAAGGGTGGCTGGCAGTTGGCTATTGCTGCGATGTTATAGGCATTATCTGCTATAAAACCATTAATGATAGTGGCAGCCGCCTTTGGACACATAACAGGTTTGGTTGAAAAATAAAAGTAAAAACCGTATAAGGTGTTTTTAATGAAGGTTTGACTTCTTGCAGCCACATTCAGTGCCCTGATAGGCATGCTGCCGGAGAATCAGGAAGCGCTGTGCGTGACAGACAAAGCTTTTCCTTTTCTGCTGAGATGGAATTCATTATAACTGAAAATAAAAAAATAGAAATATCACGGCAGTCAGGGGCTTGGATTGGCCGATGACTGATGGGCTCCGATAAATATATTTATATTGACCATGCAGAAGAGGGATTGAGAGGGCAGGTGAAAAAAATTTTTGCAGAGAATGGTTTGTTGGCCGGACACCTCTCGGGTTTTGAGCCGCGCAGGGCCCAGCTGGAGATGGCCGAAGCTGTTGATGCCGCTCTTGATACCAGGGGCGGGATTGGGGGCATTGCAGCTGATTCTGCCAGAATTCTGGCGGTTGAGGCGGAGACAGGCGTTGGTAAGACCCTGGCATATCTGGTTCCAGCCGTACTCTCAGGCCAACGTCTGGTGATTTCCACTGCTACCATTAACTTACAGGATCAGATCCTGAAGAAGGAAATCCAGCTGATTGCTCGTCTGCTGAAAAAGGAGATACCAGCGATCTGCATAAAAGGGAGGCAAAACTATCTCTGTTATTATCGCTGGTTTCAATTGCGCAGTTCTCCTCAGCTCTCCTTTCTTGACAATACGGATTGTGAAAAAATAGAGCGGTGGCTGCAGGTTACCACCACAGGGGATCGGGCTGAACTTGCCTGGCTGCCGGATCATTCACCCCTGTGGGCCAAGATAACGGCTCAGTCCCATCAATGCCTGGGAGGTGATTGCCCTGAGGGCGGTCTCTGTTTTATAAACCAGCTGCGGAGGAAGGCGGGGGCGGCCCGCCTGCTGATCGTCAACCATCATCTGTTTTTTTCCGATCTCTCGCTCAGGAAGGAGGGATATGGCGAGGTCCTCCCGCGATATGAGGGGGTTATCTTCGATGAGGCCCATCATCTTGAAAATGTGGCGACGACTTTTTTCGGCATCCATTTCAGTCAGTATCAGCTTCTTGATCTCCTGAGCGATATTGAGCGCCAGGCAGAGGCCGATCTTTCGACCTCCCTGAAGGAATGTATGGGAAATGCTGTCCTGGGAGTGAAGAAGCGACTTGATCGATTTGTGGCCTTGTTTCCTCCTGAACGGGGTCGGTATCACCTGGGAGTTTTGATCAATAAAGCTGAGAACTGGCGGGAGGAGGTGCAGGAGCTCGTTGCCGGAATCGATCGTCTTGCCCATGACCTCGCCGGCCTGGCTTCGAACAATGAGGGCTGGCGGGTGCTGGAGAAACGCGCCATTGACCTGCAGGCCAATCTTGTTGAGATTGCGCTGGAAGAGCAGGCCGACCGCTCTGTCTGCTGGTATGAACGGCGGGAGCGGTCTCTCAGCCTCTCGTCCACCCCGATTCGGGTTGCCGACCACCTGAGGCAGTATCTTTATCCGGCGGTCAATTCCTGCATCCTGACATCGGCCACCCTTACCACCGGTGGGGATTTTTCCTATATTTGCGAACGTCTCGGGCTTGACGGCCAGATCGAGACCCTGCGGCTTCAATCCCCCTTTGACTATTCCGGACGAACCCTGTTATATGTGCCTGAGAAAGGGTTTCCCGAACCGGCTGATGACCGTTTTCCAGGGATGCTCTGCGAGCGGATTGTCGCCCTTCTGCAGAGAAGCAAAGGCCGGGCTCTGGTCCTTTTCACCAGTCTGAAGGGGATGGAGACCGTGGCCGGTTATCTGCAGGACCATCTTTCCTATCCGGTTCTGATCCAGGGCAGCGCCTCGAGGCATGCATTGCTTGAAAAGTTCAAGGAAGAAACCGATTCTGTACTGCTGGCCGTGGCAAGCTTTTGGGAAGGTGTCGATGTGCCTGGAGAATCACTCAGCTGTGTCATTATAGATAAGCTCCCCTTCGAGGTGCCGAGCGACCCTGTCGTTCAGGCCCGGGTGGAAGCCATATCCGCCGCAGGCGGGAAACCTTTTTTTGAATTTCAGGTGCCCCGGGCCGTTCTCAGTCTGCGTCAGGGGGTGGGAAGGCTGATGCGGGCCTCGACTGATCGCGGCCTGATTGCAATTATGGATGTCCGTTTGTTTACAAAAGGGTATGGCCGTATATTTGTCGCAAGCCTGCCGCCTTCACCCCTGGGCCGCTCAATGGAGTCGGTGGGGCAATTTTTTTTGGATACAACGCAAGAATGAGCCAATTTACCGTTTCTCAAGCCTCCGGCCTGGACCTGAAGGAGCAGATTAAGCCTGATATTCAGCGTGTCGAAGAGGCCATGCGGCAGGATCTCGACACCGCCTCAGATCGACTTGATGACCTTTTGCTTGAGGTATTGCGCTATGGGCTTTTCAATGGCGGCAAACGATTCCGGCCGCTGCTGACCATTCTGGCGGCCCGTCTTTGCGGTGGAGATGTTCCCGATATCCATCGGCTTGCCATTGCCTTCGAATATCTCCATGTGGCCACACTCTTTCACGACGACGTGATTGACAACGCTGATACCCGAAGAGGGCGGCCCGCATTGAACCGGGTCTACGGCACCGTGGCTGCCATACTGGCTGGAGATTTTCTCCATGCCCGTTCCATGGCAATTGTCGGAGAGCGCGCAGGTCTGGAGGCCCTGAAAATTTTTTGCCAGGCGACCGGCGGTATGGTCGACGGCGAATTTCTGCAATTGCGCAATGCCGCCAACTACGACCTGTCGGAAGAGGGATACTTCGCTGCCATTACCGGCAAGACTGCCCTGCTGATTGCTGCCACTACGGAAATAGGCTCTCTGGCCGGCGGAGCAACGCAGGAGCAGCGGCACGCCATGAGGGGCTACGGCTCCAATCTGGGCTGTGCTTTCCAGATCATTGATGACCTTCTGGATTATTTGGGAGACCAGCAAATAACCGGCAAGCCGGTAGGCAATGATCTGGCTGAGGGCAAAATGACCCTACCCTTGATTCTGGCAATGAACCGGGCAGGAAAGGAGGACCGTCAGCGCCTCCTGCAGATCCTTAAAGACGAGGGTCTGCGGAAGAAAAGCGCCGGCACGGTAACGGAGATCATCTCAAAATATAATGGTTTCTCCGATACGAAAAAAAGGGCGGAACAGATGATTTGCCAGGCGATTGCCCCCTTGGCGATCTTTTCGCGTGAGACGCAGCGCAAAGACCGTTTAATTCTGGAGGGCCTGGCCCAGTATGTTCTGACCAGGAATAAATGACTTCGGGGAGGCTGTGCCTCCATGGGAGATGGAGATGTACACGGGGCAGATGAGGGGAGGGCGATTTAGCCAGCAGGCCCTGTAGGGAATAAGAGTTCGAGGGATGCCATGAGAGGAGTCGGGATTATTGGTACAGGCAGGCACGGAAGCCGTTATGTCCAGCATATCCTGCATGATATTGACGGATTGGAATTGAAAGCCATTGCCAGAAGATCGGAGGGTGGCAGGGAGCAGGCGCTGGCTTGGGGCGTCTCCTGGCATCAGGACTGGCGCGAGCTGATTGCCGATGCGAGGGTGGAGGCTGTTATCTCGGTGGTTCCTCCTTATCTGAATCCTGATATCGCCGACGCCTGTGCCCGGGCTCAAAAAGCTCTGCTGATCGAAAAACCCCTGGCGATAAACAGCAAGGGGGCGACAGCGGTCGTCGCTGCAATGGGGAAGGCCGGGGTTCCTCTGACTGTTGGCCAGACCCTCCGATATAATCAGGTGATCAGGGCGCTGAAGTCCAGATTGCCGGCGATGGGGAGGCTCTATTCCTTTACCGCCAACCAACGCCTGGAGCCCTCCAGCCTGCCTTGGCATGATGAGCGGCAGATTGCCGGGGCGGGGGTGATGATCCATACTGCCGTTCATGTCTTTGACGCCCTTCGATATATCACCGGGCTCAAGGTCGAGCGGGTGATGGCCGCAGCCCACCGCTATCATGGCAAAAATCTCGAAGATCTGGTTACCGTTCTGGTAGAGATGGAGGGTGGGGTTGCGGGCACCCTTGATGTCAGCAAGGTTGGTCGCGCCCGTAGCGGGAGATATGAATTTGTCTGTGAAAATGGACAGTTGTACGGAGAACAGGTTCAATCATTCGTGGAGGAGGTCACAGGATACTTTCTTCGGCGTCTTGAAGAACCCGCAGCGGAAAACACCATCCTGGCATTACTGCGGGACTGGCAGGATTTCCTTGAAGGCAGGGGGGAAAACCCCGTTTCAGGGGAGGAGGGGCTCTATGCAGTCCGCGTGTGCGAGGCCTGTCTGCAGTCGGCAGAGGCACAGGCTTGGGTTGCGGTAGGCGATTGAAAAGAACCTGAGGGAGGAGGGAATCAGAACACCTCGATCAGTGCGCATCCCCAGAGTGCCAGAGCAAGCAACAGGCTTATCAAGACCGCAGCGCTCCCCATATCCTTGGCCTGCTTAGCCAGCCGGTGGTGGTCAGGCGAAGCGAGGTCGACAATGGCCTCGATGGCTGAATTCAGCAGTTCAACAATGAGCACCACAGTATTTGCCAGCAGGAGCAGGGCCTTGAAGATGTGCGGAACCGGCAGGAGGTAAAGGAGGGGAAGAAATAGAATATAGAGGATAGTTTCTTGTCGAAATGCCGCCTCTTCTCGAAATGCCGCCCGCAGACCTTCAAGGGAATAGCCAAAAGCAGCCTGGAGCCTGGCAATTCCTGTCTTTTTCTTCGCTAGCCCGTTTTTCATGGTATCCTGCCGATCGCTTTGGAGAGACGGCATCAAGGTGTGCCCTGAGCCGTCTCCTGTTGGTCGGGTTGCTTTATATGAAAGTCTCGTCAAAACAGTGGCATTGCCATGCAGAAGCGATGAGCGTTCTGCTGTTGGAGACCGGCCAATCTGGTCCAGCTATGCTGGTTAGTGCTTAAATGATCTCTGGCCTGTGTACATCATTGCAACCTGGGGATCTGCCTCGTTGCATGCCTGGATGGTTTCAAAATCCCGCAATGACCCGCCTGCCTGCAAAATCGCGGTGACACCTTGCTGGATTCCCACATCGGCTCCGTCCCTAAACGGAAAAAAGGCGTCGGATATCATCACCGACCCTGGAAGCCCGGCCTTATCGTGCATGACCTGGGCATTGATCGCCGCCTTCTGGTCTTTATCCCTCTTGCCCCGGGCAATCTCCAGTGTCATGTCCGCATAGGAGAGACCGTGGGCGTCGAAGCAGAGTATGTCGGCATACTTAATGTAAGCCTTATGGACGGCTATTTCCGCCACCCCGACCCTGTCCTGCTCTCCGGTGCCGATACCGACCGTACAGCCATCCTTGACATAGAGAACGGAGTTAGAGGTAACGCCGTGTTCCACTGCCCAGCCGAAGAGCATGTCGTCAATCTCCCGCTGGGTTGGCTGGCGCTCGCAGGAGAATGTCTTGCCTTTCCAGGTGGCGGTGGCAGGCTTCATATTCTCCCTGCTTCTGATGGAGTTGACAGCTGACTGCTGGACGATGATGCCGCCGTCGATCAGGCTCTTGAAATCGATAAAACGGAATTTTTCGAAATCTCCCAGCCTGTCTATTCCTGCAATTTTAATGACCCTCAGGTTTGCGCTTTTTTGCAGAATAGCAAGACTTCCCTCCTCAAAATCAGGGGCACAGACAACCTCTAGGTAATTCTTTGAGAGCGCTTCGGCTGTCTCATTATCGCAGGATCGGCTCAGGACTACCGCTCCTCCGAAGGCGGCGATACGGTCGCAGCGGTTGGCCCTGTCAAAGGCGTGGGCCAGGCTCCGGCCATAGGCGGCACCGCAGGGGTTGTTGTGCTTGAGGATGACAGCGGCCGGTTTATCAATAAGATATTTCAGGATATTGAGTCCATTATCGATATCGGTAAGATTGATTTTTCCGGGATGTTTGCCTACCTGCAGCATGTCTTCAACGGTTATGGCTGAGACAAGGCCGTTTTTCGGTTCGATGAAAGAGCATTGTCCCAGGGTGAGATTCCCGTTAACCAGCTCGTACAGGGCAGCTTCCTGATCTGGATTTTCACCATAACGGACTCCGCGCTCATCGACTGAGCCGTCCTTCTGGCAGATTTTCCAGGTTCGTTTTCGATAGACAAGGGTTTGATCACCAAAGGAAATGGTCATTTCCATAGGAAAATGATCACCTAAAATTGTTGTATACATCTTTTTCAGATCGCTCATGCGCTTCTCCTGAGAGGTTATGGCTTACTCATAAAATTAATGCTAAAGGAGTTGAAATACGGCTAGTCCATGACAGCTGAGGCTGGATTGCAGCGGCAGGTCAGCAAATCAGCGTCGATATCTTTTTTCGGTCGACCGCATTTCCCGGTAAGGTGAAAGAGGTGTCGATGTATTGTGTATGCTCTTGGCTGAAAAGCCGGAAATGAATACTGCAGCTGCGAGGTCGGCATTTCAGCCGCCTCCAACAAATCGGATGAATTCAAGCCTGTCATTTTCAAAAAGGCTGTTGTGATGCCCCTCTGGCGGAATAATGTCCTCATTCAGCTCAACAACGATGGAGGCAGGAACGATCTGTAATGCATCAAGAATTTGGGCTATTGTGATGCCTGCTGCAAAGGGCATCTGCTGGCCGTTAATAAAGATGTTCATATCATTGGCTTGGTGAAAATCCGTGTGGAGATCGGGCCGTAGTTTTGTACCATGCCGGTATATATAATCTGCTCAGTTCGACTTGCCAACTCTGAATTGGAGGTATGGATGTGAATGCACCTTCAGGGTGTTACGACTGAATGTGGCGGGTAAGATGACTGCTCAATGCATTCTGAGCCTTCCAGGTAGCTGTGCGGACCGATACTGACATGATCGGCCAGCGTGCAGTTATGAAGCACGCAGCCCTCTTGAATGATACAGGAGTTGCCAAGACGGCTTGTCCCTGAGATCCGGACGCCCGGGTAGAGAACCGTGTCGCGGCCGACGACGGCGCTGTGGGCAATGGCTGTGGTTTCCGGGTCATGCATAGTCACTCCCTGCAGCATCAATGCATTGTTGTGTCTGCGCTGAATTTCTTTATGCGCAAGGGCGAGTTCAACCCGGGAGTTTACTCCGAGGACGTCCTGGGCAGTCGGATTAATGAATTTATCGACATTTAAATCGGCAGCCACAGCGATGGAGACAATATCGGTCAGATAGACTTCTCCCTGGCTATTGTCGGTGCCGATTTTCTTGATGGTTTCAAAAAGGAATTTACTGTTGACGCAGTATATCCCGGCATTGATTTCCTGTATCTTCTTTTGCTCGCTGGAGGCGTCCTTTTCTTCAACAATGGCCAGAAGCTTTCCTGAATCTGTCTGGATGATACGACCATAGTTTGTGGGATCGGAAAGGATTGTGGTCATGACTGTAAGGAGAGATGACCGCTCACAATGCTGCTGGTACATAAATTGGAGGGTCTCGGTCTTAATGAGGGGGGTATCACCGCAGAGAATCATGACAACTCCGTCTGTCGAGGTGACGGCCTTTTCGGCGCATAAAACGGCATGACCGGTACCCAGTTGCTCCTGCTGAAGGGCAAATTCTACATTATACCCTGCCAGGGCCTGCATGACGGACTCACGCTGGTGGCCTATCACTACAATGTCTTTTGTAGCGTGAAGGGCTTGGACGGCGGTAAGGACATGATGAATCATAGGTGCGAAAAAAACTTCATGGAGGACCTTCGCCTTGTCCGACTTCATCCGTGTGCCTTTCCCTGCTGCCAGGATGACTGTAAAAAGAGATTGCGGATGATCCATGAATCAACTCCCTTGTCAGATATATGCTGTGGGTATATATGAAATTATCTGGCTTCAATAATTGGACAAAACGGTAGTCATAAATCTATTACGAAAGGAAGTATCTGTCAAGATTGGAAGAACTGACTGGATAGGTAAAGTGGTTTTAAATAAACCCGCCACTTCCAGTGGCGGACACGAAAAGGTTCTCCCGTTCATGCTTTTCTTTCCTCTCACTGGCTGCATGATGAAAAAATACGTATTTGCATCTTTGCTCCTGAGCGATTAGTCGCCGTATCAACAGGGCCGGAAGAGGGGAGGACATCGCGGTGACAGCTCCCCTGATCAAGGAGCAGGCCGGGCCAGACCTGATCGATACTTGGAAAACGGGATGCAAAGGGAAGCAAAAAGCCCCTGAGAGCAGTGAGCGCTCAGGGGCTTTATTGTAGAAATTCGGCGGCGACCTACTCTCCCACATAGTCTCCCATGCAGTACCATCGGCGCTGAAGAGCTTAACTTCCGTGTTCGGAATGGGAACGGGTGGGACCTCTTCGCTATGACCACCGAAAAAACCGGTGTGACGGGGAAGGGGAGATCGTGAGATCGCCTGCATCCCGGTCAATAAAAAAAACGATAATCGAATAGTAGAGTATTCAGCAGCCTTCTAATCAGAGGATATGGATAAGCCGCACGGCTTATTAGTATCGGTAAGCTCCATGTATTGCTACACTTCCACACCCGACCTATCAACGTTGTAGTCTACAACGAGCCTTTAGGTGACTTACGTCACGGGATATCTTATCTTGGAGTAGGCTTCCCGCTTAGATGCTTTCAGCGGTTATCCCTTCCGAACTTAGCTACCCAGCGATGCCCTTGGCAGAACAACTGGTACACCATAGGTTCGTCCATTCCGGTCCTCTCGTACTAGGAAAAGATCTCCTCAAATATCCTGCGCCCGCAACAGATAAGGACCAAACTGTCTCACGACGTTTTAAACCCAGCTCACGTACCACTTTAATTGGCGAACAGCCAAACCCTTGGGACCTGCTTCAGCCCCAGGATGTGATGAGCCGACATCGAGGTGCCAAACCTCCCCGTCGATATGGACTCTTGGGGGAGATAAGCCTGTTATCCCCGGAGTACCTTTTATCCGTTGAGCGACGACCCTTCCATGCGGAATCGCCGGATCACTAAGACCTACTTTCGTACCTGCTCGAAATGTCTCTCTCGCAGTCAAGCTCCCTTATGCCTTTACACTCTACGGCTGGTTTCCAATCAGCCTGAGGGAACCATCGCGCGCCTCCGTTACTCTTTGGGAGGCGACCGCCCCAGTCAAACTACCCACCAGACAATGTCCTGGATCCGGATCACGGACCGCAGTTAGATTTCTAAGATAACAAGGGTGGTATTTCAAGGGTGACTCCACGACTACTAGCGTAGCCGCTTCAAAGTCTCCCACCTATCCTACACATGTTATCCCAAAAAACAATGCCAAGCTATAGTAAAGGTTCACGGGGTCTTTCTGTCTAGTTGCGGGTAACCGGCATCTTCACCGGTGTTACAGTTTCGCTGAGTCTCTGGTTGAGACAGTGGGGAAATCGTTACGCCATTCGTGCAGGTCGGAACTTACCCGACAAGGAATTTCGCTACCTTAGGACCGTTATAGTTACGGCCGCCGTTTACCGGGGCTTCGGTTCGATGCTTCGCTTGCGCTGACATGTCCCCTTAACCTTCCGGCACCGGGCAGGCGTCAGACCCTATACTTCGTCTTTCGACTTCGCAGAGTCCTGTGTTTTTAGTAAACAGTCGCTCCCCCCATTTCATTGCAACCTGACCAGGCTCGTAAAGTAAATTTACTTACCATCCAGGCACACCTTCTCCCGAAGTTACGGTGCTATTTTGCCGAGTTCCTTAACCAGAGTTCTCTCAAGCGCCTTGGTATCTTCTACCTGCCTACCTGTGTCGGTTTACGGTACGGTCACCTGTATGACTAGATACGAGGATTTTCCTGGAAGCATGGAACCAGCCACTTTGCTGTCTGAAAGACATCGTCATCACGCCTCAGTGTTAACAAGGACCCGGATTTGCCTAAGTCCTCCACCTACACGCTTAAACCGGGACTACCAACGCCCGGATGGCCTTACCTTCTCCGTCCCCCCTTACCATAACATCATACCGGTGGTACAGGAATATTAACCTGTTTCCCATCGACTACGCCTCTCGGCCTCGCCTTAGGGGCCGACTAACCCTGAGCAGATTAACTTGACTACAGGAAACCTGAGGCTTTCGGCGACAAGGTTTCTCACCTTGTTTTTCGCTACTCGTGTCAACATAAGCTCTTGTGGGACCTCCAGCACTCCTTACGGTGTACCTTCTCAGGCGACCACAATATTCTCCTACCATCGAAATAAATTTCGATCCGTAGCTTCGGTACTATGCTTAGCCCCGTTAAATTTTCGGCGCAGATTCATTAGACCAGTGAGCTATTACGCTTTCTTTAAAGGATTGCTGCTTCTAAGCCAACCTCCTGGTTGTATCCACAATTCCACATCCTTTCCCACTTAGCATAGTTTAGGGACCTTAGCTGACGGTCTGGGCTCTTTCCCTTTTGACCATGGAACTTATCTCCCACAGTCTGACTCCCACACTTGAACTTGACGGCATTCGGAGTTTGAGAAGGGTTGGTAATCCGGTGGGACCCCTAGCCTTGTCAGTGCTCTACCTCCGTCAGTCATCATGTGAGGCTATACCTAAATATATTTCGGAGAAAACCAGCTATCACCGAGTTTGATTAGCCTTTCACTCCTATCCACAGCTCATCCGAACAGTTTTCAACCTATATCGGTTCGGGCCTCCATCTCGTGTTACCGAGACTTCACCCTGGCCATGGATAGATCACCCGGTTTCGGGTCTACCCCATGCAACTCATGCGCCCTATTAAGACTCGCTTTCGCTGCGGCTCCACCTTACGGCTTAACCTTGCTGCATAGGGTAAGTCGTTGACTCATTATGCAAAAGGCACGCTGTCACACTGTATTGCTACATAGTGCTCCAACTGCTTGTAAGCTAACGGTTTCAGTTTCTATTTCACTCGGGTTCCCCCGTTCTTTTCACCTTTCCCTCACGGTACTCGTTCACTATCGGTCATCGGTTAGTATTTAGCCTTGGAAGATGGTCCTCCCAGATTCCCACAAGGTTTCACGTGTCTCGTGGTACTCAGGAACTCCCTAGGGTGTATCAGAATTTCGTATACCGGACTATCACCGTCTATGGTCGGCCTTTCCATACCATTCTACTATCCAGATACAATCCCACGTCGGGGTCCTACAACCCCGGATAATAAATTATCCGGTTTGGGCTCTTCCGCTTTCGCTCGCCGCTACTCACGGAATCTCTAATGATTTCTTTTCCTGCAGGTACTTAGATGTTTCAGTTCCCTGCGTTCGCTTCCATTACCTATGTATTCAGTAATGAATGACGGGATATAAATCCCGCCGGGTTTCCCCATTCGGAAATCTCCGGATCAATGCTCGTTAACAGCTCCCCGAAGCTTATCGCAGCTTGCCACGTCCTTCTTCGCCTTCCGATGCCAAGGCATCCGCCGTTAGCCCTTAGTAGCTTATCCATAAAGCCTGATTAAAAAAATTACTCAGCTACTGTAACCTCTGGAATCGTCGCAGCTTCACGATGCGATGGCCAAACGACCGGTGCATCCGCTGCCTCCAGAGGATTTGCTTACTCTACTATTCAATTATCAAAGATCATTTACTATCCAGAACATTACGTCCTGATTTTTGTCTTCAGCTTCCGCTGAAGACAAAAATCAACCCATAGTACTGGTGGAGGTGAACGGGATCGAACCGATGGCCTCCTGCGTGCAAGGCAGGCGCTCTCCCAGCTGAGCTACACCCCCGTATCAGACGACAGATATCAGATGACAGAAAAAAACTCTCCTTTCCATCCTCTGATAATGGTGGGCCTGGGTGGACTTGAACCACCGACCTCACGGTTATCAGCCGTGCGCTCTAACCAGCTGAGCTACAGGCCCGTCTCAGAGGACTGATCTCAAAAACAGAAGACAGATTCACTCCTTTCTGGTCCCGGCTTTCTGGTCTCTCACTCCTGACAGTGGCCTTCTGCGCTTCAACTGAATTTCAAAAGATCAAAACGATCCCTCAAAACTGAATAGCATAAGCAAACGGGGTTAATCCCCTAAATCGGCAGATAAATCCGCCTCTTCCTTTAAAAGGAGGTGATCCAGCCCCAGGTTCCCCTAGGGCTACCTTGTTACGACTTCACCCCAGTTACTAGCCATACCTTGGCAGCCTGCCTCCTTGCGGTTAGCTCAACTGCTTCTGGTACAACCAACTCCCGTG
>JARLHL010000093.1 GCA_031292275.1 Desulfocapsaceae bacterium | reverse complement strand
GACGATTGTTCTATAGTAAACTGGTTGACTTCAAGGAATTTGTAGCAGGAAAAATTCACTATACTTTTGGCCTGCATAATGTAGCAGGAAAAATCATCGCCCCAGTCATGTCCTTTTGTAAGCCCTGCAAGCATGAGAATGATAGATGCGCCTAGAATTATAAGAAAAAAAATAAAATCGAACTTTCTCGTCATTTTAGTGCCTCTTCTAATTTTGCACATGAAGGTATACAAAAAAGTATTTCGGTTCATCAGGTTTAAGCCTACTTTGAAATGGTATCGGTCGGAAAGCGGATGTCCTTCCCCTGAACCGTCATCTCAACTTTAATACGCTCAAGTTGACGCATCTTGATAGCCTTCAGCCGCAACCCGGCTTCGACTGTCTCCTTCAGCAACTCCCTCCGTACCGCCTTCACCAATTCGTTTACGCCGACCTGGTCATACAGGAAGGATGAATCGGCAAGTCATGTTCGAAAGACTTCATGCCGCTCAGATATTGCCAGTACGGATTTTCAAACCAGCCACTTACAACCTCTTCATCACTGAGGTCGCAGGAATATTTGAGATAATGCAAGGCAACCATTAAACGGGTGCTGCTTGCCGGTCGGCCATTATCAGGACAGAAAGATACCCCGAATACTTCTTCAAATTTCTGGCAGTCAACTGCCCTTGTTCATTTCAGGAGTGGATGACTGGGATTGATCATGTTCGCAAACTCAGATCGGAACAGATGGTATTGTCGAGTTTGCTGTGGCGGTTTCTTTGGTTTTAGGACTGAAATTTACAGGAAGATGAGTCATCATATACCTGATTTCCTACAATTTATACAACAATTTTCCAGCCATTATTCCTTATATTGCTGGTACATGAATCGTTTTTCAGAAGAGACTGAATTATTGTTTAGCTTATCCGCAATTCTGTTAATCCTGAGCGGGTTTATTTCCCGCCACCCTGGCCAGATCGAGATGAGCGGCACCATGACAACGGATGCGGTAGCGATTGAGGATATTGCCATGACAGGGACAAGATCATGGCAGGCAAGAATGGCGCGACGATGAAAGCGGCGATTAAGACCGCTGGAATGACGGGAGATGAGAACGCTCCAGCGTTCGTCTTAAGACGGGTCCGCAGGGTAGATCACAAATCCGCCTTAGCGGCTAATCCGTAAAAAGAGAGTAGGGGAAGATCAACAAGCCCTTCCTCTCTTTTCATCCACTGATATACCCATCGCCCGATAAAGCAAAAACCGGTCCAACGCAAAGACCGCAAGGCCATCTAATGACTGACTGTCAGTTCTTCCTGACAACCGATCAGGCATTCTGAGGCCGGGGACAGAAGGCTGTCTCTCAGCCTCCACTGGCCTTCTTAACCGCCGCCTGCACAGAAATCGGATACGGATTATTTTTCAACAGGGAGGCAGGCAGGGAATTCTTCGCATTTTTGGCGTCCGCCAGCGTTTTATATTCTCCATAGAACATCAGGACCATCGGAGGAGAACCGGCCCTCCGTAAAATGTACAAATGTCCTGCAATATCCTGATATTGTTGCTGCACCAACATATTTTTCACACTCTTTTCAGCTCCTTCGGAAGCAAGGACCATCAGCTGGATGGTAAAGCGATCTTTTTTCTCGCCAATCAGCCACTTGGCAGACGCAGCAACCCTGCCGGCATACAATTTATCAGCCGGGATTCTCTTTGCGACAACGACCTTCTCCGGGGGAGGGGTTTTCTTTGGAGTTGCGGCCTTTTCCACCGTTGGCGTCTTGGGTGGCGGGGCTGGGCTGATTTTTTTTACCTCAACCTTTTTTTGAACGTCCTTCTTCTCTTCAGCCGCTTTAGGCACTTCTGGGGGCCTCATCGGGGAAGCCTCGGGTTTCGGTTCAACCGTCTGCAATTTTTCAACTGCCATGCCAGCAGGTTGAGAGGGAAGGTCAGCAGTAGAGGGGAGATCAGCGGCTGGCTGCGATTCAACTTCCGCCTCGGCAGGAGTCCGGCCATCATTACCATTCGGCACCTTGTCCACCGAGGCAGTCTCATTCTTGACTCCTTCCGGCATACTCTGGCTGTCTCGCGACTCAAATGACGTCTTTGCCTGACTGCTGACGGGCTGTTCACCCTTCCGAGAATCCGACGTGTTGGACATTCTCATGATCATCAGGATAAGGACCAAAATCACAAAAACCGAACAGGCCGGGATGAGAAACTTCTTATTTGTCAGATAATTTTCATTAGACGAAGGGGACCTCCGCCGTCTCACCGGCCTCTCCGGGGCTGTATCCTTGACATTATCAAGGAGAACCATAAAAGAAGTGTCATCATTCAAAGCCTGCAGCGATTTATCAGCCATGGCATTTGTCATGTTGATATTTCCACCCGCATACTGAAATATCTCCTCACTCATTTCCGGAGTGATTGTCCCCATGCCGTCATTTGCTCCCCGATTCATACAGAAATTCAGATAGGAAGAGGTAGCAGAGGCATCAAGCAGTTCAAGGACAAAGTGCATTTCCTTTGCCCCGGGAAAGCTGCAGAGCGACAACGGACTCAGGCTCTCCTGAAGCCCCGGCCGACCTGCAAAGAGAGTCTGAAAGACAATACCCGTATTATTGAGAATATCCAGCATCTTGCGAATTCGATCAAGGATGGCCGGGTTTATCTGCTCAGCCTGATCAAAAATCAATATTATCCTCTGCCCCTTCTCTTGGAGACGTTCCCAGACCTCAAGCAGCAGTTCACGGATGTCTCCTGCTGCCGCATCGGGCAAACTGATCCGCATCGCCTTGGCAAGCCCTCGAGAAAGACTTTCAAATGACTGTAACGCCTTTGGAAAATAGATTGGGATGCAGTCATTGGGCAAGGACTTCTCGACCATAATGCACATCGACGTCTTACCGCAGCCCTCCACCCCCTCCAGGGTCATAAAGGTCGCAGAGTCGGCTATCGCAGAGAGCATTCCTGCAAGAAGCTCTTCCCTTCCACCACCGGGGAAAAAGCATTGCGGGTCAAATCCTGCATGGAAAGGTGATCGACCAGGCGCTACTCTTTCCTTATTTACTTTTATATTTTCCATTTGATTATGCTCGCCACACTGGAGAAGGCCAAAAAACCTTGAATAATGATCACATACGTAACCAGAAGGTACAATAAGGGGTTAACAACGCGCAGCCATATTAACATCCGCTTTCGATTGCTTCAACCAGAAGTGGCAGGCAACACTACTTATCCGATTGATCTCACAATGCGTTATGATGACTTCGCAGCTCTCTGCATCCTGTTTTCCGCCTCCCCCTCAACTCTTCAGCCAGGGCCCACCGGTTCAGGAATCAGTGTTGACATGATCTCTTGCGATAGGGTAAATTTGATCATGCCTGTTTTTCAACTTACTGAAAAAATTGTTTTTCCTCGACCCGAATTTGCGGAAGAAAACGGTTTGCTGGCGATTGGCGGAGATCTGCGTCCTGAGAGATTGATTGCCGCTTATCAATCAGGTATTTTTCCCTGGTACTCGCCGAATGATCCGATTCTCTGGTGGTCAGTCTCTCCACGGCTTGTTCTCTTTCCTGAGGAATTCAGGGTTTCGAGAAGGCTCCTGAGGGATATCAGAAAGCCCCTCTACACGGTAACCATGGACCAGGCTTTTGAGCGGGTAATTCAAACCTGCGGCCACGTGCGTACCGACCGGAATGAAGAGACATGGATTTCGAGGGACATGCAGACGGCATACTGCATCCTGCACCGCATGGGCTACGCCCACTCTGTTGAATGCTGGCTGGGAGAACGCCTTGCCGGCGGATTGTACGGCGTGGCCCTGGACCGGGTCTTTTTTGGCGAATCAATGTTTACAATTTTAAAAAATGGCTCAAAAATTGCCTTGGCTGCCCTGGTTGCATTTTTAAAAAACAGAGGCGTCCGTCTCATCGATTGCCAGATGACAACCCAACACCTTCTGGGGTTCGGGGCCCGTGAACTTTCCCGACCGGAATTTCAAGACTGCCTCAGGATATTTATACAAAAACTCTCGCCCGATGGAGCTTGGCACAATGACCCAACAACCGGAAATCAAAATCTGTAATGGCTGTGGTGAAAAGAAGTCCGCGAAAAAATTCGATGCCGAGGGATTTTGTCCACTCTGCGCCTCGGTGATTGAAAGGATTCAGAATCACCCCGCGCTGCGTAAGAAAATTGCAGCACGTACTGTGGCCGAAATTTCAGACTCAGAGGCCGGGGCTCAACCCCGGGACCTCCCCGAGGTCCTCAATGCCGTTCGCTTCAGGACCCGAGACCGGGAATTGAACACCTGGTATGTTTCGGTCAGTGAACTGGAGGGGAATCCCGTGGAGATCTTCGCCTCCACCGCCTTTGACAGAGATCAGCACCTGCAGTCGAGGATCTCCAATCTGACCACGATTACCCGTCTCATTTCTCTGATCCTGAGACACGTGTTCTTAGGAGAGGTTATTACCCTGGAAAAAACGCTGAAACAGATCCACCGCAGCTCACGACAGAAAAACGACCTCCCGGACATGCTCGCCAGGGTGCTCTGCAATTATTGCAAGAAGCCCTATGAATTCGATTCATAATGCAGCAGTTACAGCCAGGCACCGGAACGGCTAATAGTCGAATTCAAATTCGTAGGGAATTCCTGATTTGTTGAAATGCTGCAATACGCGCTGCAGGACGGCCAGATTAGCCACCTGAAAGGTCAACTGCCAGGCCGGAGTCTGGGTCGGTTTTGCAGAGAGGACGGTGAGCTCCAGGATCCTCATCCCCTCAGGCGCGACCCCCGCGATCATCATGACCCTCTGTCGGGAGGCTTCCAGGATATGAATGGCCTGCTTTTTCAAAACCGGCGTCTCTGCACTCCAGGTAATATCGACGATATCCTCCCTGTGCAGCTTCATCTCCTGTAGCCTCGTACAGTTCTTGCGGTGCACAGAAAGCCAATTTTTCGTCAGTAAGGCGCAATTATTTTTATCGACCGGATTGGGTTTGCAACAGGCAGACAACTTGATGGAAACAGGATCAAGGAGAGTGAGTTCGATCCTGTTGGGTTTATCGTCCAGAGAAACGACCGGTAGATTACCGCCGCAGAAATCGGTCCTGAATCGATGAATAATCTCAGGCAGACGCAAACGGCCATCACCTATATGCTTAAACAGATCATCGACCGTATCCAGCGAAAAGAAGGCTAGGGTCTTCATTATTGCCGTTTCGGCCAGAATGCTGACTGTGAGCCCGTAACGCTCCATTTCCTGGAGAAGTGTGGCCCGCCCGACCTCACGAGCCACCAGACTTCTCCTGATCCGAAACCCTTTGGCAAGCTCAGTCCGCGTTCTCGGGGTCTGGCACAACTCCAGGATGTGCTGGTCGAACTGCACCTGTTGGTCAGCCCGCATAATACGCACCACATCACCGTCCCGCAGAATGTGTTCAGGCAAGACCCTTCTGTTGCCGATCATCGCCCCCATACAACTATGGCCGATATCCGTATGCACCCTGAAGGCGAAATCCAGCACGGTGGATTTTTTCGGCAGGCAAATCAGATCCCCCTGCGGGGTGTAGGTATAGATTTCCTTGGTGCTGCTCGCCGCGATAAGATCACGATAGGAAACTGAATCATCGGAGCTGAGCACATCAAACATCTCTTTGATCTCACGGATAAACATCCGTTGCTTACCGCTGTCTGAACTCCAGTTGCGAAGGATTCCGCGCTGGGCCCGGCGCGCCATCTCCTCGGTGCGGATCTTAAAGAGAAACCTCTTTCCTTTGACAATGGCCCTGGCATGAAGCCCCTGGTAACCGGTCGGCTTCGGATTGGCGATAAAATCCCTGATGGTCCTGGGAATAGGCGGATACATCTGGTTCAGCATCCCGAGGGCCTGATAACACGATTCAACGCCATCGACAACGATCAGGATTTCCACAGGATAATCAATAGCTTTAAGGAGAATACCACTATTGCGGTCAAAATAGGCCCAGAGTTCTTTTACCCGAACATCAACAGTGCAGACGATCTCGTTTTCCTTTGCCTTATTACGCAACTGTTCTGCCAGGTCAACGACAAGAGGCATCTCCGCCAGCATCCTGAGCCCGCTCATCAGCTTGGCCCCCTGCTTGGGGAATTTATAGGAGAGGGCCAGATTGTACATCTCCCTCTTCATGTTGAAGAGTCCGAAGACCGTGGCCAGTGGAGCATAGATGGCCAAGGTTTCTTCGGCAATCCGCTGCCGCTTGGCACGCGGCATGGCCTGCAGGGTTCTGAGATTATGCAGCCTGTCGGCAAGCTTCACCAGCATAACCTCGGGCCGCAGGGCAGCGCCAGAAAAGATCTTTCTGTGGACAAGCTTCGACTGGGTCTGCTTATCGCCTGAAAAGTGTGTGACCTTGGTACATCCTTCAACTATGGCCTGCACATACGATCCGAACTTTTCGCCGACAAGCTCGATTGTGACTGCTTCCACATCCTCGACGGTGTCATGCAGCAAGGCCGCGGCCAGGATCTCAGGATGGACGATGTCCATTTCCTCGGCCAGGACCTTGGCCACTGAACAGGGGTGAAGAATATAGGCATCCCCGGACCGGCGCCACTGCTCATAATGGGCCTCAGTTGCAAATTCAAGAGCCCTCCAGAAAACCTCCTCATTAGGCAGCTCTCCGATATAATTGTACATCTGAACACGGTAGATCTCGAGGTCAAAAGGAATACGCTGCATAATCTCCCGCCGTCCAAAAATTCCTATCCATTACTGCCCTGAAAAATCCTCAAAATTTTAATACTTTCCCTGATGTCCGTCCTGTGTTACATTATAATGCGAGTCCCAAAAGGCCGCAAGACGGGCAACTGTCCGACAAGATTCAGGAATGCGTCTAACGATACCCGCAGAGAAGTCCACATCCTGAAACATTTCTGAAGGCACATCTCTCATATAAACAAAATTCCACGTTCAGGGACAAGCAAAAACCTCCATGTCACCAAAAAGAATTCAACGTCAGCGAAAACATTCATCTCCTCGCCAGCGCCCCGACCGAAACAGGCAGCACCCGCTTTCCACCAGCCACCTGGAAAAAGGTCTCATCGCCCACCTCTACGATCTCAAGGGACCGGCAAGCCTGAATGGAATGATAAAAGAACTGACCCTCAGCCGCTCATCCAAAGACGATATCGTCGCCATCATCTCCAGCCTGCTGAAGAAAAACCAGATCGTCAAGACAGGAAAAAATTGCTACCTGCTCAATAAAAATGCCAATCTTTTTGAAGGGATTCTTGAGAAAAACCCCCGCGGCTTCGGCTTTGCCACCACCTTGTCTTCCTGGATGTCCGTCCCGGCCTTTCAGAAGGATCCTTTTATTTCCATTGCCCAGATTGGCTCAGCGAACCAGGGTGACAGGATCCTGATCCGGATCATCAAGGTCAGAAGCGACGGTCACCCTGAAGCGGAGATCATCAAGATTCTGCAAAGAGGGAGGGACCGCATGGCAGGGACCTTCGTCCATGAGGGAACAGTTCCCCATGTAATTCCGGAAGATCCCCGTTACTCTTTCTCGGTTATCCTTCCTGAGGACCAATACGGGATCGCGCAACACGGCGACATTGTGATCTTCAGAATCTTCCCTTCCCAGGAAAGTGCAAGCACGGTCAGAGGCACCATCATCGAGGTGTTGGGCTCACCTGAAAATGTGGATGTGCAAATGCGGATGGTCATCGAAAAGTTTGCCCTTCCGCATATCTTCAGCGAAAAAGCCCTGAAGGAGGCAAACGACCTGCCCGAAAAAATGCCGCCCCTGAGCACCCGGACCGACCTGCGACAGATCGGACATGTGACCATCGACGGTGAAACCGCCAAGGATTTTGATGATGCCGTCGCGGTGGTCAAGACCCGAAACGGCTTTCGTCTTTATGTCTCCATCGCCGACGTCAGCCATTTCGTCAAGCCGGGTACAGCCCTGGACAAGGATGCCTACGAACGCGGAACATCCATCTATTTCCCAGGGCGGGTCATCCCCATGCTCCCGGAAAAGCTCTCGAACAATCTCTGCAGCCTGGTACCCGACCAGGACCGGCTGACCTTTTCCGCCATCCTCGACTTTGACCGGCAGGGAAAGAGAAAAAGGAAAAGCTTCTGCAGATCAATCATCCGCAGCAGGCAGCGCTTTACCTATACGATGGTGAAAAAAATCCTGGTTGATAATGATCAGGAGATGCGCAGGACCTTCAAGGACTTCCTGACCCCGCTCAAATGGGCAGGAGAACTGGCCCGGGAACTCCTTCGAAGACGCACCGAACGGGGCGCCATTGGTTTCAATATTCCGGAGCCGGAGATTTCCCTGGACGAGAACGGCAAAATCTCCTCGATTCAACGGGCTGAAAGAAACTTTGCTCATCAGATCATCGAGGAGTTCATGCTAGCTGCCAATGAGGCAGTGGCCGAATTCTTCACAGAGAAGAAAGAGCCCGCACTCTATCGGATACACGAGATTCCTTCCGCAGAAAAGGTGGAGGAGTTTCGAGAGTTTGCCAAAACACTGGGCCTCGAACTCCCTCGATCCGCCGACACCCCCGACTGGTTTGGACGGGTCCTCGATCTGGTCAAGGACAGCCCCAAGGAATATGTCGTCAATAATCTCCTGCTCCGAACGATGCAGCAGGCACGGTACTCCCCGGACAACGTCGGTCATTTCGGCCTGGCCGCAACGGATTATACCCATTTCACCTCACCCATCCGCCGTTATCCCGACCTTCTTGTCCATCGCGCCCTTGACTGCCTCCTAAATAAATCGGCAGAAAAACAACAAAACCTTAAGGAAGTGGGACAGTTTCTGTCAGCCCGGGAGAGGATTGCCATCAGTGCGGAACGGGAAATCAATGACCGACTGAAGGTCCATTTCATGGAAAATCGCATCGGCGAGACCTTTGACGCCGTGATATCCGGTGTGAATAATTATGCCTTTTTCGTCGAACTCCTCGATCTCTTTGTCAACGGAGGCGTGCCGGTGGCGCAACTCACCGACGATTACTATCTCTTCGACATAAAACACCATCGATTGATAGGCGAGATAAAGTCCAAAGTCTATCAGGTCGGGCAGCTCTTGCGGGTTACTGTACAGAGCGTCGATAAAATCAGAAACCGGATCAATTTCATCCCAGCCTAAACACGCCTTTCCTTTTACAGTCTTAGTTGCTACAATACGGTCAAAGGATTGAGGAAAACAACAAAAAGCAAATGCCAGACAAGCAGACATCTGACCTAAGCCCGTCTCCGGCTTCCGATCTTTTACTCATTGTCTGCATGAAAGCGTTGCCTGCCGGAGCAAAGAGATCCTAAGACTCTTTTCCCGCATTGGAGGAATCACATGGATGGAACAAGCTGGCTGACTGAAATTATAAGCAGTCCCTTTGCCAAGGGGCTGTCCTTAGGGATATTCTTCTGCTTCTTCATTTATTTTCGCGGCATTTTAAGACGTTACGAACTAAAAAAGGAAATCGACCGTCTCAGGACTCACCTCCACACCAAACTCGAAATCGATGCAGGGGAGAATGAACGGCGGAAGGCCGAGATGGACAGGCTCAAACAGGAAAAAAACAATCTGCAGATCACCATTCAGGCCTTGAACCATAAGCCCGGACGAAAGGAAATACGGCAGTACTTCATCTATCAGACAGCCCTGGACATCATGTTCGAGAAGGCGCCGGGTTTTGCCCCGGCCTGGCAGATTACCTTGAAGGAAGCGGAAGGACTTTTCGAGAAATCAGAGCGGGGGGTGGTGCCCCTCCTGAAAAGACTCATGCCCTCAAGCCCGGACAAACAGGCAGAAGAGTATGAGAAAATCAGCAGAATTTCCATTGAGGATTCGTCTAAAATCAATTAGTCTGACGCGCCTGCCGACCATGGCAGCCTTTAAATCTCTACTCAAGTTGCCTCTGTATTTTTACGACCACTAATCTGCGCCCATGCCTTCTCTCTTCTCCCAGACTTCATCCAAAAATATTGATACCTCTGTACTCAAACAGGTCGCCATTGTCCTGATGGAACCGAAATTTCCTGAAAACATCGGCGCAGCGGCTCGAATCGCCTGGAATATGGGTCTGTCTCGGCTTATTATTGTCAGAACGGACAAACCGGACCGGGAGGCAATGGCCAAGATGGCCACCCACAAGGCCATACACCTTATCGATTCCATGGAAGTTCATGAGAGTCTTGAAGAGGCCCTTGCCCCTTTTTCCTGTGTTATCGGGACCACGGCCAGACGCGGCAGACAGCGGGCATTGGGAAAAGGCCCCAGAGAGGTTGTTCAGGAAATCGTCCCGATGCTACTAAACAACCAGGTAGCCTTCCTTTTCGGCCCGGAAGACAGGGGGCTGACCAACGAGGACCTCCGACACTGTCAGATGACATCTGCAATTCCGACTGCCGATTTTTCTTCTTTGAATCTGGCCCAGGCTGTGGCCATTCATTGCTACGAACTCTATTACACTCTGATACATTCTCCAAAAGCCGCGGTGCCGTCACCAAAATTGGCCTCCACCTTTGAGCTTGAGGGAATGTACACCCATGTGGAGGAATCACTGCTGAAGATTGACTTTCTACAGGAGAAAAATCATTCCTACTGGATGCATACAATCAGGCAGTTTCTGAACAGGATCCGTCTTTCCTCGAAAGATACCAATATTATCAGAGGGATATGCCGCCAATTTTTACACTATCAGACTTGCCGGGAAAAGACCAATACCAAGCAAGAGGGCCAGAATACCCAGGAGATTCAGCGCCTCCTCTGATGCCTCCCACTTCCTCTCCACCTTGACCGGATCGCCCTGTCTCGACTGCGCTCTTCACCGCAAAATGGGCACGCAAAGAATCTGCCCAAACAAACTCAATTGCGCGCTGCCTCTTGCGGAGCAGAGAAACACCGTCACCCCTCCTCTACCCCCTTAAGCGGGCAATTTTCACAGAGTGGGTTGTTCTTTTTACAGAAATCTTTTCCCAATCTGACAATAAGGGCGTGGTATTGATTAAAGAGGGCACTGTCGGCAGGCAGGAACCCCATGAACTGCTCCTGAATTGAGTCATAATCACTCTCTTCAGCCAGCAGGTTGTGACGGGAAAAGATGCGGTGCGTATAGGCATCAACGACAAAGACAGGATGATTGCCTCCATAGAGAAGAATGGAATCTGCAGTCTCAGGACCGATGCCCCGGACGGACAGCAGATTGGCTCTCGCAGTCGTCATTTCGTCATGCAGGAGAAGACCCAGTTCTCCCTGATACTTCTCTTCAATCATCACCAGGAGATTTTTCAGACGCCCCGCCTTGACGGTATAATATCCTGACGGTCTTATCTGCCAGGCCAGATCAGCAGCAGGCAGGGCCAAAAGCGCCTCAAAGAAGAGCAATCCGCTCTGTTTCAGATTTTCAATAGCCTTGCAGACATTGCTCCAATTGGTATTCTGTGTCAGTACCGCACCGACGACTACCTCCAGAGGCGTCTCGCCAGGCCACCAGTCCTGCGGTCCAAAGAAATCATTCAGCCGGTTATAGATCTCAAGGAACAGGTTCTTTTCAGTCACCAAGACAGATCCCCAATTCCCTGGCAGCAAGGACCTTGTCATTATCAAGGCTGACCTTCTTTCTGGATTTGATTGCTTCGGCAATGGGTACGGCAACCATTTTCGAGGAAATGAGCGCCACCATATGGTCAAAGATACCCTCCTCCACCAGACGAACCGCTGCCGTACCGAAACGAAGGGCCAGGAGCCTGTCAAAGGTAGTGGGAGATCCGCCCCTCTGCAAATGGCCAAGGACCAGCGAACGTGTGTCCTTGTCGGTCCTTTTTCGAATTTCCGAGGCTACCCATTCACCCACTCCGCCCAGAACTACCTCCTCGCGGCCCAACTCTCCCGTGCCCTTATTGAACACAGCTCCGCCCTTGGCCGTGGCTCCTTCGGCAACGACTACGATGGAATAATGCTTGTCATGGAGTTCGTTGTCGGCGATTTTTTCACATACTCCATCAATATCAAAGGGAATTTCAGGAATAAGAATCGCATCAGCCCCTCCCGATATACCCGAATAAAGGGCGATCCATCCTGAATCCCTTCCCATCACTTCGACAACCATGACCCGGTCATGCGACTTTGCAGTCGAATGCAATTTATCGAGCGCATCAGTGGCCGTTGAGACAGCCGTATCAAAACCGAAGGTCCTGTCCGTAGCCTCAAGATCGTTATCTATCGTCTTGGGTACACCGATGACCTTCATGCCTTTCAATGCAAAACGATGTGCAATCTCCAGGCTGCCGTCTCCCCCTATGGCAATATGACAATCAAAGCCCATCCGATTGAAATTTTTTATTATTTTATCAGAGACATCGACAATCTGGATTTCGCCTGCCAGATTTTCAACCGGCTTGGCAAAGGGATTTCCCTTGTTGGTCGAGCCCAGGATGGTGCCCCCTGTCGCATAAATACCTTCGACATCATGCAGATCAAGCCGGATCATATCTTCCATGTCGAGAAATCCTTTGTATCCGCTCCTGCTGCCGTAGACTTCCCATCCTCGGCGATAACATGCATGTACAACGGCATAAATCACAGCGTTTAACCCGGGGGCATCGCCTCCGCCGGTCGAGATAACGACTTTCTTCATTTTTACCTCTCTGGTGCTCTTTATTACGACTGACAATGAAATAAGATTGCTGTTTTCCAAGGGAAAAAAAGCGGCATATGGCATACTCTGCTATGAATACATCATATGTTACAATTTTTTTCAATTCCATCATTATATTTTTCGGCACGCCAGGTGAAAATCATCAGATAAAAACCCCTCCTTAATCCATCTCCACACCTCAATATTATAGGAATATATTATGATATGAATTTAAATTTCATATTATTGACTTCCTGACAACGGCACATTATCTTCTTTGGCAACAGTTCGGTCCATGCAGCCTGCAAGAGGAAAGAAACAGGGCCGAACAATTTCAACTTTAAGGAGAAGTTCATGTCTGATTTTGATGTAACAGCGGGAGCAGTGACAAAACTCAAGGAATATATGGAGCAGAACAGCATCACCTCTGCCCTGCGCATCGCTCTGATGCAAGGAGGATGCTCCGGACCTTCTCTCGGACTTGCCCTGGATGAGCCTAACGACAACGACAGGACCTTTGAAAACAACGGCCTGAAATTTCTTGTAGAAAAAGGACTTCTCGAGAGTTGCGGCTCCATCAGGGTGGAATTCATTGATGCCGGTCCACGGTCAGGCTTCGGCATTACATCGAAAATTCCCCTGCCTGGCGGGGGTGGCTGCGGTGGTTCCTGCGGTTCCGGCTCCTGCGACTGCTGATTTTACACAGCTTGTCCTGCCAGAGCGAACCTCAACCGACATGCATTTTTTCATGACCGGATGGATTGACTTCCTTTCGACTGAATACTATGTTGTCAGCACGGCAACGTGCTATACGTATTCAATTTCAACCAATCGGGAAAGATCGTAAAGAAAGTTCGATCGCAAGGAGGACTCATGTCTGATTTTAAGGTCACAGACCTGGCAGTATCAAAACTCAAGGAATACATGGAGCAGAACAATCTTGATTCTGCCCTCCGTGTCGCCTTGATGCAAGGTGGTTGATCCGGCCCCTCGCTGGGATTGGCTCTGGATGAGCCAAAGGATAACGACAAAATTTTTGAGAACGAAGGACTCAAGTTTTTGATTGAGCAAGGGCTTTTGGAGACCTGTGGGTCAATAAATGTCGAATTTATTGATGCTGGCCCCAGATCCGGATTCGGTATTACATCAGCTAACCCTCTGGGTGGCGGCGGTGGCTGCAGCAGCGGCTCCTGTGGTTCCGGCAGTTGCGGCTGATCTCGACTGACGTCATCCGTTACAGATAAAAGAGAGTTGCAGAGTACATCCTCTCTTTGTTCTTTGTACAAAAAAGAGCCTCCTTTGGAGGCTCTTTTTATTTTCGCCCTCCTCCCCCACTCTTTAATTTTTTTTCGCAGTTAAATTATTGATTCTCTATGCTCCCGGCCTTATTTTCTTCCGGCAAGCGGTGAATCATAGCCTACTCGATTCCCCCCTTCCGAACCCCTAAGGAGACAGGTATGAGATTCGACAAATTTACATTGAAATCCCAAGAGGCCATTCAAACAGCCCAGCAACTGGCAATCGCCCAATCAAATCAGGAAATTCACCCCTGCCATCTTGCCAAGGCCATCTTTGAACAACCGGACGGAATAGTTGTTCCCGTTCTGCAGAAAATGGGTTTTACCCCTTCTCTTCTGCTGATGGAATGCAACACGCTCATCGAGCAGATCCCCAAGGTCTCCGGAAGCGGTGCCGGTCAGGTCTATGCTTCAGCGGACCTCTCCAGAGTGCTTGATGATGCCCTTGCCGCAGCCAGCCAGATGCGGGATGATTTTGTCAGTCAGGAGCATCTTTTTTTAGCCATCATCCGCGACACCAAAGATCCCTGTGCGAAGATGCTCCACAGCAAAGGCATACGTGAGAACAGTTATCTCCAGGCACTGAGCGCCATCAGGGGCAGCCACAGGGTCACCGATCAATACCCGGAAGAGAAGTTTCAGGCCCTCAAAAAATACGGCCGGAATCTGACCGACAGCGCCAAACAGGCAAAGCTGGATCCCGTCATCGGCAGAGACGAGGAAATACGCCGTGTCATTCAGGTCTTATCCCGACGCACGAAAAATAATCCCATACTCATCGGTGAGCCGGGAGTCGGAAAAACAGCCATCGCCGAAGGACTGGCCCAGAGGATTGTCAATGGCGACATCCCGGCCACCCTGGTAGGAAAGCAGGTCATAACCCTTGATCTCGGCGCCCTCGTCGCAGGCGCAAAATACAGGGGCGAGTTTGAAGATCGTATGAAGGCCGTGGTCAAAGAGGTCGTTGAACGGGCGGGAGAAATCATCCTCTTCATCGACGAGATCCATACCCTTGTGGGAGCGGGGGCCGCCGAAGGCTCCATGGATGCCTCCAATATGCTCAAGCCTGCCCTGGCCCGGGGAGAACTTCACTGCGTCGGGGCGACAACCCTTGATGAATACAGAAAATATATTGAAAAAGACAGCGCCCTGGAGCGGCGTTTCCAGCCTGTCGTCGTCCAGGAACCGTCTGAAGAAGATACCATAGCCATCCTGCGCGGCATCAAGGAGAAATACGAGGTCCATCATGGTGTGCACATCCAGGATGCAGCCGCCGTCGCCGCCGTCACCCTATCCAGCCGCTATATTTCCGATCGTTTTCTGCCCGACAAGGCCATCGATCTCATCGACGAGGCCGCCTCGAAGCTCCGCATTGAGATTGATTCGATGCCAACCGAGATCGATGAACTCGAGCGCCAGCGAATCAAATTTGAAATCGAAATGGTTGCCCTAAGGCAGGAAAAAGATGCTGCCTCGAAAGAGCGCCTGCAGGAAATCACCAAAAAACTCGCAAACCTCAACGACCAGCTCAATGGAATGAAGGGGCAATGGACCCTTGAGCGGGACACCATTCAGGATCTGCGGAAAATCAAAGAATCCATCGATCAGGCCCATGCTGAGGAACAGCAGGCAGAACGAGCTGGCGAGTTCAGCAAGGTGGCCGAGATTCGCTATGGCAGGATCGTGCAGCTTGAAAAGGATCTGACCCAGAAGAGCGTCAGGCTCCAGGAAATCCAGGCCACACATAAGATGCTCAATGAGGAGGTTACCGCGGAGGATGTTGCCTCCGTCGTGGCCAAATGGACGGGAATCCCGGTGGACAGACTCCTTGAAGGGGAGGTAGAAAAACTCATCCATGCCGAACAAATTCTAAAAAAACGCGTCATCGGGCAGGATACAGCCATTCGGGCCATAGCCAATTCGGTACGCCGAGCCCGGGCAGGCCTGCAGGATCCCGACAGACCCATTGGCTCCTTCATTTTTCTGGGCCCGACCGGGGTTGGCAAGACGGAACTGGCAAGAACCCTGGCTGATTTTCTTTTCGACAGCGAACACGCCATGATTAGAATTGATATGTCCGAGTTCATGGAAAAGCATTCCGTAGCCCGCCTGATTGGCGCGCCCCCCGGCTATGTCGGCTTTGAGGAGGGCGGCTATCTGACTGAGGCCGTCCGCAGGCGGCCCTATTCCGTCATCCTCCTGGATGAAATAGAAAAGGCCCACTCAGACATTTTTAATGTATTGCTGCAGGTTTTAGACGATGGCCGGATGACCGATGGCAAAGGCAGGACTGTGGATTTCAAAAACACCATACTGATCATGACCTCAAACCTGGGCAGCGATCTTATCTACAGGATGGCTGAAGAGGATGACTCCCCTGACGAGGTCAGCCATCAGATTGCGGAGATACTGCGTCAGAAATTCAAGCCTGAATTTCTGAACAGAATCGATGAAACCATTATCTTTGGCAGTCTGTCGAAAGAAAATATGCTGGGCATAATTGATATCCAGCTCCAAAGGGTGATAAAAAGGCTTTCAGGGAAAAAGATTAGCATGGCTGTCAGCAGAGACGCAAAGACCTTCCTTGTAAATTCCGGATACAATCCGCAATTCGGCGCCCGCCCTCTGAAAAGGGCGATACAACGGTATCTTGAGGACCCCCTGTCCACTGAGCTATTGGAAGGGCGTTTCAGCGAAGGTGACATGATCGCAATAGACGTAGCAGAAGGAAAGCTTGTTTTTGCCAAATCCAAGAGCCAGTCGCCGGATAATTAAAACACCCTTTTCTCCTAATGCTGTTTCACTTTATCCGGGTCTTGTGATATGGTGGCTGCGATGTGCAGCACCCAACCGGAAGAGCTTCGGGTGGATTAAGAATAAAAAACAATACGATACTTCAGATAATGGCAACAACTATTGATGAGATTTCACTGAACTACGAGGAAGACGGCGTTCTTATCGTCAAGGAACTAGATAAAGAGGTTCTGTCCAAAGGTGCATGGACCACTATACTGTTTCGCTATCAGAACTGGGATAAGGGCAAAGAGGAATACAGCAAGGACATGTTCTCCATCCGTCGTTATCAGAAACGCCAGGGGGAATATATACCGAAATCGAAATTTAACATCTCAAGCCTTGAACAGGCCAATAAAATTATTGAGATTCTGCAGAAATGGACAAAAGCTGATAATTAGTCCAACCATAGCTCAACCAGCGGATTTCGGTTTTCGCCTCCTTTTTTTCCTAAAGCTGCCGGGAATTGAGCCGCAGCTTTATCTCAAACTCAGTAACCATCTAAGAGCCTCACACCGTTGCCTCCAAAAAACATCTCCGGGGAAAAGAAAAAATTCTCTCTGTGCTGGAGTTGTACGGCGCGCGCTTCAAAGATATTGGCTGGGGCATAAGGGAGTGTCTGTCCTGCAAGCGAGGCTCGAAGTATTTCAACATTTTTTCCCTACCCTGTCCCAGGCAGATAAGAAAAGGACGAATGTAATTTTTTCATAATCATATTAGAATGCTCCACAGACTATTGCAATAATACCAGAGCAACAACCCAGCAAATCATTCTGCCGAAAAGAGTAATTTATCGTTGACAGTTGAGGAGGTATGGAGTAGTTTGCCGCGGTCTTTGGGAAGCGCGGAGATTCCGAACGAGCCTTGGGAAGAGGCGAGAGGAGGGATGAGCGGGTTTCGAAGAAGGAGGAAAAGAAAGATATTGACAGCGGGAAAAAAAGAATGTAGAGTGACTGTCTCGGCGTGATAAGCGGCGAGGGCGGCATCAGCCGCGGGGCCTTCGGGTCTGACATGATCCTTGAAAACTGAATAGCATAATACAGCAAACGGGCCCGACGTGCCGAGAGGCACATGAGGGTTATCTTTGTAATTCAAAGAGAAGCTCTTATATAATTTAGCACTATATAAGTAACCGGCCGAGAGGCTGGTTCAGGATATCAAACTGGAGAGTTTGATCCTGGCTCAGAACGAACGCTGGCGGCGTGCTTAACACATGCAAGTCGAACGCGAAAGTTTCTTTCGGGAAGCGAGTAGAGT
>JARLHL010000092.1 GCA_031292275.1 Desulfocapsaceae bacterium | reverse complement strand
CACGCCGTTCGCCCACATCCCGCAGCCGGACAAGGATATGATGGAGTCGCTGCGGGCAACAGGAGAGAAATACCTGCCCCAGATGCGCCACTGCACCCGCTGCCGGGCCGATGCCGTCGGTCTGCTGGGTGAGGACAGAACAGACGAGTTCAGGGGCTGCCTGACGGCCTGCGCCAGCCTGCCGCCCATACCTGCGCAGGAACGGCCCTACGTGGCCGTGGCCACCCAGGAGGGCGTCCTGGTGAATCAGCATCTGGGAGAGGCGCGCACCTTCCAGATCTGGGGCGCCGAAGAGGGAGCCTACAGGCTGATCGAGACCCGCAAGGCCCCTTCCGCCGGAGGCGGCATCAGGCGCTGGCACCAGCTGGCCAGGATTCTGGGCGACTGCCGCGCGGTGCTGATCAGCGGAGTCGGCGAGACCCCCGCCGAAATCCTGGAGAAATCCGGGACCCGGGCCATCGAGGCGGCCGGGTTTATCGAAGAAGGGCTTGCGGCAGTCTATGAAGGCAGGAAGGTCGGCAGCCTGAAAGGACGCAGCAGGTCCTGCGCCTCGGGCAAATGCGGCGGTTCGGGAAACGGCTGCCTGTAAAGAAAGGCCGCCCCGGACTTTTTCCGCAATCGCATGATCCAAGGAGTATTGTGTAACCGGCAGAACACCCACCCCTCTCTTCCGGGCCCGACCTGCTCCGCCTTGCAGGAAGGCCTCCCTCTCAGCAGGCCTCTCACCCGGGCGCCCGATCCGATCGGGCGCTTCCCGCCTCCCCAGCCGCTCTGTTCTCTTGCGGAAAGTCCGGGTATTGAATACTATGGGCCGCATCCGCAACTCTTTTACAAACGAGCGAGTTCCAATGAAAGACATAAAGGCCCACCTGGCCGGTATCGCCCTGGTCTGCATCTGGTCGGGGTGGATCGTCGTCTCGCGCCTGGGGGTCCAGACCACGCTTGAACCGGCGGATATCACCCTGCTGCGCTACTGCACCGCCTGCCTTGCGGCATCGCCGCTGATTCTCAGACACGACTGGCGAAAGTTCAGGCTACTCCACTACCTGGCTGTCGGGCTCGGGGTCGGATTTCCCTACACGCTCCTGTCGTTTTACGGGCTGCGGGCGATCAAGGCGGCCCATGCGGGCGTGCTGGTCAACGGCATGCTGCCGGTCCTGGGGCTGATCGTGGCCTGGCTGCTGTTCAATCAGCGGATCACTCCGCTGCGATATGCCGCCATCGCCCTGAT
>JARLHL010000002.1 GCA_031292275.1 Desulfocapsaceae bacterium | reverse complement strand
TGTTAATTCGGAAGCCGCGTCGAATAAACACGGTTTTTTCACTCCCTCCCCAGCCTGTATACAATCAAAAGGCCATACGTCATACTGATCATTTCACGCCGGGGCGGAAAGTGAAAAAACTACTGATAAATTATGGTTGTCTTATTCGTTAATTTCAAAAGTGGAGAACAACAATGAAATCCCCAGTACGTGTTGCAATTACAGGTGCCGCCGGCCAGATCAGCTATTCGATTATCTTCCGTATTGCCAGCGGCAGCATGCTTGGAGACGATCAGCCGGTTATCCTTCATCTCCTGGAAATACCACCTGCCATGGGTGCGTTGAATGGTGTGGTCATGGAGTTGAACGACTGTGCCTTCCCTCTGGTTCATGGAGTCGTCGCCACCGATGATCCCAATGTCGCCTTCAAGGGTGCTGATTTTGCCATCCTCGTCGGCGCCCGTCCTCGCGGACCGGGCATGGAGCGCTCCGACCTCCTCAAGGCCAACGCAGCAATCTTCTCAGTCCAGGGCAAGGCACTGAATGATCATGCCAACCGTAACGTCAAGGTCCTGGTTGTCGGTAATCCGGCCAACACCAACGCCCTTATCACCCTGAAGAATGCTCCGGATCTGAATCCCCGCAATATCACTGCAATGATGCGTCTTGACCACAACCGGGCCATGTCTCAGATCGCCGAGAAATGCAACAGCCATTCAACAAAGGTCGAGAAGATGGTGGTCTGGGGAAATCACTCCGCCACCCAGTATCCCGATATCAGCTACGCAACCGTTGACGGCGCACCCGTAAAATCCAAGGTGGATGACGACTGGAATGTCAACACCTTCATCCCTGTGGTTCAGCAGCGCGGCGCCGCCATCATCAAGGCCCGCGGCGCTTCCTCCGCCGCCTCCGCCGCCTCCGCCGCAGTCAACCATATGCGCAGCTGGGCATTGGGCAGCAACGGCCAGTGGGTAAGCATGGGCGTATACAGCAAGGGCAACAGCTACGGGATTGATCAGGACATCATCTATTCTTTCCCTATCACCTGCGAAAATGGCGAATGGAAGGAAGTTACCGGCCTGAAGATCAGTGATTTCAGCCGTGAGCGTATGGCCCTCACCGAGAAGGAACTCCTGGGCGAGAAGGCTGCCATCGCCGACCTGCTCAAATAAGAAGGCCTCGGACCAGCCTGTTTTTGCAGGCGCCCAGAGGAACAGCAGTCCAGAGAGGGGGGGCATTCATCCGAATGTTCCCCCTCTTTTCTTTTTGGAACAATTCACCTATGATAGGGCGAGATTCAGCCTTTTCCCTCGAGAGCAGCGGCTGACATCCTCCCCCGGCCTGGAAGTCAGATCTCAGCCCCCCCTGTTCACAAGCCAGCAGAGGCACAACCCGCTTAACACGCTGGTTAATCCTATGATGCGAAGATATTTGGCATCCGTCCGGCTCAGTTTCTCAAGCCAGCCTCGCATGATATCGGGCGCCGCCGCATACG
The DNA here is from genome assembly GCA_031292275.1 of Desulfocapsaceae bacterium. Taxonomy (GTDB): domain Bacteria; phylum Desulfobacterota; class Desulfobulbia; order Desulfobulbales; family Desulfocapsaceae; genus CAIUQR01. The sequence continues at coordinate 124,411 of JARLHL010000002.1, read as the reverse complement.
GCAGACCTTCAAGGACCAGGACTACGCCTACAAGAAGAAGCAGAAGTTTCATAAAAGAGAGGGAAAGGAATCAATGGTTGTTTACGATTACACGTGTTATGCATCACGTCGGCCCCGGACCAGGAAGAAAGGTCCGTCTTATTCAATTGCTTTTTCCAGATACACCTAATATTATGAGCGCCGTGGTCAATAAAGCGAAGGACAACCTCCTTATTCAAAGACCGCCCAAAGGACCACGACAGGATATCTCATTTAAAACGCTCTAGAAACAGACACTGAAAATACCAGAATCCGCCATCGGCAAGCAACTCTTTTCACTCGTTCTCACGATCCTCTTACTCATGCTCAATTATGACTACCTCAGAAGAATCAAAATATAAAGAAGCCGGTGTTGATATCGATAAAGGGAACACCTTTGTCAACAACATCAAAGATATCGTTGCCTCAACGCATCAGCGCGGCGTCCTGAATGCCATAGGCGGGTTTTCAAGTTTCTTCGCCATTGACACCGCGAAATATAAAAAACCGGTGCTGGTCTCCTCCACTGACGGCGTCGGCACCAAACTGGTCATAGCCAACCTCTGCCACAAGCACGACACCATTGGCATCGATCTGGTCGCCATGTGCGTCAATGACATCATCGTCGGCGGCGCCACACCTCTCTGCTTCCTCGACTATTTTTCCTCAGGCAAACTCGAGATCGAAACCGCGACCGAGGTCGTAAAGGGTATTGCCGAAGGCTGCCGGCAGGCAAAATGCTCGCTGGTCGGCGGCGAAACTGCAGAGATGCCGGGGCTGTACAAGGCAGGAGATTATGATCTGGCCGGCTTTACCGTGGGCATTGCCGATCGCGATGCCATCATTGACGGCTCGGAGATCAAAGTGGGAAATACCATCATCGGTCTTGCATCCAGCGGTCTGCATTCCAACGGATACTCTCTCGTCAGGAAAATCTGTTTCGACGACCACAAGCTGACGGTGGACATGCATATCGATGAGCTGGGGCGAACCCTGGGCGAGGAACTCCTGACCCCGACCAGGATCTACGTCCAATCCGTACTGAATGTGTTGAGGACCTATCGCATCAACGGCATGGTTCATAACACCGGCGGCGGCTTCATTGACAACACCCCGCGCATCCTGCCCAAGGGATGCCGCGCCGTCATCGACAGGTCAAGCTGGCCGATACCGCCGATCTTTGATTTTCTGCAGAAGCGGGGAAATATCACCAGGGACGAAATGTACCGGACCTTCAATATGGGCATCGGCCTGATGGTCATCGTCGACGAGGCGCAGGCCAAGGATATCTCCCATCAGTTCAGCGCTCTGGGCGAACATCCCTACACAATCGGCAAGATCACCGCCTTGAAGGATGAGCATGAGGCTGCGGTTATGATGCTGAATTAGTAGAGCACACTCTTATAGGCGACCCGGCCTGTACAAGCTCCGGGTCGCCGTTCTGGCACTCCCCTGAAGGACCAGCCCCCCAGCCAACTCAGAGACCAAAGCCATAACTCTATTTTTCATATAAGCTTGATGTTTTGAAAATAGATTGCTGACCGGGAAGAGACGAAGGCCTATGCCAATGATGATTCCGGCAGGAATGCCTCTGGGACCAGGCTGATTGACAGCACTTCGCATACCATCGGCTGCTCCAGCGAGCCACCACCGGGGATCGGGCGGAACCTATCCGGGCTGCCTGACGGTGACCTGTATCAGGGATTCAGCGTGCGCCATGCGCCCGGTCAGTCAGCTGCCGCCGCAGTCGCTTGTGCCGCCCTGGATCTTGTCCAAGGCGTGAGGGAGGGCCGCCAGAAGCACCTGGATATTCTCCTGAGCTGCTTTTTTACTGCCGGGGAGGTTCAGTATCAGGCTTTTTCCCCGGATGCCGGCCCTTGCCCGCGACAGGACAGCATGCGGGGTCTTCAGGAGGCTGGCCGCCCGCATGGCCTCAGCCATGCCGGGAATATCCTTCTCAATCACCTCCTGCATGGCCTCCGGAGTGACATCGGTGGGCGCCACCCCTGTCCCTCCGGTCGTCACGATCAGATCGATCTTCCGATTATCGATACAATCCAGGGCGGCGGCGACGATCTTGTCCTTGTCGTCAGGGACGATCACATAGCCCTGCAGCCTGTAACCTTCCTCGATCAGAAGCTGCTGGAGGAAGGCGCCGCTGGTGTCTTCGCGTTCCCCCCGCGCGCCCTTGTCACTCATGGTGATCACGGCAAAACTGAATTTCTCTGCCCCTGCTCGCATTCCGGGCGCCTCCAACTGGAGTTATTCAACCTGTTTTTCAGCAACAATCTTTTCCGCAATATGCGCCGGGACCACCTCGTAATGGGAAAAAGCAACCGTGAATGAACCGCGGCCACCGGTCATCGAGGTAAGATCCGTGGCATAGACCTGGATCTCCGCCATGGGCACCTGGGCATTGATGATTTCATTTTTCTCATCGGAATCCATACCCATGACCTTCCCGCGCCGGGAGTTCAAATCCCCCATGACGTCACCGACATGCTCCTTGCCGACCCGGATGGACATATTCATGATCGGCTCGAGAAGCACCAGCCCGGCCTCCTGGGCCGCCTTCTTGAAGGCCAGTGAACCTGCAATCTTGAAGGCCATCTCCGAAGAGTCGACATTGTGAAAGGATCCGTCCACCAGGGAGATCTTCACATCCACCACGGGATAGCCGGCCAACACCCCTTTCTCCATGGCCTCTTGGATGCCCTTGTCAACGGCAGGACGGTACTGCTGCGGAATAACGCCGCCGACGATTTTGTCGACAAAGAGGTAGCCCTCGCCGGACGGCTGCGGCTCCATCTCAATCCAGCAATCTCCGAACTGGCCGCGGCCGCCGCTCTGTTTTTTATGTTTTCCCTGGACCCGAGCCTTGCCCTTGATGGTTTCCAGGTAGGGAATCTTGGGAAGGGAGAGCTCCATCTCGACCCCGAACTTGCGCTTAATCCTTGCCCCCACCACCTCCAGATGGACCTGGCCCACACCCGACAGCAGGACCTCTGAAGTCTGCTGCTCCCTGGTGACGCGCAGAGTCAGATCTTCATCCAATATCTTGGTTATGGATGAGAAGACCTTCTCCTCCTCACCTTTTTTGGCGCTGACAGCGTAGGATATGACAGGCGTGAAGGATTGCAGCGGTTCATAGACGACGTGGGCGACAGTATCGCAGAGGGTGTCCCCCGTTGTGGTCTCCTTTAATTTTGCCACGGCGACGATCATTCCCGGCCCGACCTGATCGACCGCCCTCTGCTCCTTGCCTTCCAGGACATAGAGCTGCCCGAATCTCTCATTGGTCTGCTTGCTGGCATTATAAAAGGTGTCGCCGGCAAGCGTCCCCGAATAGACCCTGAAGATGGTCAGCCGTCCGGCATAGGGATCGGCCATGGTCTTGAAGACAAAGGCGGAAAATTTTTCGTCGACGGCAGGCTTTCGTACCACCTCTTCGCCGGTCTTTGGGTTTTTGCCGATCTTGGCGGGCCGGTCCGCCGGCGAAGGCAGATATATATTGATCGCCTCGAGCAGGGCCTCTGTCCCCCTGTTCAGGATCGCAGAGCCGACGCAGACCGGAGTCAGGGTCCCTGCAGCCACGCTCAGCTTCAATCCGGTCCGGATCTCTTCCTCGGTGAGTTCCCCCTCCTCAAGAAATTTTTCTATCAGCTCGTCATCACTCTCGGCCACATTCTCCATCAGGCTCTCACGATATATGGAGACTGTCTCCTGAAGTTCGGCCGGAACCTCAATCTCCTTCATGGTACCTTTGTTGTTATCGTCGAAAAGATAGGCCTTTCCGGACACCAGATCCACCAGTCCTTTAAATGCATCTTCGGCGCCGATGGGCAGGTGGATGACGACCGGATTGAAGGGCAGAGAGGTCTTGATCTCATCCAGGGTCTTGGCGAAGTCGGCCCGTTCCCGGTCCATCTTGTTGATATGAATAAGACAGGGCAGGGAGCGGTCAGCGACGAAATCGGCGAATTTCACCGTCTGACCCTTGACGCCCATCACCGCGCCAATCGTAAAGACCACGCCGTCGCATATCTGAGAGGCAAAGAGGGTCTCATTGACGAAATTGTCATCGCCAGGGGTATCTATCAGATACACCTCATGTTTTTTCCACAGATAGTTATGGAAGGAGGAACTGATCGAGATATTGCGTTTAATTTCCTCTTCCTCATAGTCCATGCAGGAACTTCCGTCGTCCACCTTGCCCAGCCTCTTGATCCTGCCGGCGGTGTACAGTATGGCCTCAGCCAACGAAGTCTTCCCGCAGTTGCCATGTCCGATAAGCGCGATGTTCCTGACCATATTAGTATCCTGCATGAATATCTCCTCACCATAAACTGTTCAACGAAATACTCCCCATTTCCCTGTGAATCAATTCCGAAAGATCCATTACCGGCTTCTGCAAAAGATTACTGACTCATATATTCAGTTTAACAGACAAAAGTCAAGCATGTTTGACATTCCTTCTGCCGTTTTTAAAGGAGAACTCTCAGGAAAACGACTCTTTACAGGGGATTTCATGATTGTCTGGAAAAATAGCGCAAGAAAAGGTATCTTCCACACGGAGTTGTACACCCTTCATTTCAGAATAAAGGCAGCACACATTGGAAAAAGCAGCAAAAGAGAGCGGGAAAATTGCCCGATCGGCAGGAACGGTGGGTATTGCGGTGATGTGCAGCCGGGTCCTGGGCCTGGTTCGCGAGCAGATATTCGCCAGCATGTTCGGGGCGGGGACAGCCTATGACGCCTTCGTGGTCGCCTTTCGAATCCCCAACCTGCTCAGGGACCTCTTTGCTGAGGGAGCACTCTCCGCCGCCTTTGTGACGGTCTTTTCCGACTACGACACCAACCGCACGGAAAAGCAGACCTGGCAGCTTGCCTCCAATGTCCTGGTTTTTTTTGCCTTGGCCCTCAGCATCATCACGCTCCTGGGCGTCTGGCTTGCAGGGCCTCTTGCCGCAATGATGGCACCCGACTTTGCCGATATTCCCGGCAAGGCCGCGTTGACGGCAAAGCTGACCATGATCATGATGCCCTTTCTGATCTTTGTCTCCCTGGCGGCGGTGGTGATGGGGATCTTGAATACCAAAGGCCGTTTCTTCGTGCCGGCGATGGCCTCAAGCTTCTTCAATCTGGGATCCATCCTCGGGGGGGTGGCCCTGGCCCTGCTCCTGCCTCGTTTTGGCCAACCGGCCATCGTCGGCATGGCCATAGGCACCTTGATCGGAGGCATATTACAGCTGGGAGTGCAGCTCCCCGCCCTGTTCAAGACCGGTTTTTCCTTCCACCCCCATCTCCGCCTTTCAGACCCCGGCCTCAGACGGATAGTACGCCTGATGGTGCCGGCAACCATCGGGCTTTCGGCCACCCAGCTCAACCTCTTCATCAATACCAACTTCGCATCATCCTGCGCCGAAGGCTCGGTTTCCTGGCTGAATTACGCCTTTAGGCTGGTGCAGCTCCCCATCGGGCTCTTCGGCGTCGCCTTCTCCATCGCCGCCATCCCAGTAATGGCGCGCCATGCCGCCCAAAACGATATGCAGGGAATGCGGGAGACTCTTGTCTCGTCGCTGACCATGGTCTTCTGCCTGACCATCCCGGCTTCGGCGGGCCTTATCCTGCTTTCAGAGCCCATCATCCGGTTTATCTTTGAGCGGGGCGCCTTCACCGGCTTCGATACCGCAGCCACCGCCCAGGCCCTTTCGCTCTACGCTCTAGGCCTTTTCGCCTACTCGGCCAACAAGATCCTTGTGCCGGTCTTTTATGCCTTGAATAATACGAAATATCCGGTTATTGCCAGCTTTCTGGCCGTGTTGGGCAATATCGCAATCATCAGCGCCGCCATTCATACCTTTCAGCACAGGGCCATCGCCCTGTCCATGTCCTGTACCATGGCGGCAAATTTCCTGTTTCTGAGCTGGGTCCTCTATAAAAAGATGGGGGGCTACTCCCTGTCCTCACTGCTGCAAGGGGCGGCAAAGATCCTCGCGGCAACGCTGTGCATGTCCCTGCTGATCATCGGAGAACGCAGCATCCTCGCCTCCTGGCTCATCGGCAATCTCCTGCAGAAAAGCATTGCGCTTTTCACCCTGATAGCCAGTTCAGCCCTGCTCTACTGCTTTGTCCTCTACCAGCTGCGCCTGCCCGAACTCACCGAGATACTTCACAAACTGAGAGCGAAATTCTCCCGATGAGCCCCCCTGTCATTTTCTTCAAGAAGCCGCAGCGCTGTGATCTTGTCCTTTCCGCGTCCCTGCACTGATACAGTTCAGCATGACGGCTGGTCGAAAAATTCTTTCGCCCGCCCTGCGGCCTGCTCTACCGAATCGCTCGTCTGAACCGCAGTCGCGAGATGATGCCCGAATGTATAGGTACCGGCAAAATAGTGGGTGAACTGCTTGAGTCTGCCCAGCCGCCGCTCTCTGGGGAACCGTTCAGTAAGCAGTTCAATGAATCTGAAGTACACCTGCTCCCTGCCGACCCGTGTGCATGAATCCGGAATTCCGTATATCTCCCTGCCGATATCGGCAAGCAGCCAGGGCCGCCAGGCAGCGCCGCGCCCAACCATCAGACCGTCTGCCTGCGACATTCTCAGACATATGCGGGCATCCTCCACAGAAAAGATGCCGCCATTGGCAAGGACCGGTATCGACACCATATCCTTGACCTTGCCAATCCAGTCCCATCGGGGTTTCCGGCAAAATTTTTCGCCATGCAGACGTCCATGCACCGTCAGAAGATCAATCCCTTCCCCCTCCAGCATCCGGCAGAGTGAGGCGAGCGCCACCGTGTCTAGCTGATCGCCAAGCCTGATCTTGGCGCTGAGAGGCAGGTCCGTCGCCTTGCGGAGCCTGGCAACCACTGCAGACAGGTGCTTGTGATCCCTTACTAAGTAGCAGCCTGCTCCCTGTTTTCTGAGCTTGGGAGCAGGACAGCCGAGATTCAGATCGATGCCGTGGGCATCAAACTTGAGCAACTGGCGGACAGCCGGTTCAACCTGATCGATTTCGTTAAGGAAAAGTTGATAAAAAAGCGGCTTTTCAGTCGCACTTCTTATCAGAAGAGGGGAGTGTCTCTCGTTTTCATCGGGCAGGCTCCGGGCCGCCAGCATTTCGGTAAACAGAAGACCGACGCCCCCCTGTTCCTGAACAAGAGAGCGCATCGCCGTATGGGAAAGACCGACCATGGGCGCCAGGGCCAGCGGCGGGAAAATTTTCAGATTTTTTACAATAATTCTCTTCTCTACGGCAGGTCCAGTCACTCTACGACATCCTCTGAAAATAATGAAACCAGGGAAATCGCGAGCCGTCACGGCCCCCCTGCGGGCAATACCATCCAACCATCAACCAGCCTCAAGCCTAGCGTTTCATGATAGCATAAAATATCAGAGGCTTGAAGCCATGCAGCGCATGATATCATTCTGTTCGATCAAAGAATAGACCTTGACATGAACGGAACAATTCTTGGTCGCGTCGCGGGGGAATCGGACTCCGACAATTTTCCCGAAACACTTCAAGACATTTCCTGCCCCCAAATGAATTTCAGAAATAATCTGCCGGCCAAGAAGGACTTTTGCCCTTTCCTCATTCAGCATTCCGATGGAAAAGGAAAAGCCCCCTCTGGAAATATCGATCATTTCGCCTTTGACCGCATGCTGCTCCTGGACCCCGTAGGGATCAAGCAGGACGCTGTCGATCAGTACCGACAGCGGGTAGCGGGCAAATTCCCGCCGGTCGCTCCCTGTCATCTGCAGGAGCCAGGGGATCAGGTCATATTTCAGACAGAACTCATGGAGTTTTTTCTCAAGATGGGGAAAGCTCTTCTTCAATGCCAGAAACCGGTCCCGCTCAAGAACGTGAACATTCGCAACACTCTGTGAGACCAGGGAGACTGTCCAGACGGAGACAGAGAAAAATTGTCCGACACCGATGACTTCACCTGGCTGCAGCCGTTTGAGAAAGGTTTCCTTGTGGCCGCACAGGCATGACAGATGCACAAGACCGGAGTTGACGAAAAAAAGACAGGGGTCCATCTCACCACTCCGCACGATGATCTCTTCCGGACCATAAGTCTCGCGCTTCATCGCAAAATGCAGCGCGTTAAACTCCTCGGTCGTCATTTTCTCATAGAGCGCACTCCAGATCTCGATGTGGTGCCCGGTAATGGTCGAACCCTTTTCCTTCTCAAGGAGTTCACTGATCTTCAGGGCCTGCGACAAGGCCATGGGGTTGATTTCAAGCAATTTATCCCGAAATAATTCAGCCGACTTGAAGTCCCGCTCTCCAATTACCCTGACGGCCTCAGCATAGACCATCTCCGTGGCCTTACCTATATTGCCCTTACCGACAATATTGTGTATTTCTTCTATAAAATCACTCTGCCGTCTTTTGGCGGTGTGCTCCAGAATCGGATCCGAATCAAAGGACAGTGCATTTAATGCATCCATCTCGCCTTTCGATTCATGCCGCACCTTGGGTGTGACGACGGCCAGGACCTCCTCGGCCAGGGTCCGGATTTTATCCGTTGCCAATGGGATCTGCCGTCGTTCTTCTATCAGTTGTTTTAAATCCTTAACCGTTCTCTGACACGGAAAGGCCTTTAAAGCGATACAGAGCTTGATAAGGAGTTCTTCAGCCACAGGCGCAGAGAAAAGTCCCCGTCTCTCAAAAAGATCCAGGAGCACTGAGGCGACATCGCTTCCCGAATAGCGGCCAAGCTCCATGACAAGCCATATTTTCAATTCATCATGGACTTCGGGGAGGGCGGCGACGAGTCTCTGTTTCATCTCCTCCCCCCCAAGCATTCGGATACAGACAATGGCCTGCTGCTGCACGCGAATATCAGAATAACGGAGATAGGGTTTCACCAGATTGAACAGGGCGGGATCTCCGTTTTCAGCGATCATGCAGATAATATTGCGTATGACATACCAGGGAGGATTTTTTTCCAGACATTCCTCAAAGACTGAAACGGCGCTTTTCCCGGCCTCGGGGATCAGCCGCATAAGCAAAAAACGCTGTTCTTTGACATCACTGTGCATGAGCTTATTGAGAAGAAAAATCACGGCTCTCTTCCCCAGGCTCTTGAGGAGCACCCCGGCAACCCGGTTATGATCATCGGCCACATTGAGATAGATTTCAGTAAGGTCGGCCAGTATATCCTTCTTGGCTATTCCATCCTGGGTCTTAGCAATCATCCCCTTGATAATGTTGCTCTTCTCCAAAGCGCCTGACTGAATTTCATGAAGGAGATCCAGCAATTCCTCAGCTTCACGCAGGAAATCACTGCCAAGGAACTTCAGGCTGATCTTTTGAATCTGCTGACAGATTCCGGCAAATCCGGGGATGTATTCCGTTTCATACTCCAGCCACTGTATGAATATATCAGCTATTTTATGGACAAGAATATGAGAATTGTTTTTCAGTGCATGTTCTGAAAAAACACAAAGAATCATAAGTGCCCGTTCTCGAACACCTGCCTCCGAACTGCAGCATGCGACGCCCAGATCATCCAGGATCGCCAGAACGGATTCCTGATCTTTGCCGAAGTCGAGCTCGCAGAGGTACTGGGACAGTTTTTCAATAATTTCATCATGGAAAAGGACTGCGAAATCATGTTCTCTCAACTGCTCAAGAGCAGCCAAGAGACGCTTGCGAACCCGCTCCTTTTCGGCACGATCCAGCCTTCTGGCGATTTCAAATTTCGCCAGCGTTTGTTTGTCTTTATCGATTTCCATAGATAGAGCTACAATCCGTATCCGGTCAGACCATCAAAGTTCAAACATGCCGCAACACGGCCAGATTAATCCAACAAACGACTCCCCACTTCTCTGGTCGATTCGATTCACAGGCGTACCACAACGACAAGCCTGTCCTGCCGTGCCTGCCGGCATCACTCCATTCAGAATGCATTACCGGTATATAATCTCACCTCAGTGAAGAGCGAAAATCCGCCTCTCCAGACAGACGGCTGCAGGTTAGGCAGATTACGCTCCGCATACTCACTTCGGTTTTTCTGATATTATTTATAGGGACCATCAAAGGGGTCCATCGGCGCACTGGAGGAATCGCTGCCTTTGGGAGAGCCATATTTATCTCCACCTTTAGACTGTCCGTAAGGACTGCTGTCCCCCCCTTTAGAAGAGCTGTTGTCCCCACCTTTGGGCTGTCCGTAGTAGCTGTTGTCCGTACCCCTAGCGGGTTCTTCGTAGGACTGTGATCCCCTGGCAGCAATCTTATCAAATGTCACATAGAGCGTCACATAGGAGTAGCCAAACGTGCCGCCGAGCCCTTCATTGAGGATTGCCATGCATGTCTTATTTGGCTTTGTAAAGGCGAGAAGAATACTGCTGTATGTTGCCTCTCCCGCATGTTTCCAGCCATGCCTCTTCATGGACGCGATAAGAAAGTCCTTCAGAGAGTTTAACTCCACTCTGCCGCTATACTCAAGGACTCCACCGGAGAACGAGTCTGTGTTGATGGCCATGGTCCCCTTGCCGGTCCACTTCATTTCCGCCGGCAACTCGATATCTGAGTAATTGCCGACAGTATTGGAGAGTGCAGGCAATTCATCCGGTGAAGAAGTGCTCCTTCCTGAGCAGCTTGTGAAAAGAAACAGGGTGCAAACAACAACTAAACTGCAAACTACCCGATAATTATCTATAATTGTATTCATTTCTCGCCCTCCGTTATTAAATTATTCCATCAGTTATCTCTATACAAAACATTATTTATTCCAGACGATGGAGCCATGGATGAACATCTCACGAAGAAACATCCCAACGCCTTTTTCGAGTCTCCGAAGAGACAATGGAGCAATCTGCCGCATAATGATATGATATCATATACCTATTCTAAGATACTCTGCCAATACACATATATTTTATTTCGAGATATTCGTCCATACCGTATTTGGAGCCCTCCCTGCCAAGGCCCGACTTTTTCATCCCGCCAAAGGGAGCCGCCTCCGATGAGAGCCGCGCGGTATTAACCCCGACCATCCCGTACTCCAGCAATTCCGTGACCCGCCAGGCCCTTGCGACATCTCTGCTGTAAAAATAGGCGGCCAGCCCGTATTCCGAGTCGTTTGCCATCGCAACAGCCTCTGATTCCGTTGTAAAACTGGAAACGGGAGCGACAGGGCCAAAGGTCTCTTCCCGCAGTATTTTCATTGTCGGCAGCACATTGAGCAGCACAGTCGGTTCAAAGAAATAGCCCTTTCCGGGTATCCGGCTTCCGCCGGTTGCTATCCTTGCACCCTTGCTTAACGCATCCCTGATCTGATCTTCTATTTTTTCTACGGCATCCATATCGATGAGCGGACCCTGATTATGGTCCGAAATACGCCCGGGACCGACTGAAAGCTGCTGTTCGACGGCCTGCACAAATTTTTCCACAAATTCCGTATAGACAGAATCATGAATAATAAACCGATTGGCACAGACACAGGTCTGGCCGGAATTTCTGAACTTAGATGCCACCGCATCGGCGACGGCGGCATCAATGTCGGCATCTTCGAAAACTATGAAGGGTGCATGTCCACCCAGTTCGAGTGATATCCTTTTCAGACTGTCGGAGCAATCACGCATCAAGAGTCTGCCCACAGCTGTCGAGCCCGAGAAACTCAACTTACGGACATCGACGCTGCCGGTCAGAACAGATCCAATCTCCTCAGCCGGCCCTGTCACAACATTGAAGACACCCGGCGGAAAGCCAGCTCGATCAGCAAGTTCAGCCAGCGCCATCGCAGAAAACGGGGTCAATTCAGACGGTTTGACAATAACAGTACAGCCGGCGGCAAGTGCAGGCGCCGTCTTTCTCGCAATCATGGCCGAGGGGAAATTCCATGGCGTAATGGCCGCACAAACGCCTACAGGTTCTTTCAGAACGATGATGCGTTTTCCTTCCTGCGACATGGGAATGGTGTCACCATACACCCTTTTCGCCTCTTCGGCAAACCACTCGATATAAGCGGCTGCAGATTGAATCTCCGAGACGGCCTCGGACAGGGGCTTTCCCTGCTCACAGGTCATTATGTACGCAAGATCGTTTTCATTTTCACAAATTAACGCATGCCATCGTTTAAGGACCAGGGATCGTTTCTTGGCTGTCAACCTGCTCCAGAGGGGGAAGGCCTCTCCGGCGCCCCTGACTGCCTGTTCGGTCTCGTCCCTGCCCAATGCCGGCACGGAGCCGAGCACTGCACCATCAGACGGATCGGTTACAACAATGGTCTTCCGCGAGGATATCCACCTGCCATTAATGTAGCATTCCTGCCTGAATAAAGCAGGATCACATAACTTCACAATCTTTACCTCTTGTAGTAATTAATACCTTTCAATAAACAAACAATCACATCATTTCCATTTATGCGAAATTTTATCACTAAGGGATACTCGCCAATCCTGCGTCCCCTTCCGTCTCCGTCATGATACGGGAAACGGGCCTTCCGGTTCTTTCCATTATCTGAAAAGTCCGTTATAATGCGGAGAATAGGAAGACAAGGTTTTCCTGTGTATCCATTTTCTTCAACCCGAAACACCCTCTTCTCCGGAAAAGAATATACCCCCGACATTCTTTATCTGACAGGCATTGTCACAGATTCCCCCATCATAGAAGCCATGCATACTCCAGAGTCCACGATACCACTTATGCAGTCATCGGAACAGTGCGTAATTAGAATTTCCAGGCCCCCAATTCGTCTTGGTCAATTTCTGAAGCATGCGGGAATTGTCGAGAATGGCCTGGAGGCAAAGATACGGATCCTGAACGGCGAGGTCGCAGTCAATGGCCAGAGGGAATTACGGCGCGGAAGGCAGTTGCGCCACGGCGATAGAATCAGCATGGCGGGTTCATTGTATATCGTTGAATGTGCAGGCTAGTCTTCCTCTACAGTCCCTGGCCATTCCGCTCCGGCAATGCCAGGGAATAGAGCTCCACCTCTTTTTCCAGTCCCCTCAATACCCTGGCCTTCTCCTTCCGAAACGGAAAATCCTCACCGATATCGGCATGCACAGTTCCGGTAACTAGAATCTGCCCGGATTTTGCATCGGCGGCAAGGCGTTGGGCAATATTGACATCCGTCCCGATGACCGTATAATCAAGTCGTCGTGACGATCCGACATTGCCAAGGAACATCTCGCCTTTACTCATCCCGATACCGAGCCCGATATCCTGGAACAGGACAGAGGTCAGCATCCATCGTTTCTGCAGGATCTCGAACTCGTGCAGGATCTGGCAGGCCGCTGACACCCCGGCGTAACTGGCCTTTTCAAGGGTTATGGGAGCACCGAAAATTGCAAGGACCGCATCTCCCATGAATTTGTCCAGGGTCCCCTTCCAGGAAAAGACCACATTTGAAAAGATATCAAAAAAGGCATTGAGAAAGATGCGCAGCTTTTCAGGTGGAAGATGCTGGACGAGATGGGTAAAATTCCTGATATCGGCAAAGAGCACCGTGATTTCCTGAACCCCACCCACATCCATCAGATTGTGTTTGCTGGCCATGAGCAGTTCTGCAACCTCCGGGGCGACATATTGTTCCAGCATTGCCCGGACTCTGATGGCATTTTCCCGCTCTGCCATTGATGCCACGTTCTCAAGTGCCATCACAGCCTGGCCGGTAATGACGGAGAGCATCTCAATATCGGACTGGCTGTATTCAATATTAGAATCCATCTGACTGATATTGATGACACCTATGACCCGATCACGGGAAACCAGGGGAAAGGAAATCGAGGCCGCAATCGCATCCCGGGTAAGCAACCGGGAGAAAGGAGAATAATGCTGGGTCAATTTATTCAAGATCACCGGCTTGCCTTTCTCGTAAACCCACCCTGCAATCTGTTCGCCGGGTTTAATGCTGATGGTCTCGGCCAGTTCTTTGCTCATTCCGCGGGAGGCAACGATCTTAAGTCGACCGCTGGCCTCGTCAAACATCATCAGGGAAATGGAGGGAACGTGAATTTCCCGGGATACTGCCTCCAGAAGGGCATTATAAATCTGCTCGGCAGAGGTTGCAGACAAAAATTTTTCGCCAAGCCTATAGAGGGGAGCAAGGGTTTTTAAGCGTGTATTTTCCTCTCGGGATCGTACAAATACAAGGGTTTCGTTAACCACCTTGACAAGATTATCCGGATTAAGAGGCTTCTCAATGACACCATCAAAGCCCTGATTCATTGCCTCCACAATCAGGGTGCTGTCAGTTGGAGTCGAAAGGAGGATTCCCGCCAGACTCGGAGCCTTCATCCGCATCGACACAAAGGTTTCGATGCCGTTTATTCCAGGCAGGACGACACTGATCACCGCGAGCTCGAAATGCATCGTTGCGGCAAGCTCCACAGCCTCCTCTCCCGTATACGCGCAGGTGACGTGATGGCCCGATTGTTCCAGCGCAGCCCGGCTCATGTCCAGAGAGAGCCTCTCCGCATCGACAACCACTATTTTTCTTGCAGAAATATCATGAGTCGTATCGTTCATTTTCCGCAAGCCTGTTAGAAAAAACACATATCCTGCAAAGCAAGTCTATACATACCTATGAGGCCAAGCAGAAATCTTCCGACCGTTGCGGTTTTCAGATATATTTTGAACACAGAATGCGACCTCGATGCCATGGGGGTTTTTATACAGTATCTTCATCATTCCAAAATCCTTCTCACCTTCATCCCCATTCGGATCCGCCCCCGGGGCATCATTCCGATCGACAATCCCCGGAAGCGACAATGCGACGCGCCGTCAATTCAAGAAAGGCACTGATTCACAGACAGCAATCATTATCCTGATTGATTCACTATAGCATATATGATATTTTTTAAGAAAAGGAATATTTTACCAATATCAGTACCTGACGGGAGTGAGAGCCGCACCCTTGTCTCGCCCTGCCCTTTTTTAGAACCCCTAAAACGAATTTTCTTTCACTCTTTTTTAAATTCCAATTCTTTGACCAATGAATACCACCAAAAGCCCCAATTTCATTTTCTCCGCTGCGCCTCTGGTATATTGCGGATTGCTTCTCACCATTTTCCTGATCTTCCTGCCACGGACAGCGCTCGCTCATGACCAGTTGCGTCTCCTCTATTCGGGCCAGGTCGGTGGCGAAATTGAAGGCTGCGGCTGACATGCCAATCAACTGGGCGGTCTGTCCAGAAAGGCGTACCAGATAGAGACGGCCAGACAGCAGGCGCAGGGACCGGTTCTTGTCCTTGATGCAGGCAACCTCCTGTTCAAACATACGGCGCCCCTGCAGGGTGCATTCCAGGAAAAGATCGCTGCCGCCGGAATCCGCGAGGCTTACGCCAGGATGCGATACGATGCTGTAGCCGTCGGCCCGCTGGACCTGGCTGCCGGAACCGATCTTCTTGCAAAACCGGAGGGAAGGCCGCTGACATGGCTATCCGCCAATATCCTTAACGCGGCCAACGCCCCCGTTTTCCCCTCCTTCATCGTTAAAGCTGCAGGCCAGACGCGAATTGGCATCATCGGCTTGACAAACCAGAGGGCCTCACTTCCGGAGGGCTTGCACATGGGTGACTGGCGTTCGATACTGCCGGCTCAACTCCTCATTTTATCCAAAAAATGTGACAAGATAATCCTTCTGTCCAATCTTTCACAAAACGACAATGAAGAGATCGCCCAGCGCTATCCGGCCATCAACATTATTATTTCAGCGGATCCGCAAATGGCGGGACCGGGCCCCTTCCAGCGCAACAACACCCTCCTCGCAGGGACACTGTCACAGGGAAAATACCTCATGGCCCTGGATATCGCCTGGGGCAATTCCGGCAAGTGGAAATCAGACCTGAACAGAAGAATGGATGCCCTGAAATCCAGCCTCGAATCAGTCAATACCCAGATAGCCACCGCGGAGACTACCGGAGAAAATTCGCCAGACAGGAGCGGGCAGTTGGTCCAGCTAAAAAATACCAGACAGGATCTCATGCAGCAGATCGGGACGCTGAAGGCACAATATGAAGCTGAAAACCCAAAGGGATCAGTCCCTTCAACCTTCACGGCAAAGACCATCACCCTCTCCGCCTCTCTGCCAAAAGACGCCAAAGTGGAACAAATCGTCTCAGGAATCAAACAGCAGATCAATACGTTAAACAGCCAGACCTCCAAGACAGGCATCATTAACGATGCCGTCGCTCAGGGCACAGCAGACCCTGCTCATCCCTTTGCGGGCCCCACCCAATGCCGATCCTGCCACCAGCCTCAGTCTGATTTCTGGTTGTCAACCCGGCACGCCAGGTCTTATGCAAGCCTGCAGAGGGTTAAGCAGGAAAGGAATACTGAATGCCTTCCGTGCCATGTGACCTCTCAGATCAAAGGTTCTCCCAAGAATCCTGCCGAAAGGACGGAACTTCTCACCCTGCCATCCTCTCTGCAGTCCGTTGGCTGTGAGATCTGCCATGGCCCGGGCAGAACCCATGCAGAGAACCCGGAGAGCAGCAAACCGAACAGGGCGGGGATAAGGCAGGTGTGCGTCAACTGCCACACGCAGGAAAGGGACCCTGGGTTTTCCTATGAGGAAAAGGTCAAGGACATACAGTGCCCATCACGGTAAACACAAGAGAAGTGCGCTTGGTTATTATAAATCAGGCGGAGAGAACAGGAAGATGTACACTGCAGCATTTCCGGGAAAACAAAAAGGCCGGGCCAGGTTTCCCTGATCCGGCCTTTTTGATGCGTCCATTCAACCGAACACTATCAGACGCCCAAGCCTCTGATATCAGCAGCCGAATGCCTTCTGCAGATTGGGGATGGTCTGCTTTTTACGGCTCATCATGCCGTCAATCCACATGGATGTTCCAGAGAGCTTGCTGTTGAAGGCCTGCTCGATCAGGGCAGGATCATCGGAGACGACAACCAGATCTGTTCCTTCCTTAACAACATCAGTGAGCATAAGGAGAACGGAGTGACGGCCGTCAGCCTTAACCTTCTCCATTTCTGCCAAGAGCGCGCCGCGAACATCGGCGACCTGATCAAGGGTGGCAAGCTCAAGCTGACCAACGCCGACCTTATTGCCCTTCATATCAAAGTCTTTATAGTCACGGAAGAGTAGATCCTTGGCGGGGATACCAGCGACAGCGGATTTGGCCTTCAGCATGGACATGAAGAGTTCGTTGGTGTCTTTAACCTCTGCAACCTTCTTCAGATCTTCAACGGCAGCCTTATCGTCCGGGGTGCAGGTTGGAGACTTGAAATTTACGGTATCGCTCAAGATAGCTGCCAGCATGCCGCCAGCAACATTTTTGGGGATTTTGACGCCAGCATCCTTAAACATCTTATTCAGCACGGTACCGGTGCATCCGACAGGCTCACTTCTGAACAGGATCGGGTTATTGGTGGTGATATCGCCAATCTTATGATGATCAACGACAGTGACGATCTCGGCACTGGTGATATTTGCAGGGGCCTGGGCGATATCACTGAAATCAACCAGAGCGATTTTTTTGCCGGCGGCATCCTTGAGCTCCTCTGGAGTGGCAAGACCAAAACGGTCAAGAACCATCTTGGATTCCGGGTTTAACCCAGCGGCATCTATCTGCATGCATGCCTTGACATCGGCGCCCTGTGCCGCCATAAGCGCAGCCAGTGCAATTGCAGAAGTCACAGAATCGGTATCCGGGTTAGAATGGCCAACTACACAAATTGTCATGATCTTTTCCTCCACACAAAATATTGATTAAAGTCTCGCAAACAGGTCATCCGCATATACATACGTACAATTCCATTCATCCTTAAAGTTGACGAGGTAGAATAATTCCTTAAAGATTTTCAGTCAAGCATAAAACCAGTATCCGAGAAGAACAAACAGTACGTCAATGCGTTGGGATGAAGTCCATGAAACCGTCCGGCTCCGTCTGCTTTGGTTTTCCGGTCCTGTTTTCCCCGGAGAAAGAGAGACGAAAAGCCCCGTGACATTGCTGCATGCTTGCAGTATATTTGCATGAAAGCTCCGCAGAAACAGCGACCTCGCCATACCGAAGTGTCACGCTTTCATGTTTTATTGCGGTCGGCCAGTACGGTCCTGCCGTGCTGGTTTATTTGGCAGTTCATCCTCTTTTCTCTATTACAACCATTACATTCTCCCATCTATTACCATGATACCGGAAAGAGCAAATCCATCGTCCCGCAGAAAAAAAAGAGCATCCAGGATTCTTCTGATGCCGATTCTGGTGATCCTTGTCGCCGTCCTCCTCTTCGCCATCGGCACGCACCGCAATATCCTGCATCTCTTCGATCAACAGGGCGGCAGGGAAAATACTGCAGAGCCGTCGAAACCGGGAGACCAGATTATTTCCAGCCCCGGAGTAAGCACGCCCATCGCGTCCGATAAGGGACAACAGGCCCCACCATCGGAGGTCGCACAACCATCCCCGCCGTCTTCCGGCGATGTGCAGCAGGCAGCCCCTCCCGGAGCAACAACTCCCACGCAGGCAATCGACAGGATCAACGCGTTTTATGCGCATCTGGACGCACAGCCCTACATCCAGGCCTTTCATCTCGGAAAGCCAAGCAAGATGTACAGTCTGGAACTCATGCAAAAATTATTGGACAATCCTCCCGTGGTCTTGCGCGAAACCGATAATATGGCAACGATTGTAAAAAATACCGCTCACTTTTTCAGGGCGGTGGGCAAGGACAATATCACCATCATCAAGGCCGTTTTCGACCAGGAAAAACCTTCCCTGGAAGACGTTTTTGCCGACTTTTTCTCCCTCAGCGAATCTCCTGACAGTCTGCAGAAGGGATTTTCATTACGAATTCCGCCAAATTCCCTGTACGAATATGCGGGTTTTTTTCTTAATACCATTGGCGGGCGCCTCTACTTGTTCAGACGGGACCCCGCCGTACGATTGACCGTAACCTATTACAGCATCCTTGCAATTGACAGAGCGAACCAGGAATCCAACAACAGGAACGGGATACAGATCAATCAGGCCATAGATGCCCTGATTACGGAAATGGAGAACAGCGGCAGCCAACTGCGATACAAGGACAGATATCTTGACAGGCTCTACGAATTAAAGCAGAAGTATCAATAAGAAATTTCCATGCTTATCGGCTGAGGGCAGGCCTCTGCCAGCCGAATATCTCCTGGAAAAATACGGCCGAAGATGATACAAACAGAGCAGGTACGGTTTTTCAGACCTCAACGGGCGGCCAATTATATCTCCTGCTGCATTCTTCTCTTGGTCTGCTCATTTATCATATGCCTGCATATTTGAACAAAGATGGATACTCAAAGCCTTAATGAGGCATTCTTTAATTTTCTCACTGCCTCGCCGACGCCCTTTCACGCCGTCTCCGCCATGGCAGAGCGTTTCAGATCCCACGGTTTCATCCCCCTTCGCGAACAGGAAAACTGGCAACTGAGCCCGGGGAATTCCTACTTCGTTGTCCGAGAAGACGGTGCCCTGATTGCATTTTCTCTGGGCTCGGAGTCCCCGGCCGCGGCAGGGTTCAGAATTCTGGGGGCCCATAGCGACAGTCCCAGCCTGCAGATCAAGCCCCGCCCCGACGCCAGGAACCAGCAATTGCATCAATTAGGTGTGGAAATTTACGGCGGCGCCCTGCTGAGCCCATGGTTCGACAGGCCGCTGTCCATCGCCGGCAGGGTCAGCTGCAGGATCGGCGACACCCTGCAGACCCTGCTTCTGGATTTCAGGCAGCCCCTGCTCATCATCCCCAGCCTGGCCATTCATCTTGATCGAAAGGCCAATAGTAATCGGTCCATCAATGCCCAACTGCATATGGTCCCGATTATTTCCCACATGATTTCCGAGACCTTCCCTGACTTCAAGGCCATCCTCAAAGACCAGATCGCCAGGGAATATCCGGAGAAAAATGCTGCCGAAATCCTTGGCTTTGACATGTTCTGCTACGACTGGCAACCTCCCTGCCTGCTGGGGCTCAACAATGACTTCATCAGCGCCGGCCGCCTCGACAATCTTCTCAGCTGCTTCGTGGGAATGCAGGCAATGCTTGAGGCAAGGGGAACAGGCAGTCGGATGTTTATCTGCAACAACCACGAAGAGACAGGATCGATGTCCGCAACAGGGGCTCAGGGTTCCTTTCCCCTCGCCACCCTCGAACGGATCATCCCCGATGTCCAGTCCCGGCAGATCAGTCTGAGCAGGTCTTTTTTCATTTCCATGGACAACGCCCACGGCGGGCATCCCAATTTTACAGACAAGGCAGATCCCCTGCACACGATCCTGCTCAATCACGGTCCGGTAATCAAGATCAACGCCAACCAGCGTTACGCGACCAGCAGCTTCAGCAAGGCCGTGTTTCAGCTCTTGGCCGATGAGGTCCAGGTCAAGACCCAGGAATTCGTCATGAGAAACGACATGGCCTGCGGCAGCACCATTGGTCCGCTGATCGCCTCCCGTCTGGGCGTACCCACAGTCGATGTCGGCGCACCCAGCCTGGCAATGCACTCCATACGCGAATTGACCGGCAGCAGCGACCCATCTTTTCTCCACCGGATAATCCTGCATTTCCTCAACAGAGAACATCTCCCAGGAGAAAAGCGCTGATGCATCTGCCTCTGCTGCGCCCAGTCCGGCCGCTGCGAGTTGAAGGACACCCTCAGGAAATACCGGCACACCGCATCCCTGCGGCCAGCCTGGACAGAATCAGCCGTTACGACCATCTGATCGATTACTAACTACTCAGGATCTCCCTGTTTTCAGCCCGGTTATACAGTCAATCCCGACTTCATCAGGGTCTTAATCCTTGCCGAATCCGCCTGTGACCCCATACCATTTGAGGCTCCTCCATCTCGATAACGTTCCCCTCCCGCCGAACCCTGAGCCGCCGTATCTCCAAAGAGCGATCGGGTTCTTTTCTTTTCCGCCATTCCAGGGTACATTATCAGGCATGCATGGTCCGGCACCGACAGATGGCTTGGGCCAGCTTTACATTGAAACAATCACGTATTCCTGGCCCTCCCCCGGGCGAAATATCAGATTCTTAAGGTGAACGATGAGCGTCGACGACAAGAAGATTATCTATTCGATGATCAAGGTAAGTAAATATTACGACAACAAGCCGGTAATCAAGGACATATCGCTGTCCTACTTTTATGGCGCCAAGATAGGCGTACTTGGCCTGAACGGTTCCGGAAAAAGCACCCTGTTGAAGATTCTTGCCGGAATCGATACCGAATTTAACGGCGAAACCATCCTCTCGCCCGGACTTACCATCGATTATCTCCCCCAGGAGCCCAACCTCGATCCCGAGAGAACCGTCCGGCAGATTGTCGAGGAAAGTGTCCAGGATACCGTTGATCTCATCAAGGAGTTCAACACCATAAACGAGAAATTTGCCGAGCCCATGACCGACGACGAGATGCAGGCCCTGATCGACAGGCAGGCCGTGGTCCAGGAGAAACTCGACACCCTCTCCGCCTGGGATCTGGACAGCCGGCTGGAGATGGCTATGGACGCCCTGCGCTGTCCGCCTCCTGAGACCAAATGCAACATCCTCTCCGGCGGGGAAAAGCGGCGGGTCGCCCTCTGCCGGGTCCTGCTCAGGCAGCCGGACATCCTCCTGCTGGACGAGCCGACCAATCATCTGGACGCCGAGTCGGTGACCTGGCTTGAACACCATCTCCAGGCCTATCCGGGAACAGTCATCGCCGTCACCCACGACCGTTATTTTCTCGATAACGTCGCCGGCTGGATCCTTGAGCTGGACCGGGGTGTCGGCATTCCCTGGAAGGGGAATTATTCTTCCTGGCTGGATCAGAAAGAGAAGCGACTTGCGCAGCAGGAGAAAAAAGAGAGCGAGCGAAGACGGACCCTGCAGAGGGAATTGGAATGGATCAGGATGTCTCCCAAGGGCAGGCGCAGCAAATCCAAGGCCCGTATCAGCTCCTATGAAAAACTGATGTCACAGGAAACGGAGCAGATGGCCCGTGAGTTGGAGATCTTCATCCCCCCAGGCCCGCGCCTGGGCAAGGTGGTCATTAATGCAGAAAACGTCCAGAAGTGTTTTGACGACCGCATCCTGGTGGACGACATGAATTTTGTGCTCCCCGCCGGTGGAATCGTGGGCGTCATTGGTCCCAACGGGGCAGGTAAAACCACCCTGTTCAAGATGATTACCGGCCAGGAGAAACCTGATGGCGGCACGTTCCGGATTGGAGAGACCGTCAAACTCTCCTACGTGGATCAATCCCGGGATTCACTGGATCCGGAGCAGACCATCTGGCAGGCTATCTCCGATAATCAGGAGACCATCTGGCTGGGGACAAAGGAGGTAAACAGCCGTGCTTATGTGGGAAAATTCAATTTCTCCGGCGCGGACCAGCAAAAAAAGGTAGGCCTTCTTTCCGGCGGCCAGCGCAATAGGGTCCATCTGGCGAAGATGCTGAAGGAAGGGGGAAACGTCCTGCTGCTGGATGAGCCGACAAACGACCTGGACGTCAATACCCTGCGGGCCCTCGAGGAGGCCCTGGAGAACTTCGGCGGCTGCGCGGTGGTCATCAGCCATGATCGCTGGTTTCTTGACCGTATTGCCACCCACATCCTCGCATTCGAAGGGGACTCGCAGGTCGTCTGGTTCGAGGGGAATTACTCGGATTATGAAAAGGATAAAAAGGCCCGCCTGGGAATCGAGGCAGATCAGCCTCATCGAATTAAATACAGACAGTTAACCAGAGGGTAACGATGAAAGTGCCTGTTCTCTCCGCAAGGATGAGAACAGGCGCAAACTGCTACAGAGCCAGCAGATGGAGAAGCATTTCCTCCATGTCCTGAATTTTTTCGTTGGCCACGGTAAGAGATCCGTTTCTGCTGTCAGCCTCGATATCCATGGCGACCTCACGTATTCCTTCAATACCGAGACTGGCCGCAGCCCCTTTGATGGAGTGTGAGGCACTGCAGATCTGTCTGGCGTCCCCCAGCCGGACCCCCTCCTTCAATAAAACCAGGTCGGAGCGGTATGATTCCTTAAATATTCCCAATAACTCCTGAAGAAGCTCCGCATCATCGGCCGCCTGTTCAAGGGCGAATTCCTTATCCCATTTCAATATACTCATATTCCATCCTTATTTTTGCTGTCCATCGCCGATAACACAGAGATCAGATCTCTGCAGGCTGAAATATTATGGCAGCCAGAAAAAATGCACTTCATGCAAAGTATCACTTCTTACAAGGAAAAACACAACGAGTATTTACTGCCGCACCAAAAATGACGGCAAGCCAGCATGGCTGGACCGGACTGGCCGGTCAAAACGCATCATGAAAGCCCATCACTTCAGCAAGGCAATGCCGCCACTTTGACGAAACTTTTATAAAAACATCCCAGTCATGCTTTCAGGCCCTCGAGAATCAGGGAAAAATCTATCTGCCCTTCCCTGATGAGGCACAGGCGGTCATCCTGAATGGCAACAATGGAAGAACATCGGCCTGCCGGCGCCCTTCCTCCATCAAGGATAAAATCCACTCCCGGGCCGAGCATGGTCTCAACCTCCTCTGCAGATATGGCCGGGACCAGCCCCGAGATATTGGCGCTGGTCGCGGTAATCGGGCGGCCCCATCTCCTGCAGAGTTCCATTGCGACGACGTTTGAAGAAATCCGGACGCCGATTGTCCCCGTTCCGCCTGTAAGCAAAGGCAGGAGATCCTTTCGCCCGGGAAAGATCAAGGTCAGGGGCCCCGGCCAGAATCGATCCATCAGCGGCCTATACATATCAGGTATGGATTCGGCAATATCTCCCAATTGCGCGGCATCATGGATCAGGACTAAAACGGGCTTGCGATAATCCCTGGCCTTTAAATGAAAAAGGGCCTGCAGGGCCTTTTCGCTAAAGGGATCGGCAGCAAGACCATAGTATGTCTCCGTCGGGAAGGCAACAATGCCACCTTCTTGCAGGCAGGCAACCGCCCTTGTCAGCGAGGAAGCAGAGACGAGGGAGCCCCCGGCGGGATCAACCGGAAATCCGGCCGGCTGCATCATCAACATTCTGCACCATCTGCCGTCTGAATGCAACCAGCCTGACCGCAAGGGCAGGATCTGCGAGGGCAAGTATCCGTACTGCCAGCACAGCACCGTTCTTCGCCCCTGACCTGCCGACACCCATTGTGGCCACCGGCACTCCCGGAGGCATCTGTACCGTTGCCAGAAGCGCGTCCATGCCATGGAACGGCGATGCATCCAGAGGCACACCAATGACGGGAATATCGGCGTGAGCGGACAGGACGCCGGCCAGATGAGCTGCCATCCCGGCCCCGGCAATGATGACTTTCAGGCCCCGGCTCCCGGCATTCTTCCCATAATCCACAGCCCTCTCCGGAGACCTGTGGGCAGAGGCAACGGTCATCTCGAAGGGGACCTCCATATCCCGTAAAAAGTCAGCGGCCGCCTGCATGACCGACAGGTCGGACTCGCTTCCCATTACAATTCCAACCACCGCCTTTCCGGCACTCGCCCCGGTACGTTTCAAGGCCTTGGCACCGATGTCTCTTCGGCTGTAGCAGCCGTCCCAATGGATCTTATCGACAGCACTGTAGGCGCGGTCAATGGCCTGCCGGAGATCCTCGCCTCGGGCGGTAACCCCCAGGACCCGACCGCCGGACGAGACGATACGTCTGTTTTTCATCCCGGTGCCGGCATGAAAGACCATCACCCCCTCCACCTTGGATGCCGCAGCCAGCCCCTTGATGCCCTTGCCCTTGTCGTAATCCCCCGGATATCCACCGGAGGCCATCACCACGCAGACCGCTGGCGACGGATCGATCTTCATTTCGATGGTGTCAAGGCAATCGTCAATGACCGCATCAAGGATATCGACGATATCGTTCTGCAGACGCATGAGCAGGGGCTGGGCCTCGGGATCGCCGAAACGGCAATTGAACTCCAGGACATTGATCCGATCACCGTCGATCATGAGTCCCGCATAGAGCATCCCCTTATATGGCCTTCCTTCCGCCTCCAGGCCCCGGACCGTGGGCAGCATGATCGTTTTCATCACCCTGGCGGTAATCGCCTCAGTGATGACCGGCGCCGGCGAATAGGCCCCCATGCCGCCGGTATTCGGTCCCTTGTCATCGTCAAATATGGCCTTATGATCCTGCGAAGAAGGCAGGGGAAGGACGGTCTTTCCATCGGTGAAGGCAATAAAGGAGGCCTCTTCGCCTTGGAGGCATTCCTCGATAATAATCGTATCGCCGGCCTCGCCAAAGGCCTTGCGGGTCATGATCAGATCGACGGCATCTTTAGCCTCGGTGATTGTCCGGGCAACAACAACGCCTTTCCCCGCTGCCAGGCCATCGGCCTTGACGACAATGGGAAAGGTGCAGGTGTCGAGGTATTTTTTTGCCTTTTTCTTCTCGGTAAAAACTTTGAAGGAGGCGGAAGGGATCTTGTATTTTTCAAGAAACTGTTTGGTGAATACCTTGCTGCCCTCCAAGATCGCGCTCTTCCTCTTCGGACCGAAGATCCGTAATCCATTCTCTTCAAAGGCATCGACGACACCGGCCACCAGCGAAGATTCCGGACCGACCACAGTGAGATGTATCTTCTCTTTCTTTGCAAAAGCCACCAGGGCTTCAACATCGACAGCGGCAATATCAACACATTGGGCCAGACGTCCGATACCTGCATTCCCCGGGGCGCAGAATATTTTTTCGACTCTGCGGCTCTGTTTAATTTTCCAGACCAAGGCATGCTCCCGCCCTCCGGATCCAATCACAAGTACTCTCATCAACCCCCTCCCGTAAATAGTTATGCAAGACCGGCAGACAAGCTTGTCTCAAGTCTTTTTTTTTACAATTCATGCGGAAAAATCCCCTGATCCCGCCGGCAGAATTTACTATAAAATATAAATGTATTCAATATGTTTGATACTGATATCCATCAGTATCGGGAAATTATTTACGCATGTTCGAATGTTGACAAAACACCTTCTTGAGGTTACATAAATGAATCACCATTCAGTGTTATTTTACATGTTCCGTCTCATTGACTCTACTCCCCCCCTAATCAATGAAAGCTGTTAATAAACATACCAAAATAATTACCGCTGCAACCAAGGTTTTCGCCCAAAAAGGCTTTTTCAACGCCAGGATATCCGATATAGCCAAAGAAGCCAAGGTTGCTGATGGAACAATTTATCTCTACTTTAACAATAAATTTGATATCCTCCTGTCAGTCTTCGAAGAAGAGATAGGCAACATCATCACCCAGGTCAAAAAACTGCTTGCAGAAGAAACAGATCCAAGGAAAATGCTTGAAATTTTTGCAACCAAGCACTTGACTGTCATGAAAAAAAACAAACACCTCGCCGAGGTAATCCAGATTGAACTCCGACAGACCAATAAGCTTATCAAGGATTACCGTAATAATAAATTCAGCGAATATGTCAACATCATCTCTGATATTATAAAACTTGGCCAGGAACAGAAGATTTACCGGGCAGACATATTGCCGGGCATCGCCAAAAGGGCGTTTTTTGGAAGTCTTGACGAAATCTCAAGGGTCTGGAATACCTCCCTGGAAACGAACTATACGGTGGAGGAAACCGTCAATCAGATAATAAAAATATTTTTATCGGGGATGCTGACTCAAGCCAAGGCCTGTTGACCGGGAGATCGTAGCCGGTGAGGACCGAAGTCGGCGAGGTCCGGCATATCCTGGCCGGATGTTTTCAAAGCATCGAGATCGGTGCCTGAACTTCTCCGGCTCTTTACCCAGAATTACGCAGAATGCCGATCACCGATACGATCAGGCAAAGACCGAGGGGGCAATCTGCACGACCTCATACTCTCTCGTCCCTCCAGGGGCCTTCACTATCACCTCATCGCCGACCCTTTTACCAAGAATACTCTGACCAAGAGGAGACAGGACTGAGATTGATCCGGACTTCACGTCCGATTCTTCGGGGCCAAGCAATTGATAGGACACCTCTTCTTCGGTATTCACATCCAAAAGGCTTACAACCGTTCCGAAAACAGCCCTTTCCTCAGACACTTTGGAACAGTCAATGACTTCTGCTCGTCCGAGTTTATCCCTTAACTCGCGAATTCGTCCTTCTATATGCCCCTGACGCTCTTTGGCGGCATGATATTCAGCATTTTCCTTGAGATCGCCATGTTCTCTTGCGGTTTCAATTGCCCTCACGACCTCGATACGCTCTACTCTTTCAAGTCTGGACAATTCATCACGCAACTTCTGATTACCCGCTTTGGACATGGGAATACGTTCAACCATTTTCGACTCCATTGTAAAAAAAAATTCCTATGGGATTTGCTAAAAAAACCCCACAGGAAAAACTCATCCGTTTTGCCTGTATTCTTATTGAAGGGCTCACTGTATCCGTGCCCTCATCAGCCTTTTTCAAAGGCTCTTATTAATAAACAAATGTCTGTTCAAATCAAGAAAAAAAATCACTTCCTGCGGGTGAACGCCGCAGTCTCCCCCTCCACCCGGATCGGGGATACTGCTCATACTATCAGCAGCCCAGACGAGAAATTTCCCGACGGGCGCAAGCACCCCCTCTCCCGATTTTCCCATCCCGAATGCTGCTCAAGCAAGGCTGAAGCCACGACAAAAACCATCCATTCAAGCCTGATGAGGGGAGCCTCGGGGGGCTGATCCTACCAGCCCCTTTCAGTCAGTGCTGTTCGTCGTCACAACTATCTTGTCTCCATCAAAGAAATCGACAATGTCAGGCATCTCAGTCTCAAAAAATTTTTTCATCTTCTTCAAAAGATTTACTTCAATCTGCCTCACCCGCTCTCGGGAGATATCAAAACTGTCTGCAATATTCTGAAGCGTGAGCGGTTCATCGGTGAGCAGACGCTTGTCAAGGATCATCTTCTCCTTATCATTCAGCTTATCCTTCAGCACGTCAAGCAGCTGATTGAGCTTCTGCTTCATCTCTTTTCCGGCGACCATGGATTCGATACCCGGGCCCTCATTGGGGATGAAGTTTTTCTGCTCATCTTCCGAATCAGAGCGGACAGGGCTTTCAAGCGAGACGTCCCAGCTATCCATACGCTGGCTCATCTCGACGACCTCCCTTTCCTTGACGCTCAGGCGCTGGGCCAGGAGCTTCGGCTCCGCGTCAAACCCCTGGGCCTCAAGGAGCTTCTTCTCCTTGTTCAGGGAGAAGAAGAGCTTTCGCTGGGCCTGGGTGGTGCCAATCTTGACAAGGCGCCAATTATCCATAATAAATTTCAAGACATAGGCGCGAATCCAATAGGCTGCATAGTAGGAGAACTTCACCCCGCGATACGGATCGAATTTTTTGGTGGCCTGGACAAGACCGACATTGCCCTCCTGGATGAGATCCATGAAGTTCTGCATCCAGTACTTCTGGAAATCCATGGCGACCTTGACCACAAGCCGCAGATTCGCCGAGACAAGACGATATGCCGCATCCTGGTCCCCTGTCTCCCTGAACTTAACGGCCAGCTCATCCGTTTCCTCGCGCGACAGGAGCTCATACTGGCTTATCTCCTGCAGATACCGATGCAGGGCAGGGTTGCTGAGAACCGGCAGATTCTCATCTTCCGAAACGGCGACAAGCGGATGCTCATGAGGTTCTATCTCATCATCATATGAATCTTCTTCAGTTTCTGTAGTCATCTGTCTGTATCTCTATAAATCCGGATATTGTTAGTTATTGAAAAATAATAATAATCCAGAAACTTAAAAGCGCAATCAGTATTCCATTCCCGCATTTTCCCCCAAACACCCGGATGGACTTTCCTTCTCGCCTATCTTATCACAGACCCTGGCGGGGAGGAAAATTGTATTTTCTTCTTCGCATTTTTGTGCTAGATGTAGTAGGTTCCTCTCCTTTCGCAGTAAAACTATCACATCAGGCATCCACCAAAGAAAGCATTCCCCTATGGATATAAAAAATATAAGAAATTTCAGTATAATCGCACATATCGATCATGGCAAGTCAACACTTGCAGACCGGATGATTCAAATGTGCAATCTTATTACGGACCGGGAGTTTAAGGATCAGATTCTCGACAACATGGATATTGAGCGTGAACGCGGGATCACCATTAAAAGTCAGACCATATGTTTACCATATACCGCAAAAGATGGCAAAACATACATGCTTAATCTCGTAGATACCCCCGGGCATGTTGATTTCAGCTATGAAGTTTCCAGGGCGCTGACATCGTGCGAAGGTGCGCTTCTCCTTGTAGACGCCTCGCAGGGCATAGAGGCCCAGACCCTTGCCAATCTTTACCTGGCTATGGAGAATGATCTTGAAATCATTCCGGTCATAAACAAGATCGACCTTCCCTCGGCCGAACCCGAGAAGGTGGCCCTGCAGATTGAAGAGGATCTGGGCCTGGACGGCGATCTTATCCAGCTCTGCTCGGCAAAAACCGGCAAGGGTGTAGCGGAGATCCTTGAGGCCATCGTCAACCACCTTCCGCCCCCTAAAGGCGATCCGAACCAGAACCTTGAGGTGCTGATCTTCGATGCCAATTACGACTCCTTTCGCGGTACCATAATATCCTGCCGGGTGATCAACGGGCGCGTCCGGCCCGGCGACATCATCAAATTCATGTCCAACAACGCGGAATACAGGGTTGAAGAGGTGGGCCTCTTCAGGATCCAGAGAGAACCGCAGAAAGAACTATCAGCAGGCCAGGTAGGATATATTCTCGCAGGCGTCAAGACCGTCAGGGATACCCGGCCCGGGGATACCATCACCCTGAGGGATGCCCCCTGCGCCGCCCCGCTGCCCGGCTTCAAGGAGGTCCAGCAGGTTGTCTTTTCCTCCATCTATCCCATCTCCACCGATGAGTACGAGGATTTAGCCTCGGCCCTTGACAAGCTCCAGCTCAACGATGCAGCCCTGATCTTTCAGAAGGATTCCTCTGTGGCCCTGGGCTTCGGCTTCCGCTGCGGCTTTCTGGGTCTTCTGCATCTTGAGGTCGTTCAGGAACGGCTAGAGCGTGAGTTCGACATCTCTCTGATCCTCACCGTCCCTTCGGTCAAGTATATATTCACCCTGACCGACGACACCATCCTCGATGTAGACAATCCCGCCCATTTTCCCGATCCGGTGAAAATTGCAAGTGTGGAAGAACCGTATATCAAGGCCCATATCCTGATCCCTGAAAAGTATATGGGGGCCATCATGTCTCTCTGCATGGAGCGCAGGGGCGTCAATACCAGCTACAGCTACCCGATCCCCGGCAGAATCGAGTTTACCTGTGAACTTCCCCTGGCCGAGGTGATTTACGATTTTTATGACAAACTCAAATCCATCACCCAGGGTTACGGCTCCTTTGATTACGACTTGATTGATTACCGGAAGAGCGATCTGGTGAAACTGGATATCCTGGTCAACGGCGAGATGGTGGACGCCCTTTCCCAACTCGTACACCGCTCAAACGCCAGAGCCAGGGGCCTGCATTCCTGCGAACGTCTGAAGGAGGAGATCCCCCGCCAGATGTTCAAAATAGCCATTCAGGCCGCCATCGGCGGCAATATCATTGCCAGAGAGACCATCTCCCCGCTGCGAAAAGACGTTACGGCAAAATGTTATGGCGGTGATATTTCACGAAAAAGGAAGCTGCTCGAAAAACAAAAGGCGGGAAAGAAACGGATGAAAACGGTTGGGAATGTGGAGATTCCCCAAAAGGCCTTCCTCTCGGTACTGAAATCCGAACAGTGACCATTAAGGACGGCCGGCCCTGCCCAAACGGGCAATAAGGAAAGAGGGCCGCTACCGGCGGAGATCCTTGTGTGCAATGCAAGCCTCAAGGGCATGCTCGAGTTCGTCCCTTCCCTGCCCCGTCCTGGCGGAAAAGAGGATGCGATCGGTGGGATGGATGGTATGCCCTGCATCTAGAATCTCAGCATTCCTGAACCGTTCATTCCCGGAAAGCTTATCGATTTTGGTATAGACGGGAACGATGGCGATTCCCATGGTCTTTAACCAGGCCAGCAGCTGCGTATCCTGCTCTTTGGGCGGATGGCGGATATCCAGGATGACAACGACACAGGCCAGGCTTGAACGGGTCTCCAGATAGGTGGTAATCAAGGATTGCCACCCCATCTGCATCTGTTTTTCCACCTTTGCGTATCCATAGCCGGGAAGATCGACAAAGTACAACTCCTTCCCTACCAGAAAATAGTTCAAGCCTTGGGTCTTGCCGGGGCGACTGCTGACCTTCACCAGGTTTTTACGCCCCAGCAAGGTGTTAATCAGGCTTGATTTGCCCACATTGGATCTCCCGGCAAAGGCTATTTCCGGGAATTCCGCCTCAGGCAGCTGCCTGAGGCTGTGGACGCTGAGCAAAAAACCGGGGTTCGATAAATCCATCATGTTCCTGGGTGGTTGAGGGCACAACTGAAGACAATATTATCTCCCGAGCAAACGCATTAATTGCCTTTTTGTCCCGACCCCTGCACCTATCCCTGAAACGGGCACACTCCGCCTTCGGGAAATTGTTGCGGCAGGTATCGCAGATCCCGGACCAAAACGCCTCTTATGCAAAGGGCAGGTCCTAGATAACCTTATTCAGAGAATACTCAATAATTCCCTCTGCACCGCATTTTTTCAGCTTTGGTATCAGGTCACGAACCGTATCTTCGGAAACCACGGTTTCCACCGAAAACCAGGTCTTCTGGTAGAGGTTGGCAATTGTCGGCGCATTCAGACTCGGCAGCAGGCCCACAATCTCATCGAGTTTCTCCTTGGAGACATTCATCTTCAGCCCGACAATCCTGTCGGCCCGCAGGGCCCCCTGGAGCAGCATCGCAATATTTTCTATCTTCTCTCGCTTCCAAGGGTCTTCCCAGGCCTTTTTATTGGCAATAAACTGGGTGTTGGACTGCATGAGCTCATGGATGATTCGGAGTCCATGGGCGCGAATAGTACTCTCGGTCTCGGTCACCTCGACAATGGCGTCGGCAAGGCCCGAAATCACCTTGGCTTCTGTGGCCCCCCAGGAAAATTCGATCTCAACGTTTATATTTTTACTTTCAAAAAATCGTCTGGTCACATTGACAAGCTCAGTCGAAATTTTTTTCCCTTCCAAATCCTCGATTTTCCTGATCTCGGAATTCCCTGCCACCGCAATTATCCAGCGAGTGGGTTTTCTGCTGACCTTTGAGTAGACCAGATCACAGACCAAAATGGCCTCTGACTGATTCTCCATGGTCCAGTCTTTCCCTGTAATTCCGGCATCAAGCATGCCACTCTCCACATACCTCGACATCTCCTGCGGCCGACAGATGGAGCAGGCCAGTTCCGGGTCATCGATTTCCGGAAAATAATTCCTTGCCGTGGGTTTGATAAGCCATCCAGCGCTCTCAAAAAGCTCAATGGTTGCCTTTTCCAGGCTTCCTTTAGGAAGGCCCAGCTTCAATAACGTCATAATTTTCTCCGCTCTCTTTTCTCTCTGAAAATTAAATGTGATTTCCTGAAGGAAGTCTACCGGACTCACCGATAGACTTTTTCAGGATCAAATATTTTTTCACCGATGATCTGCAGTTCCTGGCCGTTGACACGACGATAAAAACAGGAACGATAACCGGTATGGCAGGCTGCACCTCCCAGCTGCTCCACCTTGTAGACAACCGTATCATTGTCACAATCTACCAGAATATCATGAATAATCTGCATATGCCCCGAAGTCTCGCCCTTCAGCCATATTTTTTTCCGTGACCGACTCCAGAAATGGGCCTTTCCGGTCTCCAGGGTCAGGGCCCAGGCTTCACGGTTGACATAGGCGAGCATGAGGACCTCACCGCTTTGATATTCCTGAACGATTGCAGGCAGCAATCCGTCGGCATTCTTTGTAAAATCCAGTTCCACCATATAGAATCCTTTCCTCCTGGAGGCCTCAGACCGAGCCCATACCCGAACCCCGCTTTCGGGACGACGGATCTGCCGCATTCCCTGAGAGTATTTTCATCATTAAAACAAAGCAATAACAACAGTTGATCCGCCAAGCCCGGCCTGCATTATCAACCCTTTGCCGAAGCCGATATCATGCCGCCGGATACAATCAAACCGGTATTTCAAGAATAAGAGTGCCATGCGACCCAATATTCAAAAAAACAGGGTCGCAATTCCCGGCGCTTCCGGTCTGCCCTTGTCCGTTTATTGAGGTGTGTACATTATGCAGGTGATAATTTTTTGTCAAGGTAAGGCTGTTCACAATCGCGTTCCAGCCATTTTCAGGACTTCCTCAATGCTCCGGAAAGAGGGCCGGCCCCGAGCCCTCGGTACTGCTCGTCGGCGAAACTGTTCTCGGACGTCATATTCCTCCCTGCATTACAGCGCAGTTGGCAAGTGAAGGCTCAACTCCATGTTCCATACTGACAAACTCTGTTTCTCCCGTTTTTTTTGGCCATGTACAGTGCCTTGTCAGCAAACGAAACCAATTCGTCAGTATTTCCCGGTTTGTCCTTCTGCAACGATGACACACCAATACTGATATCCACATGAATGCGGGTGACTCCATCACTGAAAAGATGCTGACTGGTAAGAGACCTGATCTCCTCTGCAAGACCGACAGCCCCGGAACTGCCTGTGACGGACAGCAGAACGACAAATTCTTCTCCTCCATACCGAGCGGCAATATCTGCCGGCCGAATCTTTTTGGTCAGGATTTCCGCAAACTGTATCAAGACAAGATCACCAAAAGCATGGCCATATGTATCGTTAACTCTCTTGAAATAGTCGAGATCTATGAAAAGGCAGGATAATTCCAAGTTATACCTGGTGGCCTTGGCAAAGCAATTATCCAACTCATTCCTAAAATATCTCCGATTGTAAAGTCCAGTTAATCCATCACATACGGAAGATTTTTCAAGCTTCTTATTCAGAATTTCAAGCTCGTTGACATATTTTTTCACCCGGAGATGGATCTGAATTTTCGCCTGAAGTTCCTCCTCAATAAAGGGTTTTCGCAGATAATCGCTGGCCCCGGCTTTAAAAAAATCGAGGGCGGAATCCCTTCCATCAAATGAGCTCACAAAAATTTGCGGGACCTGTTTCATGTCATCCCTCTGCCGCAGGAGCCGGCACAGCTCGTCGCCACACATACGAGGCATGTGATAATCTAAAATAACAATGTCATACTTCTCGTGCTGTTGCTCGACTAGCTGTAAAGCCTGCAAGCCGTCTTCGGCTTCCGAAACGTCAATACCGTTTCTTCTCAGCAACCTGTGGATCATCCTTCTTATCCCGACCGAATCATCTACGACAAGTGCCCGCATACCAAGAAACTCCTTGCCTGGATTGAGGACCTTGTCAACAGTACGGGAAATGTCACCTCGTTTGAATGGCTTACTGATAAAGTCTATAACTTCGAGTTGAAACCCTTTCCGCCTGTTTTCGATGGTATCGTTGGCCGAAACAAAAATAACGGGGATTCTCGCAGCCTTCCGTCTCCTCTCGTTGGGAGCATCCCGGCCCTCCAGGAGCCGCTCGCACACCTCGAATCCCCCCATTACCGGCATATCTATATCCAGAGTCAGGATATCGGGCAACCTGTCCATCCATTCGATGAAGGAGAGTGCCTCTATGCCGTTCTTGGCCGTGATGACTTCATAACCGGCTTCCGTTAATTCATTGTTGATGATGGCGCAAATAGTCGATGAATCGTCAACAACCAAAACGGTTTTTTTATCCATGATGTTTCTTTCAGACGATTTGATGAAATTCTCAGTTCGTGAGGATTGCACGTACCCTGCCCCACCTGACCGGTCAGCCTTACTTTTCGGAACCGTTTTACTTTATCACCAATTGCCGAGCCTCCGTCCCCTCTCTTCGCACATCTCCCTCCACCCGACCGAATATGCTGCCCCGGTTTCCTTAGCCGCCGCGGAGCCCCCCCCTATGCGATAAAGAGTTGAACGGCACCTCTAATAAGCCACCAGCTTCGTTATACCTTTTTATTTTTATTTCGGAGGGCTGCAGCCTGATCGACACAGCCCTGGCAATACGCGTCCATCAAATCCTTACAGCCTCATTTTTTTGATGATATTGTAAAAAATAATAATTTACGCTAGCATGGTAGCATGTAGAGCAATCGCAATTTTTAATGGTTATCCAAAGGAGCAATCTTGATGAAGATAGAAGATAAGAGTGTCATATCTATTATATATACAGGGAAACTTGATAATGGTGAAGTTTTTATATCCGTGACCCGGGAGAAACCGCTCCTCGTCACAATGGGCAATCATGACATCCCTCCCAGCCTCGAACAGGCCCTGCTCGGCATGGCTACGGGCGAAAGCAAAAAGGTGCGTCTGCCTCCGGAAGAGGGTTTCGGGCCCAGGCGGAAGGAACTGCTGCATAGCCTCAGCCGTACGTCTTTTGGCGACAAAATAAGCCCCGCCCCCGGAATGATTCTCTCGCAAAGCATCACCAAAGACGGCGAAGAACACAAAATTCCCGCCACCATACTCGAAGTCAGGGAAGATACGGTTCTCGTCGACTATAACCACCCCCTGGCCGGTCATCATCTCACCTATGACCTGACCGTCCTCGAGATTATGAAAGGTGACTGAAACCATGTCCTGCTCAGAAAATGTCCCGCTCAGATTTTCCGGATCCGGGCCCCTTCTCATCGTGCCGTTGCTGACCTATAACTATATGAAACTGTAATTGTTTCAGGAAACAGGAGCTTCAAATCAGACTGTTCAGGAGGCCAATGTGTCAGAGGATGTGAATGATGCCCAAATAGTAGAAAGGCGGATCGAAAGATTGCATGAAGCCCTGACCCAGGTCCTCTTTCAAAACAAGATGATGCTCAACTGGGTAAACGGGGCCGTGATAACCGTGGACCGGGAAGGGAATGTCCTGACGGCTAACGAGACGGCCCTGCATGCCCTCAATCTCTCAGCGGATGATTTTATCGGCCGGCATTGTCATACGACCATGCACCATACGACTGACGACGGCGGAGAGTACCCATGGGAATTCTGCCCGGTTTTCGCGGCTATTGAGGATGGATCATCGCACCATGTCGATGGAGATGTCTTCTGGAAAAAAGACAAATCCAGCTTCTCCGCCGATTATATCGTTTCCCCCATCCGGGATGAAAACAATGAAATTTCCGGGGCGACCCTTATCTTTCGCAATCTGACCGAACAGCGCATTCAGGAGGCAAAACGCATCCACGGAATGAAACTTGAGTCCATAGGCGAGCTTTCCGCAGGGATTGCCCATGAGATCAACACCCCGATTCAATTTATCGGCAGCAATGTCTCCTTTCTCAAAGAAGCCTTTGACGACCTGCTGGAACTGGCAAACCGATACGGCAAGCTCCGCGATTCTGTAAAAGGCAGGCAGGCGTTCGACGACCTGCTGGCTCAGATAGCCGAGCAGGAGGAAATCGTGGATCTCGAATACCTCCAAGATGAGGCTCCGAAGGCCTTTGAGCAGACTATCCATGGAGTGGACAGGGTCACATCCCTGGTCCTCGGTCTGAAGGGATTTGCCCACGTACAGGACAACGAGCATAAGTCATCTGCAAACCTGAACGAGATCATCCAGAATACCCTCATCGTCTGCACCAATGCCTACAAATATGTTGCCGAGCTTGAGACCGAACTCGGAGAACTGCCTCTGGTCAAGGTCTTCCATGGCGATATCGGCCAGGTTATCCTGAACCTGGTCGTCAATGCCGCCCATGCCATTGAAGATAAAAAAGGGACCTCCAGTGAAATGGGGAGGATTACCGTCAGGAGTTTTCAGGAGGGAGACCAGGCGGTAATAACTGTCTCCGATACCGGCTGCGGTATTCCGCCCGGTATCCGGGAGAGGATATTCGACCCCTTCTATACAACCAAGGCCGTCGGGCGCGGCTCCGGCCAGGGTCTGACTATTTCTCGAACCATAATCAACGACAAGCACGGCGGTGACCTGAGTTTCGAATCCACTGTGGGACAAGGCTCAACCTTCACCATCAGACTCCCGATTCTATAAGCAGCTGCCACAATCACGGTCCGAGCCCCGTTTCAGGCAAGGTTGACATATGAAGAGCGATATCCTATTGTGAGATGAAGTTTTAGTTTTTTTTTTACAAAACTGCGATATAACGGGATCAATACAGGGCGGCTGGGTCCATGGACTTTCAGGCTCGCTGACATTCAGCTGCCCGTACAGTTCATACGCATTGAAGAGATGGAATGCCATGGGCCGCATCGCCGGCCTGTGGCATTTTGCGTCTACTTGGAGCCCCCGGGGCTTTCTGCCGATCACATTAGACATCCACCGCTCATCACGCCGCCGCAACATCCTCGAGGAGTAACCATGGACAAGGGCTTTACGATTCATTCCGCCGATTGTATGAGCCTGCTTCCGCCCCGTCTCTTCGGTATGCCCCACCCGGCAAAGAACCATGAATCAGCCAGGTATCCTGAAGGCCATCGTGCTCCGGCGACCGGAGGGAGGAAGAACCCGCATCAGGGAAAGCCCGGATTTCCCGACCTGGCGGTGCATATCTGATGTCACCCATGCCCGGCTTTCTCAGGAGCACCACTTTCCTGGCCATACTGTCCTGCCTGCTCTGGTCGTCGGCCTTTCCAGGCATCAAGATCGGACTGCAGTATACTCCCCCCCTGCAGTTTGCAGGCCTCCGGTTCATGGCCAGCGGCCTGATGATTCTCCCCTTCTGCGGCAGTTTTTCACTCTATCTGAAAAACATCAAAGAAAACGGCGGGATCGTAATTCTAGTCGCTCTCTTCCAGACCACATTGACCTATACCCTCCTGTATCAGGGAATGAATATGCTGCCTTCGGCCATAGCAGCCATCATAACGGGCTCTCAGCCTCTGATCATTGCGGTCATGGCCCATTTCGTGGCCAGATCGGAGAGGATGACGTCCCGGAGAATCATCAGCATCCTCCTTGGTTTCTCAGGAGTTACCATTATCGCCCTGACCAGGGGAGAAATCACCCTCTCCGGCACAAGTCAGTTCCTGGGCCTGCTGCTTCTGCTCCTTTCCAACGCTTCATCCGGCATCGGCAATATTCTTGTTTCAAGGAGCAAATCTCCTCTGCCTCCACTGGTCCTGACCTCATCACAGCTTTTTCTGGGCGGCTTTATCATATTTCTATGCTCTATCCCCGTCGAGGGGCCGCCCAAGGGACCGCTGCCGGGGATCTACTATCTCTCCCTGCTCTGGTTGAGTTTTCTGTCTGCCCTGGCCTTTTCAATCTGGTTCATCCTTCTGAAGCGAAAGGGCGTGGGGGTGGCGGATCTTAACCTCTGGCTGTTTCTCATTCCGGTTGCGGGTGCCTGTCTGAGCTGGATAGTGTTCCCCGGCGAATCGCCCGAGCTCTTCTCGGTACTCGGCATGGTCTGCATCGCCCTGGCCCTGTTGATCCTGAACATCGGCAAAAGGGCGCAGCGCCACTATTCCATCTACCGGTAGTCCTGGCCTTACGATTCATGGTTCCGTAACAACCAGCGGCTGATGCGGATAATGCACTTTTGTCAGCTCTTGACAAGGGTGAACATGCCGTCAATGATTATGAAGGTATCGGCTTCACAAAAAGCATTTATAAAAAAAATTTAATCTCAAAGGAAATCCGCCATGGCCCTCCAAGATGTCATGCAGTACCTGGACGATCACCGGGACGATCATCTGCAGCAGCTGTACACCTTCTTAAAGATCCCCAGTATCAGCGCTCAGCCCAGCCATAAAGACGACATCCGCGCTGCCGTCGCTTTCCTCACGGCCGAACTGCAGGGGCTGGGGCTGGAGCCCGAGGTGATCGAGCTTCAGGGGCATCCGCTGATCTACGCCCAGTCGGAGCAGCGGCAGGGACGGCCGACGCTGCTCTTTTACGGGCATTACGATGTCCAGCCCGTCGACCCGGTGGATCTCTGGGACAGCCCCCCCTTTTCACCCGAGATCAGAGAGGGCTGGATTTACGCCAGAGGGGCCAGCGATGACAAGGGCCAAATGTACGGCCATCTCAAGGCAATCGAGGGATTTATTCGCACCGGCACACCCCTGCCCGTGAATATAAAATGCATTTTCGAGGGTGAGGAGGAGTCCGGCGGCAGAGGGATTTATGCCTACACCAGGGAAAATCCGGAAAAGCTGGCCTGCGATATGATTGTGATTTCCGATACCCATCTCTATGACGAAGAGACGCCGGCAATCTGCACATCGCTCCGGGGCCTTTGCTATCTGGAAATCAGGGTGAAAGGGCCGGCCATGGATCTGCATTCGGGAATCTTCGGCGGCGCGGTACGCAATCCGGCCGATGCACTCTGCCGGATCATCTCCCGGCTGAAGGATGAAGAGGGCAGAATCCGGATCCCTGGCTTTTATGACTGCGTGGTCCCTGCCGGCGATGAGGTCAGGCAGGAGATCGCCCGGCTGGGCAATACCGATTTGAAGGTGAAGGAGGAAACAGGAGTCAGTGCCGTCTTCGGCGAATCGGGCTACAGCTCTCTTGAAAGGATGTGGATTCGACCCACCTGTGATGTCAACGGCATCTGGTCGGGATATACCGGCCAGGGGGCCAAGACGGTAATCCCTGCCGTGGCCGCGGCCAAGCTGTCCATGCGCCTGGTCCCCCATCAGGATCCAGACACAATCAGATCCGCCTTCATCGCCTATGTGAAGGACATCTGTCCGACAGGGGTGAGTGTGGAGGTGGAAGATATGGGTGGGGCAAAACCGGTGCTGATCCCTCGGGATTCACCTTTGATCCAGGCAGGCAAAACCGCCCTTGAAAAGGGATTCGGCAAGAAGGCGATTTTCATGGGCGACGGGGGATCCATCCCCATCGTCGGGACCTTTCAGGAATCGCTGCAGGTCCCTGTGCTGCTCCTTGGCTTTGGACTGCCCATCGACAACATCCACTCGCCCAACGAGCGATTCAAGCGCAGCCACTACCATCAGGGGATACGGACGACCGCCCTGCTCCTGGCTGAGGTGGCGGACCTGCAGAAGACCTGAGGGCTATCCGCTGCTCAGGAGAACAACGAGGCGGTATCTTCAAGAATCACCTCAAGTTCTGCCACGTCTATTTCAGTGAGACCGAAGACCCCTGCCTCCATAGTGGACGCCAGGTTCAAATCCGGCTCCGGCGACAGGGCGACGCCGAGCTTATGGCAGGCCATATCGGCCAGCCGGACGATGAGGAGCAGATAGTTTTTGCTGTCGACATCAGGTTCATGGTGATCGCGGACAATCAGACAATACTGTTCCGGCATATGCCATTGCTGCATCAGCTCATAGCCCTGACGGGTATGCAGGGTGTCGATGGCCTCCATAAAAAGGGCGTCAGTCATGGTCAGCTTGGCATTTTTCCGCTTTACCTGTTCAATGACCATCAGCACAAAGAGCTTGCCGACGTCATGAAGGAGACCGGCAAAAAAGGCCTGACTGCTCAGGTCGGCAAATTTGCACCGTTTCGCCAGCCAGTTGGCGGCAATTGCGCAACCGGCGGAATGCTGCCAGAGCTTTTTCATCACCCTGTTGATCTCGGCATCCTTACTGCGAAACTGGCTCTGCGATGAAGACAGCAGCACAATTCTGCCGATCTCGCGCATACCGAGCCGGATGATGGCAGCCTTGACGGTCATTATCTGGGCAAGCCCTCTGTAAAATGCGGAGTTGGCCATTCGCAGGACCTGGCTGGAAAGCGACTGGTCGCTGGTGATCAGCTGTTCTAACATCCGGCTGTCCGGCTCTTTTTTCACCAGTTCCTGCTGTACGCGCAAAGCAGTCGGGCTGAATACCGGCAAGGTGACCTCACCGGATTGTATAACCTCTTCTATGACATCAACAAAGGAAACGCTCATGGTCTATTCTCCGGAGAGCCAGCGTATTTCTGAAAGTGGTCTGGGCGGTGCAAGCTTAGGTAGGCAGCGCAGGATTTCTTCCAGAGTGGTCTGGCCGGCGGCGGCCTTCACCAGGCCATCTTCCAGAAGGGTCACCAGACCGGAATGTTTGATGCTGATGGCCCGGATCTCATGGCTTGTCCTCCTCTCAAGGATGGCATCCCGGACCAATTCATTGAGGACCAGAAGTTCGAAAACACCGATCCGCCCCTTATAACCTGTCTGATTGCATTCTGTACAGCCCCGTCCCTTGCGGAAGTTGCCCCCCTGCAGGTCCGCGCTGCTGATGCCCAGGCGCTGCAGTTGGGTGGGGCTCGGCTTTACAGAGACCGCGCAGTGGGGGCAGACCCGGCGCAGCAGACGCTGAGCAAGCACGCTGACCACGGTCGAGGAGACCAGGAAGGGCGCAATATCCATATTCAGGAGGCGAATCAGCCCGCCGATAGAGTCCTCGGTATGAAAAGTAGTTAGCACTTTATGCCCGGTAAGCGCCGCCTGCATGGCCATATCGGCTGAAAAACTGTCCCGGATCTCGCCTATGACGATGATGTCGGGATCCTGACGGACTATATGCCGCAGGGTCTCCTGAAAGGTCAGATCGATTGTCGGGTCGATCGAGCATTGAGCCACCCCGTCAATGACATATTCAACGGGCTCTTCGGCAGTGATAATACTGATCTGCGGATTTTTCACATGGTGGACGCAGCTGTATATGGTCGAGGTCTTGCCGGAACCGGTGGGACCGGTGACCAGCAGTACACCGCTGGGCTGGTAGACGGCCTCGTCAAGAAACCGGCTGAGCATCCGGGGAGACAGGCCGATGGAATTGATATCCAGCAATTCACTCTTCTGCCTGAGGAGCCGCATGACGATCTTTTCGCCGTGGATCGTCACATACAGGGAAACACGGATATCCAGCTGGCCCTCGTCATAATCGAAGAGGATCCGCCCGCCCTGATGTCTGCGTTTCTCGGCAATATCAGCCTTGCACATAATCTTGATCCTGCTGCACAGGGCAGGGATGATATCCTTGGGGAAATCCTTGAAATGCCTGAGAACACCGTCCTCGCGAAATCGAACCTGGAGATGATCCACCATGGGCTCGATATGAATATCGCTGGCGTCGGCCTTGGTTGCAGCCAGGATGATGGAATTGACAATTCCGATGAGCGTCTTGTTGTCGACATTGACAGCCAGACCAGCCGCCTCGTTGGCGAGCAGCCGCAGGGAATCCCGCAGGGTCTTTTTATCGGCGACGGCCGGTTTGATCTGGCTGCCGAACAGCCTCCTGGCGGCAAGCAGGGCATCCTTGTCAGTGGGGTCATTGAAAGCCACCACGGTCGGACCGCCATCGGTTTTCAGGGGGAGAAAAAGCTGGCTGGCCATTACCTTCAAGGGCGCCCTGGCCACCAGTTCCTTGTCGATTTCAGTAATGGTCGGCTCCACCAGAGGAAAGCCCAGCTGTATCGAAAGGATCCGGTTAAACAGTTTCTCTTCGATGAAATTGTACTTGACCAGAATCTCCCCCAGCTTGAGATTTTTTTCCCTCTCCTGCTGGATGTTGAAGGCGGCCGTCAGGTCATCGGGGGCGAGATACCCCAACTCGACCAGGAGTTCCCCAATCCGTATGGTCAGATGAGAATTCTGAATTGTGTCGCGTACCGTCTCATCGCTGATCAGCTTCAGATCCTTGAGGACATTCAACAAAGGC
The DNA here is from genome assembly GCA_031292275.1 of Desulfocapsaceae bacterium. Taxonomy (GTDB): domain Bacteria; phylum Desulfobacterota; class Desulfobulbia; order Desulfobulbales; family Desulfocapsaceae; genus CAIUQR01. The sequence goes on along the minus strand of JARLHL010000002.1, from coordinate 81,854 downwards.
TGCTGGACCGTGAGCTTGGCGCGAATCCGCTCGGCGTACTGGACGTCCTTTTCCTGAAGCACTTTGGATGCGATGAGCAGCGAGACAATCTCGCCGTATTTTTTTTTCGTGTTTTCAGTCATACCCGGCTAACCCCAAAACCTTTTTCTCCGCCGACCAGCGCCGGCAGCAGACTCTGATTCTTAAAACCGATCGCCACTGCTAAAACGTAGCATGAAAACCTACTGTTATCAATATAAAATTTATATATTGCCCCAGGCAGTGACAACAGCTTCCTGATATTTTTTGTTGAGAAATATCCGATTGCTTGTTAAGCAGGTAGGACTGGACTGATGCAGATTCCTGCAAAGAGATCGTCCCCTTTTTTTAATGACCCTGTCCGGATGTTTTCAGAAGGATAGCGCCGGTCGGAATCCAAGAAAATCCCAAGGTTATATTGTCAGAATAATTCGTTATTACCATCAACAAGCATCTTATGAAATGGAGGCTGTGCTATGAAGAAATACGTATGCGATGTCTGTGGCTATGTTTATGATCCCGCCCTTGGCGATCCCGACAGCGGCATTGAACCGGGAACCTCTTTTGAGGATATTCCCGATGATTGGGCATGCCCGATATGCGGGGCTGGAAAAGATGATTTTTCTCCTGTAGACTAGAAACGATTTCTCTTCCGACCGGACAAAGCCCATGCCCTGCCCCGCTTCGAGGCAGAGCATGGGCTGGCCCGTACGCACGGTCATTTCCAGCCCGCCACGGACTGCCCGGATATGGGCATTTTCGATCCAAGCAGGGCGGGCAGGAGCCATAAGCCTGCGGCCCCGAAACGTGGCTACATTTATTATTCTTCTCTCTCTACCATCGGCCTTTCTCTTCCTTTTCGGAATCTTTTCAACATTTCTCAGAACTTACGCAGACCGACTTCAAGCTCTCCCCTCCATCGTCATTTTCTACCACATGTTGTAGTTTCCTCTTGAGTAGAGAATAAATGTAGTGTATAAGCTGAATATCGATGCAGCCATATCGCCAGCGCGCCCAGAGTATTTTCCGCAAAAACGGAGCCTGTTGGTGATTGCCCGCATCAGATCCTCCCGATCGGGCCGGGATCGCTTCTCTTCAACCACGTAATTTATACCATAGAGGGACACATGGCTCCTGATTTAACCAAGCAGGTGTTGACCGCTACCGCCGAAACAGTGCTCGCCAGACGGTACTATCTCAAAAATGAAAACGGCGACCCCATTGAAACATGGGAAACCCTCTGCCGACGAGTAGCCAATGCTGTGGCCAGTGTAGATGAGAGGTACGGCGTCTACGACGAACTGCGCGAGAGCTTCTTCACGCTTATGTATCATATGGATTTTCTGCCAAATTCTCCATGCTTGATGAATGCCGGCACGGATCTCGGTCAGCTTTCCGCCTGCTTTGTCCTGCCCATTGAAGATTCTATGGACGGCATTTTCACGGCCATCCGCAATGGGGCACTGGTCCATAAGACAGGGGGAGGCACCGGCTATTCCTTTTCTCGTCTGCGGTCAAAAAATGCCGCCGTGCGTTCCACCCAGGGAGTGGCATCCGGCCCGCTCTCCTTCGCTGCAGTCTTTGACGCCGCCACGGAGACCATCAAACAGGGAGGGAAAAGGCGGGGTGCCAATATGGGGGTGCTGCGGGTGGACCACCCCGACATCATGGATTTTATCAGCGCCAAGGAAAACCAGGATAAATTCAACAATTTCAACTTCAGCGTCGCCATCACCGAGATCTTTATGCAGGCCGTGGAGGAAGACGGCAGTTACGACCTGATCGAGCCCTCGACCAGGGAGGCCATCGCCAGCCTCAAGGCCCGGGAAGTCTTCGACAGGATCATCGACCTGGCCTGGCATAACGGCGAGCCCGGAGTCCTGTTTATCGATACGGCCAACAGGGCCAATATGACCCCGCAGTTGGGGAGTTTTGAGGCCACCAATCCCTGCGGCGAACAATGGCTTTTACCCTACGAGAGCTGCAACCTGGGCTCGATCAATCTGGCCAACTTTATCAAAAACGGTGTCGTTGACTATGACCGCCTCAAGGAAACAGTCCGTATTGCCACGAATTTCCTCGACAATGTCATCGACTGCAACCGTTTCCCCATTCCTGAAATTGAGGAGATGACGCTGAAGACCAGAAAAATCGGTCTGGGTATTATGGGCCTGCACGATATGCTGATCCAGTTGGGTATTCCCTATGCCAGCGAAGCGGGCAGAACACAATCGGCAGAAGTCATGTCGTTTATCCGGGAGGTTGCGGAGGAAAAATCCATCGAACTTGCCGAGTTGAAAGGCCCCTTCCCTGCCTACAATCCGACGGTTAATAACTATAAGCCCCGCCGTAATGCGGCACTGACTTCCATCCAGCCCACCGGGACGGTGTCAATGATCGCCGACTGCGCCTCCGGTTGTGAACCGTATTTTTCCATTGTCGCGGTCAAAAATGTCATGGACGGTGATCGCCTTATTCTGGTGAATGCCCATTTCGAGAGGATCGCCAGGGAGCAGGGCTTTTATTCGCAGGAACTGATGAGCGAAGTTGCCGATACCGGTACGGTGCTGGGGCACGCGCAGATCCCGGAGCTTTGGCAGGAGGTCTTCTGCACCGCTCAGGACATCAAACCCGATGATCATATCCGCATGCAGGGGATACTCCAGCAGAACGGCGTGGACAGCTCGATCTCAAAGACCATAAATCTCCCAGGCAGCGCCACCCGTGAGCAGGTAAAATTCGCATATATGATGGGATATAAGCTGGGCTGCAAGGGACTGACCGTCTACCGCGACGGTTCCAGGGACGGTCAGGTCCTCAAGGCGCAGGAGGCAACGCCCCAGCTTCAGACCGCCACGGTCAGCACGCAGGGGCCGGTGAAACGGAACCTGCCGGACAAACTGGACGCCAAACGCTACAGACTCAAAGATCAGGACCAGAAATCCGTCTATATCATCGTCTGTTTCGATCAGGATGAACGCCCGATGGAGGTCTTCGCCAAGTTTCCCTTCGACAACCGCGTCGATCTGAAAGATAAATCGACTATGTGGACCACCACCTGCAGGCTGGTTTCGCTCGCCCTGCGCTTCAGCGTCCCCATGGATGAAATCATCAAACAACTCGACCGCTCAAGCGGACATATGCTTGACCTTCCAGCCCAATTGAGTAAACTCTTCAAATCGTTCATGGCGGGTACCCAGCATGGCTTCGCCAGCATCTGCCCGGAATGCTCCGGCAGCCTGGTCTTTGAAGAGGGATGCGAGACCTGTCATAATTGCGGATACAGCAAGTGTTCATAAGATCAAGAGCTCAACAATCATCAGAAATCGGCGGGTATGAAAAAAATAGGCAGGAACGACAAATGTCCGTGTTTGAGCGGCAAGAAATATAAAAACTGCTGTGCGTTGCGACCGCAGGCCATGATGCAACCCATGACCGGGGCAAATCTGGCGAAGGTGAAGCTGCAGGATGCCGTTGATTTTATCAGGACGGCTGCAAGGCAGAAGCAGCAGGTCTTCAGGGAGTTGGGGGTCTTTTTGCTGTTTTCCACCTGCTCCGGCGATGCCTGGCTCCTGGAGGTGACCGATGCGGATTGTGTCCAGCTGGCACGGGGCGGGGAACTGCTTGACGTCTCCATCGACGAGAGCCCCGAGACCATTGTTGTGGACTGGTCCCACACCTTCACAGAAAAAGACAGACAACTGGAAGTGGTCTCCTATGAGGGCAGGATGAAGACCGTCCTGACTGAGGCCCCTACCGGCGAGATCCGCAGCGCCATCAGAAGGCTCAGGAAAAAACATTCTCAGGAATTCCTCAATCAGGTGCATCTGGACGGAAAAAATACTGAGGAAAGCTCCTGATTTCAGGCCAGGGCCGGGATTTTTCACTGCTGTCACCGTGAAGGCCCGGCTTTCCTTTTCCCTCACCCCCTTTGTTCTTCTTAGGCTATCGGTATGGCCGGCGCTTCCTCCCCTTCTTCTCCGGCTTAAGGGTGCCGCCGCCCTCCTCGTCACATAAAAAAACGCTGCCCCTTGTACTGGCCCCCTGCGACTGCTATAGTAAAACAAAAAGCAGCATTTTCACAAGAGGTGAGACCATGATCACATCATCAAACGGATTGCAGACATACGGTTCCTCCGAACAGGTGCTCCCGCCGCCGGAAGAAAAGATAGCCACAACCGCAACGGCCGAAAAAGATGCCCGTTCCAACGGTTTCATCACCGACAAGACTGAGCTCTCCGCCCGGGCTCTTGCCCTGTCCAGAAACATCCCCGCCGCCGGGTCCGCTTCGGAGCAGACCCCAAGCAATAAGGAGACCACATCCTCAGGGTATAAGGCGGGGACCAAGCCGTCTTCCTCCATTAATATCCACGTATAAGACGGAGGGCCAGCAAGGCCCCCTGTCGTAGCGAACGCCTATCCCCGCAGGATCCTCGCCATGTCCTTGGCAAAATAGGTTACGATAATATCGGCACCGGCCCGTTTTATGGAGAGCAATGTCTCCTGCATGACTTTTTCCCCGTCAATCCAGCCTTTTTCCGCCGCCGCCCTGATCATTGCATACTCCCCGCTGACATGATAGGCGGCCACGGGCAGATCGAATTCCTCCCTGAGCATTGCGATAATATCCAGATAGGCGACGGCAGGCTTCACCATCAGGATATCAGCACCCTCATCGACATCCAGGCTTGCCTCGCGCAAGGCCTCCCGGCTGTTGGCAGGATCCATCTGATAGCTCCTCCGGTCTCCGAACTGGGGGCTGCAGTCGGCAGCCTCACGGAAGGGCCCGTAGAAGGAGGAAGCATATTTTACCGCATAGGACATGATCGGTACCATCTCGAAGTTGTTCTCATCAAGGATCCCCCGGATCTCGGACACACGGCCGTCCATCATATCCGACGGGGCGACCATATCCGCACCGGCCTGGGCATGGGAGAGCGCGGTCTTGGCCAGGATCTCCAAGGTGGCATCGTTGTCAACATCCTGACCGATGATACAGCCGCAATGGCCGTGATCCGTATATTCACACAGGCAGACGTCGGTGATCACCGTCAACTCCGGGGCCTTGTTCTTCAGCTCCTTGATGGCCTGCTGGATGATACCGTTCTTGGCATGGGCACCTGAGCCCATGGCATCCTTTTTTTCAGGCAAACCGAAGAGAAGCACTGATCTGACCCCCAGATCCAGGCACTCCCGTGCCTCACGGCCGAGCTGATCAACGGAGAGCCGGCAGATACCGGGCATGGACGGAATCTCCTGCCGGACATTTTTTCCCGGTACGACAAAAAGCGGATATATGAGCTGGGAGGCACAGAGGTGCGTCTCTCGGACGAGAGAACGAAAGGCTTCGTTTTTGCGCAGCCGGCGCGGCCTATATTCTGGGAAAACCATGAGAACTCCTCAAAGGTGTGATGACGTTGCAGCCAGCAGGCGGTAACAATCCGCCGACTGCTGTTGCCCAAATATCCATTACGAAATGATATCCAGGCTTTTCAGTTTCTTGTGCAGATGGCTCCTCTCCAGGCCGATATATTCGGCGGTTTTGGAGATATTGCCCTCGTTTTCTGTCAGTTTTTGGTGCAGATATTCGCGCTCGAAGCGTCTTTTTGCCTCCTTAAAGTCGCTAGTCTGATAGGGATGCAGGAGATTATCAGTCATGATCGGCACTCTGATGGCAGCCGTGGAAGGCAGAAACATCCGGACATGCTGGTCGGAGATCACCTCCTCAGGACACATAATCACCAGACGCTCGACAAAATTGCGCAGTTCCCGGACATTACCCGGCCAGGAGTGATCGATGAGGACCTGATAGGCGCTGTCGGAAAAAGATTTTTTCTTCAATCCCTTGGCCTTCATATCGTCCATCAGGTCCTCGACCAGAAGCGGGATATCCTCGAGCCTCTCCCGCAGGCGCGGCACATGGATGGGGACTACATTGAGCCGCCAGAAGAGATCCGCCCTAAATGAGCCGTTCTCGATCTCTTCTTCCAGATTTTTATTGGTCGCCGCAAGCACCCTGACATTGACACTGATGGTCTTATGGCCGCCGACCCGCTCAAACTTCTGCTCCTGAAGGATGCGCAGGATCTTGGCCTGGGTCTTCAGGCTCATGTCGCCAATCTCGTCGAGGAAGAGGATGCCGCCGTCGGCCTGATCAAATTTTCCCTGTTTGCTGATATGGGCGCCGGTAAACGAACCTTTTTCATGGCCGAAGAGCTCGGACTCGATCAGCTCCTCGGGAATGGCAGCGCAGTTGACCTCTATCATCGGTCGGTTGCCGGACAGGGACAGGCTGTGGATAGCCTGAGCCACCAGTTCCTTTCCCGTGCCGTGATCCCCCCGGATCAGGACCCAGGCATCTGTCGGGGCGACGGTTTCAATCTGCTTTTTCAGGGCCTGGATCACCGGGGAATTGCCGGTGAGGGTATGCCTGCGGCTGGAGGTTTCCCGGAGCAGACGGTTTTCCTGCTCCAGCTGGGCAAAACGCAGGCCATTGGTAATGGCAAGGACGATCTTATCATAGGAAAGCGGCTTTTCGATAAAATCGAAGGCACCCTTCCTGGTGGCCTGGACCGCAGTCTCGATGGTCCCGTGACCTGAAATCATGATGACGGGCAGGCTGGGAAAGCCGGCTTTTATCTTCTCCAGCGCCATCATCCCGTCCATGGCGTCGCCGAGCCAGATGTCCAGCAGGATCAGATCTACTTTTTCCTCATGGATCAGCTCAATACCGACCTCTGCCGACGAGGCGCAGAGGGACGCAAACCCTTCATCCTCCAGGATGCCCGACAGGGTTTCCCTAATCGAGACCTCGTCATCAATGATAAGTATTCGTTTGGTCATGGCAAAAAGATCTCAAACCGGAAGGCTTTTCCGGATTTCCCCAAAGGACGGACTCTCGGCACGGCGAGGACCTCGACTACATCCCGGCCTTTTCTCCCAGCAACAGAGGCAGTTCAATGATAAAAACAGACCCGTGGGGCACATTATCCTGGACCCTGATATAGCCGTTGTGATCGGCAACTATGGTCGAAATTATAGCGAGTCCAAGACCTGTTCCGGTCTTCTTGGTAGAAAAGTAGGGCTCGAAGAGTTTCAGCTTATTGTCTTTGGAAATACCGGGGCCATTATCACCCACCTTGATGAAGACACTCTCTTTATTCTCATCCACCGATAATTCGATATCTATTGTACCGCCATCAGGCAAAACTGCAACCGCATTATCAATGAGGTTGATGATGCAGCGCTTGATCTGCTCGGCGTCAAAGCTGAAGACCGGAACCGGAGAAGTCTCCGTGCAGGAGAAGACGATATGCCGGTGGGCTGCCCGGTAAAGGACCAGGGTCTGCTGGGCCAGTCGGCTCAGATCGGCCGGGGCCTTATGGACCTTGGGCATGCGGGCGAACTGGGAAAATTCGCTGACCAGCCGCTTGAGTTCGTCCACCTGCTCAATGATAGTGGCGGTGCACTGGTCGAAGATGCTGTCCTTTTCCTCCAGGATTTCAGGATAGCGCCGCCGCAGCCGCTGCGCCGACAGCTGAATCGGGGTCAGGGGATTTTTGATCTCATGGGCAATACGCCGTGCCACCTCGCGCCAGGCGGCCATCCGCTGCATCTTCTCGAGTTTGGTCAGATCGTCAAAGACCAGGACATAGCCCACGGAATTGGCATTTTCATCTTCAAGCCGGGTGAAATTGATGAGCAGTGAATAATTTTTCTGCATGATAGTCAGGCGCAGATGCTGCTCGACGGTGGCTTTGCCGGTAATATTCAGTTCGTCGATAAATCCCTCGATAATCCGCGACTGCTCAGGCGGCAGGGTTTCCTGAAATCTTCTGGAGATATACGTATTCTGATCGATGCTCAGCAATTTCTCGGCAAAATGATTGATAGTCGTGATCCGACCGTTGTTATCCAGGGAGATGACGCCTGCCGACACATTCTGCAAAATGATCTCCGTATAGCGCCGCCGATGTTCGGACTCCTGGGAACTGGCATGCAGGGCCTTATAGGTTTCAGCCAGCTTTTTGTTACTGGTGCTTAAATTCTGGGTCATCTGATTGAAGGAGTCGACCAGCAGACCGAGTTCATCGTCGGACTGGGATTCAATGGTGACATCCAGATCCCCCTCGGCGATCCTTTTCGTGGCGCGGACCAGTTTGTCGACAGGTTCTGTAATACCTTTCGAGATGTAAAAGCCGAACCAGATCGCTGAAAAAAGAATAAGGACCGTCACGATAAGAAGAACGATAAGCATCCAGAATTTAAAAGGATCTTTTAGATATTTAAGCTGTCTGTACCCCTCTATTCCCTGAGAAATGGCAGTCATCTGGGCCAGCCTTTCCGTCTTGACAAGAAGAGAGGTAATCAGGACAGCCTCATTTTTTTCCTTTTTGCCGATAACCACCTTCCTGACGCAGCGGACCAGATCACCTTTGTCGCTCTCCTGGATAATAGTCTGGCTTGTGCTCTGCCCCCGGATCTGCTGCAGGGTCTCGGCAGGGAGCGGGGGCATATTCATACCCTTTAGTTCAGGACTGACCACGGAAATCTCCAGATTGCCGTCGTCAATGATCAGGGTTATGCTGTCGGGGCCGTTAATGGGATTAAAGGCCAGGATATTTTCCAGGGTCCGGTTGATGGTCTCCGAGTCGTAAGAAGACAGCCTCAGATCGCCCAGGCGGACGCTGATTCCCTCGCTCATCCGGTTGACCTGGGTCTTTGTATCATGGAGAATGGATTGGGCCAGCTTCAGCGACTCCTGGAGGGATTTCTCGATACTGGAGTTGAACCAGTAGTCCATGCTGGTGGAGATGAAGCGCAGGGAAACGAAAAAGAGCAGGATGGTCGGAATGAGCGAAAGGGCAATAAAAGAGACCACCAGCTTGGTCTTCAGCTTTGTCCCCAGCACCTTCTGATATCGTTCAAACAGCAGTTCGGCCAGATTTCTCAGGACCAGGAAGAGAACAAGCAGGACCAGAAGGACGTTGGCATTGATCAGCGCAAAAATAAGGATATGGCTGTTGACCGGCAGCGAAACCTCAATTTTGAAGAGGAGTTTCTGAAGCCAGACGAAGAGCAGAATCAGTCCCAGACAGACCAGGATGACCCGCCAGATCATCTTTTTTTTCCGCAGCCGCTGCTCTGGAGTCCTGGACCGTCGAGATACGGAAATGGGGACCACCTGCTTTTTCCGGTTATCATCTGTTGAAGGAGTATCCATGAGCTACCGGTCGCTGAGGTCAATAATTAAAATCTACGGAATACCAGCTTGTCTCAATATCCCAAAATGATACGAAGGGGACGACATGGTGGAGCCCCATAGGGAGATTCTTCTTGTACAGTTCCGCTCTAACCCGCAGGGTGTAGGAATCATCTGGCACAAGACCCGAGAGTTTGACAATATTTACTCCGTTGAACTCATTCATTACCTTTTGGGCCTCGGTCAGGGTCTGGCAGGCGATGATCTTTGGTCCGGTCCCCTCGTCGATTTCAACCCTATACGTCTCCTTCAGGGTATCGTATCTCAAGGTATGCGTGAAGCCTACCGAAGCTACCTGCTCATCGGTCCAATACCTTCTGGCCCTGTTCACTTCGACAAAAAAGGAATACTGGATCGGAATCCCGCTATGCAGCCCCCTCAGCATGTCTTCGGAAAAGGTATATTTCAGACCCCCGAAAAGAAGGAGACTGGTTTCAGAGGTGGTCAGAATAACGTTTTCAAAATAGGGTTCTTTCTTTTCGGCTGCCGCTACAGGGGGAACCTGGAGGATGAAAAGGATAAAAATAAGAAGAAAGGATGAATACGTGCGGGGCATGAGTTCTCTCTATCGTTCTTGGGCACAAAGCTAGTATTATGGAAATTAAAATGCAGGGTAATAACCAGCCAATGGCGGCAAGCCGAGCAGATCCTGTCGAGGTCTGCAATTTACCTGATAATATCCCGTATGTCCATTCCTTGTTCCCGGGATCTGCCCCCTTTTTGATCCTCAAGATTTCGTCGAGTGAATCCTCTTGACAATGCCGAATATGAAGACTAATATGTGCATATGTCCGGTATGGCCTTATTGCCGTTCATAAAAAACGGGCGGGGATATACCCTGCACAGTAAAAACCTATTTTTGAGGGAAAAAATGCGTGTAGCAATACCCAGCAATGCTCCAGGAGGACTGGATGCGCAACGTTCAGAACATTTCGGTCATTGCGACCTCTTCACCGTGGTTAATCTTGACAGCGATTACCGAATAGTCGATGTCGAAACGGTGGCAAATGCCAGTCACGAGGCCGGCGGCTGTCTGGTCCCCGTGCAAATACTCCATGAGGCTCAGGTGGACGCCATTGTTGTCGGCGGAATGGGCGCACGTCCGATGATGGGCTTCAGCGAAGTAGGCATTGCCGTCTATTATGCCGACCCTGCCAGGATCCCCGATGCGGGCATGGTGGTCGAGCACCTGAAGGCAGGCAAGCTTCCTCTTATGCGCAGCAATCAGGCCTGCTCCGGATCGGGAAACTGCCACCATTGAGCAATGGCCCCCTCTGACGAATGTAAAGGGGGCGGGATTTCTTCAAGAGGATTCCGCTCCCCTTGCCTTCTCCGCAGCCGGCTGGTGAAAGGCCCACTGATGCCCAAAGGAAATATTCTTTTCCGTTCCCGCTAACCAGCGCGGCTGGACCGGACTGGCCCGCCGCTGCACATGATGAAAGCGCATCACTCCGAAATGGCAATATTGCCGCTTTGACAGGACTTTCATGTAAAGATTATTGTTTTTTTTTCAAAAAACAGTATAAAGGAGTTTGGATTGGAGTTCCGGAAGTCAAAATCTAAGAGTTCTCTAACTGGCGCTCTCCGCGATACAGGACATTCTGGAAGAGAGATCAGATCCATAAAACACCCGCCAGGGTGTATTTTTTTCGCTTTTTCAAGTACTGCTCTGTAGTATATTGATCACATAACTGCTGTTATAATGTGTTTTTTCATTCTTTTACCGGCAGGCCTCTTTCAGGTCTGATTGAGAGCACTCAGGGAAAAAAGGACATATGTCACCACGACCGAAAAAAATCAGGCATTGCGAGGGCGAATTCTGCGGAAGGGCTTTTAAAATAACCGGTTCTCCGCTGCACGAACTCAGGCAGATCGATCTTTATCGCGACGAACTGGAGGTCCTCAGGCTCTGCGACCGGGAAGGGCTGACCCAGGAGGAGGCCGGCAAACGGATGGGGGTCTCCAGAGGCACGATCCAGCGAATCATTACCATCGCCAGAAAAAAGACCGCCGAGGCCCTTTCCGAGGGGTGTGCGCTGATTTTTTCCGATGAAAAGAGAAGGGAGGACTAGAGTCGGTACAGCAGCGGGGAATTCGTTGTCCTTCTGAAGAAATCCTGCGTCAGATATTCTCCCGGGTCTTCTTAAAGGTGATGGCAGGCCATTTCTCCATGAAGAAGTTCAGCATCCACTCGCTCTGGGCCAGATAGGTCAGGCATCCTTCCGCATCACGGGCTAGGGCTGACTGACTCTTGCTCTCAAACTCGGCCAGCTTCTTTTTGTCGTCACAGCTCACCCAGCGCGCGGCCTGAAAATCCACCGGCTCATAAATCGCATCGACTCCGTACTCGTTCTTCAGACGGGCCATGGTCACTTCAAACTGCAGGACACCCACCGCGCCCATCACATAGTCAGAACCGATCAGGGGCCGAAAGACCTGGATGGCGCCCTCTTCCGCCAGTTGCACCAGCCCTTTCTGCAGCTGCTTCATCTTCAGCGGATTTTTCAGAAGCACCCGGCGAAAATGCTCCGGGGCGAAGTTGGGGATACCGGTGAACTTCAACTCCTCTCGCGGAGTGAAGGTATCGCCGATCTTGATGGTGCCGTGATTATGCAGGCCGATGATGTCTCCCGGCCAGGCCTCTTCCACATTGGATCGATCCTGAGCCATGAATATGGTGGCGTTGGCAAGTGTGATCTCCTTGCCGATCCGGTGGTGTCTAACCTTCATCCCGCGGGTGAACTTGCCGGAACAGACCCGCAGGAAGGCAATGCGATCACGATGAGCCGGGTTCATATTGGCCTGAATTTTAAAGACGAAACCAGAAAATTCCTCCTCATTGGGATCAACGTCCCTGGTCGCAGTGGCCCGAGCGCCCGGGGGCGGAGCCAGCTCCACAAAGCCGTTCAGCATCTCCTGAACGCCGAAATTATTGACTGCACTGCCGAAAAATACCGGGGTCTGAGAGGCGCAGAGATAATGGTCATGCTCGAAGGGGTTAGCGGCCCCGGCCAAGAGTTCCAGATCCTCCCGCAGCTCATCGGCCTGCCTGCCGAGCAGCTGGTCCAGACGGGAGTCGGAGAGGTCAGCAATGGTAACGATATCCTGGGGGCGGGTCTCCTGGCCCGGGGTAAAGAGATTGAGACGCTTTTCCCGGATATTGTACACCCCTTTGAAGGTCTTCCCCATCCCGATGGGCCAGGACAGAGGAGTGCATTCAATCTGCAGCTTCTCCTCGATCTCGGCCATGATCTCCAGAGGTGAGATCCCTTCCCGGTCAAGCTTGTTGATGAAGGTGATCAGCGGGGTATTCCGCATCCGGCAGACCTCCATCAATTTCTCGGTCTGGGACTCGACACCCTTGGCATTGTCGATGACCATGATGGCCGAATCCACGGCGGTCAACACCCGGTAGGTATCCTCGGAAAAATCCTGATGACCGGGGGTGTCCAGCAGATTGACCTCGTAATCAAGGTAGGTGAACTTCATCACCGAGGTGGTCACCGAGATACCGCGTTCACGCTCAATGGCCATCCAGTCGCTGGTGGCCTTCCGTTCGATCTTGCGGGACTTCACCGCCCCGGCCAGGTTGATGGCCCCGCCGTAAAGCAGGAGTTTTTCAGTGAGGGTGGTCTTCCCCGCATCCGGATGGCTGATGATTCCGAAGGTCCGCCGTTTGGCGACCTCTTGTTCAAGCTGTCTGCTCATAATGACTGTTCGAAAAATTCTGCGTTGATTTTCTGGTATATCTCTATGAAAGCGTCTTTACGCTGCGGCCTCGCTTTGCCAAGACGACGAGCTTTCATGCTTTGTTGCGGCCGGCAAATCCGGCCAGCCATACGGGTCGGAAAACGCCCCGGAAGCAGGGGGCTCGCCATACCGAAATGATACGCTTTCATATTTCGCTGTGGCTGGCAGATACACTCCGGCCATGCTGGTAAAAATTTCAAACAATAGGGCCTTTTCAGAAGAATGCAAACATAAAACAGATCTGCTCTGATAAAAAGAGGAGATACGTTCTGCCCGGGAAAGGAACACGACCTCAGCGAGACTCACTCCGGTGACCTGCTGCCGATGCGGCCCCCCCCCCTGGCCGACACCCCGGGACCCTGCAGTCTGCTGCGACCGGCCGGGCCGGGGACGACCTCGATCCGGGTGGCAATGCGCTCCTGCAGGACTGGCACATGGGAGATGATGCCTATGATCTTGCCCTCCTGCTGCAGACCGGCCAGCGTCTCAAGAGCGGTCTCAAGCGAGTCCTCGTCCAGGGTGCCGAATCCTTCATCGAGAAAGAGGGAATCCACCTGCACCGTGCTGGCCATTCCCGCCAGGCCGAGCGCCAGGGCAAGGCTGACGATGAACGACTCTCCGCCGGAGAGATTCTTGGTCGAACGGACCTCGCCGGCCTGATAGTTGTCGATCACATTCAATTCCAGCGGCTGCTGCATATCTCGGGTCAGGATATAGCGGTCGGTCATCTTCTGAAGACTGCGGTTGGCATGGCCAACCATCAGCTCAAAGGTAATTCCCTGGGCAAAATTGCGGAATTTTTTGCCATCGCTCGAGCCTATGAGGTCATGCAGCCTCTGCCAGCGCCGGTATTCCTGACGCTGATTTTCCAGAACCTCCAGCCTGCCCTTCTGTATTTTCCGAGCCTGATCGTTCTCCTGCAGCTGCCCCTGAAGCCTGCCGATCTCCTGCTGGAGGGCCTGCAGGGCAGCTGTCCTCTCTGCAATCTGTCCGCTCAGCTCCTCCAGTGACAGGGGGGTGAGTTCCTTGCCGCTCTCCCTCTTAAGGCTCTCTGTTTTTGCCTGTAGAAGAGCCTTGCTCCGAATATGCCGCTCCGTCAGTTTTTCATGGTCATGGGTCCTCCGGGCAATGGCCTCGTCGGGCAGCCTGGCGGCATTATAGTCCGCCTCATCGCTAAAGCCCCGGCTCAGCATCATCTCCCGAAATGCAGCCTCCTCAACAATAAGCCTGGCGGCACAATCCGCCAGAGACCGGATCAATGCACCCATCCGTTCATCCAGAACGGCCCGACCTTTTTCCAACCGGTGGAGGGCCTCCCCCAATCCAGTCAGCCGCTTTTCGGCCTGGGCCCGGACCTCAGCCACCCGCGTCTCTTCCCGGACCGGATCCTTGTCCCCATAACGGGCACGACGATCCTCCTGCAAAGCGGCCAGCTGTCCTTCCCGGACCGCAAGCTCCTGATCTATCCTCTTGAGCTCGGCGACCTGTTTCTGCTCCAAGGCCGCCTCCCGTTCCCTGTCAATCTCCATGCCCTGCATGAGAAGCAGGGTCTGTTCCTCCTTCTCCTTGTGCAGGCGCCACTGCCGTTGCCGCGCAGCAAGCAGGGCCAGGACCTCGCCGCAGTTATCCGCAGAGATATCGGCAATACCGTAACGGACAGTCCTTCGGGCAGCATTATCCAGATGCCTGCGCAGTTCGTCGCCGGCGCTCCGGCCTTCCTCTTCGACTCGTCTGCAATGTTCGGCGGCAAGGGCATGGGCATGGGCTGCCTCCTGCATCTCCTGCTGGCTGCAGCGGCAAACATCCCTGCCTGTCTCTGCTGCCTTTCCTGCCGCATCCCGCTGCCGGATCTTCTCTTCAAGGTCCTGCAGCAAGGCCTTGGCCTGCACCCTTCCCCGCTCCATTCCGGCCATTTTCGCCGCGACATCCTCCAGACAGGAGGATGGGCCAACCAGCTCGGTGAACGCCCTTTGGGCCTGATCCAGCTGGTCCAGCACCTTCTCCTGCTGTTGTACGGCCTGCCGGTATTTTTCCCCGGTGGCAGCCATGCCCGCAAACAGCGCGGCCTCTCCGGTCTGCAGGGACTGCAGGATATCCCTCTCCCGGGCCAAGACCGCATCTGCCTCTTCCGGCACAGCCGGGACAGCCGCAGCATAGGGGTGGTCGGTAGCCCCGCAGAGGGGGCAGGGCTGCCCCGCCGTCAGATGCGCCCGCTCCTCGTCAAGACTCCTGATCCTGCCGGCCAGAAGGACTATCTGCTCCTGCTTTTCCACAACCTGCCGTCTGCAGGCAATGGTTTCCGCCAGGGCATCTCTTTTTGAGGCGTCTTCCTTGAGACTGGCTGCCGCCTGCTGTTGCTGAACAGCCCCCGATTCACGCTCCGCCTGCAGGGAGGCGATCTGTCTGCCGATCTGGACCGCCTTATCCAGGCTGTGAAGCCTCTCCGCAATCCTGTCCAACTCATCTCTGAAGGCCGCCGGTTCCCGGCCTGCCAGCAGGTCAGCCGCCTCCCGGCCCAGCACCTGAGCCCTGGACTCGGCCTCAGCCAGATCCCCGCAGGTTTTTTTATGGACTGCAGCCGCCTGCGCGATCCGCGCTGCCGCCTCCCGGACAGCCTCACCGGCCTTTTCTCCCTGCCCTTTCAGGTACGCGACTCTTTCCGCCTGGCTGCTCGCGGCCTGGACGAGCTCCTGCAATCCACCGAGATCCTCGAGAAGATCTGCATCGGTGCGGTGCTGCTGAAGAAAGTCCCTTACCTGCAAAAGCCCGCTGGTGCTGTCGGCGATGGCAGCCTGAATCTTCTGCCCGAGCCGGGCATGCGTCTCCCTCTCGCCGTCAGCTGCAGCTTTTTCCTTCTGGAAATGGCCGATCTGGCTCACGGCCTCTTGCAGCTTGATATCCAAGGCCCGGATCTCCACTGCCAGCCCCAAGTCCTGCAGGCAGACCGTTTCCGTTCGTTCCCAATGTCCCCTGGCCTCGGCCAGCCTTGCCCGCGTCTCGTCCTCCTGCAGTCTCAGCGTCGCCAGATCCTGCCGGACCTTCTCACCTTCCACCGCATCCCTTTCCTGCTGCCCCCGCAATCCCGTAAGCTGGCTGTACATCCCGTCCAGAAGCCGGACCTTCTGGGCCCGCTCCAGCAGCAGACGTTCAGGCACGGCCTCCGCAAGCTGTCGTCCCGCCTGCTCCTCCTGGTCCTTAAGGGCGGCAATTTCCTCTTCCAGGCTGAGCAGCCCTTTCCGCCAGGCAAGACCCGCCTGGGCCTGACTCAAAGAGGCGATATTGGCTTCGCTGACAGCCTTTTTACCGGCAATATCGAGTATGATGACCTCCTCCGCTGCCGCGGTCAGGAGGACGACTGCGGACTGCTCGGATTGCAGCAGTTTGAGTTGCTGCTCCTCTTCCCCCCGCCGCTGGTGGACCTTCCTGGAAATGAGGCTATAGATCTCGCTGCCGGTGATCTGTTCAAGAATCGGGGCGCGCTCATCGGATGAGGCCTGTAAAAAGGCGGCAAAGCCGCCCTGGGCCAGCAGGACCGAACGGGTGAACTGATTAAAATCCATGCCGGTGACCTCTTCAACAACCCTGGCCACATCCTTGAGTTTGTTCTCAAGAACGGTGTCGGTCCGGTCATCGACGATCTCATGCCGGGCGTGCTGCAGCCTGGCCGCAGGCTGTTCCCGGGCCCGGCGCTGGCTCCAATGGCAGCGGAACCGCCCTTTTCCGGTCTCAAACACGGCCTCGGAAAAACAGACCCCGGTATGGCGGCTCATGATCTCGTTGGAGGACTCGGTGATCCGCTCCAGGCGCGGGGTCCGGCCATACAGAGCAAGGCAGAAGGCATCCAGCAGGGTAGTCTTGCCTGAGCCTGTCGGACCGGTGATCGCAAATATCCCGTTGGCGGCATAGTCAGGGTGGGTGAAGTCGATACGCCACTCTCCGGCCAGCGAATTCAGGTTCTGAAAACGGATCTGCAGAATTTTCATATCTCCGGCACCACCTTCCTATTCGGCCCTCGTATCGTCGTGATACAGAGAGGACACAGCTTCGAGAAAGGCGATGCGCAGATCCTGGCACTGCTCCTCCGGCACGAGATGAGCTGCAAGACAGCGGTCAAAGACCTGGTGGACGCTCAGTTCGGCCAGGGTCTCGCCGGCGTGGTCCTGCTGCAGGGCCTGTTTCAGGATCCGGTTGTTGACAGTGCGCAGGATATGGACCGTCGAGCCGGCCACGGCATCCTGCAGCTGATTCTGCAGGTCGCCCACCAGGTCGTCGCCCTCGTAGACGACCTCGATCAAAATGGGAGTCCTCTGCTTCACCAGCTGCTCCAAGCGGGCAAGGATCACTGCCAGATCGCCCCTGACCGTCTCCAGTGCCATAAAGCACGGGACCTGCAGGGTGGAAACGGCGGGCACCGTCCCATCGAAGGTGACGATCAGCACACTCTTGTCCTGTCCGGCCTCGCTAAATCCCATGGGCAGAGGCGAACCCGAATATCTCCGGGTCTCGGAACCGCCGACCTTTTGCGGGATATGCAGATGGCCCAGGGCCAGGTAGTCGATGCAGTCGGGGAAGATCGCGCTGTCCAGGTGGGCCAGGGAGCCGATATAGAGGTCACGGACCCCGTCAGCATCCGCAGTCCTGGCACCGGCACAAAAGAGATGGCCCATGGCAACAATGGGGATGTTGCCGCCCTCCTCACCTCTTCGCTGCCGGGCGATAGCGGCAACATCCCGGTAGTGGGTTGCAATGCCATCGATGAGTTTGTTTCCCTTTTCCTCGAGGCTCTCTCCGGCCCTAGCCTCCCGGATATCGCGATCCCGCAGGAAGGGGACGGCGCAGACGATCAGGCAGGCCTTGCCTGCGCCGTCCCTGAGGACTAGGACCTCCTGATCGGGCAGGTCGGTCATCCTGCCGATGATGTGGATATCCAAAAAGCGCAGGACCTCCCGCGGGGCATTGAGCAGGGAAGGCGAGTCATGGTTGCCGCCGGTGATGACCACATGGCGACAGCTCGACTCGGAGACCCGGCAGAGAAAGGTGTAGTAGAGTTCCAGGGCCCGGTTGCTGGGGGTGCTGCTGTCGAATATGTCGCCCGCCACCAGCAGGACATCTATCTCTTCGGAGACGAGGCGGCCAGCCAGCCAGTCGAGAAAGGCCCTGCATTCATCGTAGCGCTTCCTGCCGTACAGACTGCGGCCGATATGCCAGTCCGAGGTGTGGAGTATCTTCATTGCAAGTCTTCCCCGTGCTCTCCTGCCGTATTCATTGATTTTCCAACAAGCCTTCTTTTTATAATTGCTCTTGAATCTTTTTACAAAAGGTTCTTGCAGTCTCTTTTACTCAGACTGTCCGGGATAATTGACAGTGCACGCGAGATCGAGACGGAGGAGGTCCATCAATCCTCATTGAGAAACTAATGCATTCCATCATTGATGACCATCTTCTCCCCGGCATTCCCGGTCAGCACCGGGACTCGCCTGGCCCCCCAGGCTCCTCCGAAATGCCTGACCCCAAAAAAACGACCTCTTCCTGGACCTCTGCATCATTCTTTGATAAACAAATAAGGAGAATATGATATATTGAACTTCTCAACAGTCAATTCTGCCTCGGCAGGCCGCCGGTCAAAGGTCAGGCGGAGATCCCGCGGGCGTTTTCAGTCTGCGCCGCATCCGGGTTCTTCACTCTCAGACGACATCTGATCATCACTGTTTTCTTTTCCCCATGCCGTAATACCCATGCAAAAGCTCATAATCAGTGCCGACCGACACCGCATTTTGCTCTTCCTTGCCCTGCTGGCGGCAGGTCTGGCAGCAAACTATTTCAGATTCCCGATATTCCTCAATATTGACTTTCTTTTCGGTAGCATTTTTGCGATGTTGGCGCTCCAGTTCTTCGGTCCGGCCCGGGGAATTCTGGCTACCGCCATTATCTCCAGCTATACCGTCATCCTCTGGAATCATCCCTACGCTATTATTATCATGACCGCCGAGGTCTCCGCTGTCGCTTGGCTGATGACCCGCCGCAGGATGGGAATGGTCCTGGCCGATACAGTGTTTTGGCTCGTTGCCGGCATGCCGCTGGTTTTCCTGTTCTACCACCTGGTCATGCACGTCTCTTTGAGCAACACGACCATCACCATGACCAAACAGGCGATCAACGGCATCGCCGATGCCCTGATAGCCCGTTTGCTTTTTATGGGTCTTACGCTGGGATTTCGCACCTCCCAGACCTCGCTCAGGGATATTGTCTCTTGTCTGTTTTCATTTTTCATATTATGCCCGACGCTGATCATGCTGGCAGTCCAGAGCCGAAACGATTTTAACGAAACAGATCACTCTATCCGCACGACCTTACTCCAGAGCATCGAAAATGCGGATCATCGCCTGGACAGCTGGGTAACCGGAAGAAAAAGAGCCATCCTCTACCTGGCGGAGACCGCCGCCGCCCAGTCACCATCACAGATGCAGCCCCGTCTGGAGCAGGCTGTAAAAGCAGATAGCAACAATTTTCTGCGAATCGGACTTCTCGACAAGGATGCGACAATTTCCGCCTACTACCCCCCGGTAGATGAAACCGGGCAGAACCCTGTCGGAAAGAACTTTGCAGACAGGCCTTTTATTCCACAGCTCAAATACACGCAGAAGCCGTTGCTCTCGGAGGTCGTCATGGGCAGAATCGGCCATCCCAGACCGGTTGTGGAGATGCTTGCGCCGGTGATTGTACAGGGTGAATATCACGGTTTCGTCACCGGGATTCTGGCCCTTGACGAGATCAGCGGAAAACTGGACGAGATGTTCTCTCAAAGCTCCATGCTCTATACGCTGGTTGATAAAAATGGAAATATCATCATGTCAAACCGTCAGGACCAAAAGATCATGGCACCCTTTGTCCGGGAGAAGGGAACATTCATCCATTTTGACGCCACCATCAGCCAGTGGGTTCCGGTGATGCCCCACAATGTGTCCATCGCCGAGCGCTGGAGAACATCCTTCTACGTCGCCGAAACAACGGTTGGGGATCTCGCCGAATGGAAACTGATTCTGGATCTGCCGGTGGCGCCCTTCCAAAAAATGCTTTACGATCGTTATACTGACAGGCTGACCCTGCTGTTCTTTATACTGCTCTGCGGTTTGGCGCTGGCCGAACTCCTCTGTCACCGGCTGATCGCAGCCCTGGAACAGCTTTGCCTGATTACCCGTCGTCTGCCCTTGAGGCTGAGTTCGGGAGGGCAATCAATTCCCTGGCCTGAAAGCAGTATAAAAGCAACAAGCGACCTTATAATCAATTTCAAGGAGATGGCCGATTCACTGGCAGCGCAGTTCGATGAAATTCGCAAGATCAACGCCTCCCTGGAGCAGAGGGTCGGGGAAAGGACGGTCACTCTTAAGGAAAGCATGGAACGATATCGCTCCATCCTTAACGCCTCCCCCGACGATATCACCATCGCAGATCTGCAAGGCCGGATCCTGATGGTATCGCCAGCAGGGGTGGCCATGTTCGGCTATGAGAGTGAGGAAGCGGGACAGGGACGCCCGGTCTCCGAATTCATCGCCCCGGAGGATCGAGAGCGGGCAATGGCCGCGATAAATCCGGCCGGTGCAGTGATCGCAACGGGACCGCAGGAATATAGAGGCCTGCGCCGGGACGGCAGCACCTTTGACATTGAAGTCAACCGCGATTTCATTCGTTCTCTGGAAGGGCAACCCACCGGCATCGTCTTCATTGTCCGTGACATCTCTAATCGAAAACGCATCGAGGCGGAAAATGCCAGACTTGAGGGGCTCAACCGACAGCTCCAGAAAAATGAAAGCCTGAACAGGATGGCTGGAGCTATTGCTCATAATTTCAACAACATTCTCGCTGCAGTAATAGGGAATCTGGATCTCGTCATTCAGGATTACCCACCGGAAAAATGGTTATTCAAAAACCTGAACGACGCGATGACCGCATCCTTGCGGGCAGTGGAAATCAGCAGCCTGATGCTGACTTATCTGGGACAGATACCCTGCACCCGCACACCACTGGACCTCGCGGCGGTCTGCAGGCAGAACCTGCCGCTGCTGCAGGCCGCCGCCCCAAAGGATCTGGTCTTCACCCTTGCCCTGCCTTCCCCCGGCCCGATCATCAATGCTGATTTGAATCAGCTGCTGCAGGTGCTGAACAATATGGTCTTCAACGCCTGGGAGGCTGACCACAGCCATCAATGCCCCGTCGGCATAAGCGTCAGGACCGTCTCCGTAACGGACATCCCTGTTGAAAACCGTTTCCCGATAGACTGGCTGCCCGAAGTGCAGACCTACGCCTGCCTGGCAATACAGGATACCGGCTGCGGAATCAGCAAAGAAAATATCGACAAGCTTTTCGACCCATTTTTTTCCAGCAAATTTACCGGGCGCGGCCTCGGACTGCCGGTGGTTCTGGGAATTATGAAGGCCCACGATGGTGCTGTCGTCGTCGAGAGTGAACCGGGGACAGAGACGGTATTCCAGGTCTTCTTTCCCTGTTCGGTGCAATCCTCCGAAACCATCTAATCACAGCCTAGCCGGACCGGACTGGCCGGCCACAGCAAAACATGCAAGTTCGTCTCTCCGTCATAGCAAGGACGTGGCTCAAGTATGCTTTCGTATAATGGGCATTGGCAGGCAGCGATCATATCCTGACTTTGCCGCCGCTACAACAGCCATCCGGCCGAATAACATTTACAAGGAGCCGATAATTATGGTATTTAATCTCCAAGGTGAGGCATCGAAGGTGCGGGGGTGTCTCTTTGCAGGGAAAATTGCACAGATCGCCCCCTGAGAAATCCCTGGCCATGATATCCGCCGAAAAGTTGGCCTCCGCGAGCCCGGGACATCAGGGATGAGGCAGGGATGCAAACAACAGGAAGAAGTCAAAATGTAAAACCATGAATGTCCTTCTGATCGCAGCCAAGACTGAAACGACGATTATGCCCGTCATCCCCATGGGACTGGGCCTGGTTGCCGCTGCAACCAAGCAGGCGGGGCACCAGGTCAGATTCCTGGACCTCTCGGCCGAGGCCGCTCCGGAAATGGTCCTGGCCGACGCCATCACCCTGGCCCGTCCCGAGGCAATCGGAATCTCCATCCGCAATGTGGATGACCAGGTAAGCGCCGCCCCTCGATTTTTTCTGGAGGATGCCCGGACAGTGGTGGCAGCCTGCAGACGGCTTTCCCGGGCTCCGATCATCCTGGGCGGTGCCGGCTACAGCATTTTTCCGGATGCCGCCCTGGAATACCTGGGAGCAGACATGGGCATCCAGGGCGAAGGAGAGGCGGCATTTGTCGAACTGCTGGCGCGACTCCAGGATAACAAATCCCCTCTCGCGCCTGTCCCGGGCCTCTATCTGCGCCAAAAAGGCTGCACGACACCACCGGCATATCACATCCGCCTGGACGACTGGCCTTTCCCTGACCTGAAGATTTTCCAGCCCGAACGACTCCGGGATACAACCTGGTACCTGCCGTTCCAGACCCGGCGCGGTTGCCCCCTGGGCTGCTGCTACTGTGCAACGGCTGCAATTGAAGGCCGCCATGTCCGCAGGCGTTCCGTCAACACAGTAATCAGAGAGTTGGCCCGCTGGCAGGAGGCGGGTTTTAACCGTATCTTCTTTGTCGATAACACCTTCAACCTCCCTCCGGATTACGCTCAGGAGCTGTGCAGACAGCTTACCGCCGCGAATCTCGCTCTTTCCTGGCGAGCCATAGTCTACCCCTGCCGAACAGAGGAATCACTGATCCGAACCATGGCCGAGGCGGGTTGCACCGAAGTATCTGTGGGATTTTAAAGCGGCAACGTGGGGGTTTTGGCAGGCATGAAAAAACACTTCAAAACACCCGAGATTCGAAAAACCGCCCGGATCTTTGGAGAGGCAGGCATAGGCAGAACGGGTTTTCTCCTCCTGGGCGGACCGGACGAAACCCGGGAAACGGCACTGGAAAGTCTGCATTTCGTTGACAGCCTCAACCTGGAGACCGTCAAAATCACCATCGGCATCCGGATCTACCCTCGCACCCCTCTTGCCGCCAGGGCCAGGGACGATGGGCTCATTGACGCAAGTGATGATCTCCTGAGGCCCATATTCTATATCCGCACCGGTATGGAGGAATGGCTGCGCGAAACCGTGATCCAATGGCTGGCCGGACGTCCTCACTGGAACATGTAAGGGCGGCCCCGTTTAAATCCCGCCCCAGGCCGTACCTTCGCCGGAACCCCCGGGAACAAAAAACGCGGTCCCCGCCCGCAGGAATCACCTGTCGAAGCGGTCGGAGACTTACATCAGCTCCGGGGCCGCAGTATTCTTTTCACTGCCTTCGACACCAGCGGCTGCCGGAGACTGCCTCACCCGTAGACCAGCTGCCCGCCTGAGTATCCAAGCCCGCCTGCGCAGGCCATACAAAGGGTGTAGACCAGAAAGAGATGCCAGGGAGAGGCTCCCCTGTTCCGGATAATTACCGCGTAGATCAGCAGGAGGGTCAGGATACCGCTCAGCACCATCTTGACGATAATCAGGGTCTTCCATTCACCGTTATACGAATGCTGCCAGTCCATGAGCCCCGCCAGAATCACTGGGACAATGGAGACGAGGGCCAGGACTGAACAATGATAGGCGGTCCGGCTCAGATTTCCTTTTGGCCATCTGAGTCCCAGCAATGAGAAGATAAACATGCCGATGATCATCCCCATCGGCACATGCACAACGATGGGGTGCAGGGGGTGCGAAAAACCAATCTTCTGCAGAGCAGTGTAAATGTTCTCTATCATCACAACCTCCAAAGGAAAAGTTATCAAGGATGAGCACTGTACCGCAATGAAAACAATAGTCATTCGCGACTGCTTCGCAATGGCCCTCTCGTGTCCTGACAGCTGAGGCCTCCCCTGAGCGCTCCGGAAAGATCGTAAGCAAGACAGGCACTGCCCCGATCATCGGTTTTCGGTCTGATCCACGGCCGAAGATGCCGGAAGAGGCTCGAATCTCGCCGCCAGGAGCCGGAGGATCTTGTCCCTGCTGTTCACCTCCTGGTTCAACATGATGGAAAAGGGCACCAGGCCGTCATGATCTTCAAAATAGCCGCCGTAGCAGTATACACCCTTTAATGTGCCTGACTTCATAAGGAAGTCATGTTTTGTGGGAATGAGATCGATATGGGGAGCGAAGGCCTCCAGGACCCTGATCATGGTCCGAGGGCTAATCTGATTTTTTCTCGACAAACCCGAACCCTCCACCATGGTGATGGCCTCGGGATCAAGACGGAGGGTCCTACTGGTGAATTCCGCCAAGGCCATCCGCCCCTTCTTCCAGGTCCCGGCACCGCCGTAACGGACCCTGCCGCAGGCGATGAAGAGTTCGTTGGCAATGAAATTGTTTGAATATTCCAGACAGATCCTGATAATATTGCGAACCGAATCCGATCTGTGGGTGAGGAGAAGAGCGGCATTGTCGGGAACGGTCCCCCGAAGGATCCTGTCGCCGGTCTGGATCCCTCGCTGCCTGAGCAGGGCCCTGAACAGCTCGCCGGCATAGCGTTCCTCATTGGTGAGGCCGCCTGCAGCAGGAAAGGCCCGGACATTGAGCCGGTATTGACCCGGATCCATGGACCGCCCAATCTCCCGCATAATCGGCAGGACCGGGGTCTGCGGCTCTCCCGAAGCGATGCTGTGATCGGCTCGGACCAGCAGGGGCAAGGCGTTGTAATTGATGGCCAGCGGCGTGATCTCGGCATCATAGGGCCTGGCCGAATTTTCCGATCCGTCCACCATGCCTTCAAGGGCAAAGGCGGAACCATCAAGGATCAGGGCATTCACCCGCCTGACGCCATGCTCGAAAAGTTCTCCGACCAGGCTCGCCGCATCCTCGGAGGTGAGCGTCGGGTCCCCTCCGCCCTGGATATACAGATTATCGGCCTCGTCCATAGAGAAGCGGGTGGCAAACTGATAGTCGGCGCCGAGGATATGAAGGGAGGCCAGACAAGTAACCAGTTTGATGGTAGACGCAGGGATAAAGGGAGAATCGGCATTGATGCCTTCTATGTTCCCTTGCAGGGTCTTCACTGCGTAGCCGCCGTTCTGGATGTACAGATCGATGGAACCCGGCTCGGACTCTGCAGCCCGGGCAGACATCCAGGGTCCGCAGAGCAGCGACAGGACGAGCAGGATCCCCGGCAGGGTCCGACGGATCATGCCGACAGCGTTACGGCCCCGCAGTCGATCGTGCAGGGCCGGCCGGATATCTGGACAGACAGGCTCCGCCGTCTCAGATTTTGGGAAGACTGGCCAGGGACCTGGCAATTTCCTCTTCGGGATATTCGTAGTCATGCAACTCACCGGCATAGAACTTGTCATAGGATGCCATATCGATCAGGCCATGGCCGGAGAAGTTGAAGAGAATGGTCTTCGGCTCGTTCAGATCACGGGTGGCCTCAAGGATGGCGCCGCGGATGGCGTGGCAGGTCTCCGGGGCAGGGATGATCCCTTCGGTCTTGGCGAAGAGAACGCCCGCCTTGAAGCATTCCAGCTGGTGCAGCTTCACCGGCTCGATGATATTTTCCCGCACCATGGCCGAGACGATGGGGGCCATGCCGTGATAGCGCAGGCCTCCTGCATGGATTCCCGGCGGAATGAAGTCATGTCCCAGAGTGTACATATACAGCAAGGGGGTGGTCTGGGCCACGTCACCGAAATCATAGGCCAGCTTCCCCATGGTCAGGGTCGGACAGGAGGTCGGCTCAACTCCGACAAAACGAATTTTTTTGCCCTCCAGATAGTCGGGGATATAGGGAACCGCAAGGCCTGCAAAGTTGGATCCCCCGCCGCAGCAGCCAATGATGACATCGGGATAATCCCCGGCTATCTCCATCTGCTTTTTGGCCTCAAGCCCGATGATGGACTGATGCAGGACCACATGGTTCAACACCGATCCCAGGGCGTATTTGGTGTCATCACGTCCGAAGGCATCCTCAAGGGCCTCGGAAATGGCAATCCCCAGCGAACCGGGGGTATCCGGATACTCAGCCAGGATCCTGCGGCCGGTGGCAGTATCCGTACTGGGACTGGCGACGACCTGGGCGCCGTAAGTGTGCATCATCGATTTCCGGTAGGGCTTCTGGTTGTAGGAGACCCGAACCATATACACCTTGCATTCCAGCCCGAATTTACTGGTGGCGAAGGACAGGGCACTGCCCCACTGGCCCGCACCGGTCTCGGTGGTCAGGCGTTTGACCCCCTCTTTCATATTGTAATAGGCCTGGGGCACGGCGCTGTTGGGCTTGTGGGATCCTACCGGTGAAACGCCTTCATTCTTGAAATATATCTTAGCCTTAGTCCCAAGGGCCTTCTCCAGATTGAAAGCGCGTACCAGAGGGGAGGGGCGCCAGATCTTCAGAATCTCCTGGACCTCTTCAG
The DNA here is from genome assembly GCA_031292275.1 of Desulfocapsaceae bacterium. Lineage (GTDB taxonomy): Bacteria > Desulfobacterota > Desulfobulbia > Desulfobulbales > Desulfocapsaceae > CAIUQR01. Next base: position 55,405 of record JARLHL010000002.1, on the reverse strand, counting down.
GAATATCGATAAAGCGGTCCATGGACATTTCCTGTTCAAGGAGCCCCATGGGGAAGACGGCGCCCAGTTTTTCCGGCCCCATGGGCTGTTTCGTTTCCGGGTCCAGGGGAGGGAGAAGCCCACCTGGAAGATCGGGAACAACATTATACCATTGAGTCGGCATTTCATCATCGCGCAGCAGTATCTTCTTTATCATGATTTCTCCTTGTGTGAATACATATATCGTAGAGCAATTTCTATTCTGAGCGGGCGCTCAGCATCCGGAACTTTTACCATATTTCGGCAAATGTTGCCTTGAATAATTAGAAATTTTGCTCAAGAGCGATACCTGCAAAAAATTCCATCGCATGCGTCTTCCTCACAATGCCCTTTTGCTTTCGCGTGCGAGGATAAAATCCCGCGCATGGCAAAGAGATCGAACGTCAGGACACCTTCTTCGGATGGAAGCTGTGTGCCTCTCGCTACACCCGTCATTTGTCTGTGAACGGAGACCAGGCGGTCTTCCGCATTCGGGCAGCCAGGACAACGGCCTCCTCGATACCGAAGATATGCTCCATGGCGTGCTGGACCTTGATTCCGGGGATGCCAGCCCGGCTGATGGTCCTGATGATCACCGTGTCAGCGCCCTCGGTTGCGATCTCCGGGACCAGCGGCCTGATATCGATCTCTTTGCTCTTCCCTTTTCTTTCCCGCATGACGGGAAAATTCCCGGCGCCTCTGAACGCCTCCATGGCCTGCAGTTCCTGAGCGGTGAGGTCCCGGGGCAGGACGATCCTGTAGGTATTGATGGTATCCTGGGGAATGTGGCCGGAATGGAGGCTGATATCCAGGATGCGCAGACCTTGCGGAAGTTTGGCGTCCAAAAGCCGTGCTGCCTGCAGCGGATCAGGGAGCGGTTCAGGCAGGTCCATGACGAAGTATTCGGCCAGACTCTCCATACCGACAGGCAGCGCCGGACCGAAGGAAACTTTAGGTGAAGGATTGAATCCCTGGGAAAAATTGGTCTTGATCCCGGCCCGGCGCAGGGCCCGAAAGATAAGCTGGAGGATCTCCAGATGGCCCAGGTAGCAGATGTTACCCAGCCGCTCATAGGTGACCATATACTTAAAATGCCTCTCCTCACAAATCCGGACCGAGGCAGCCTGCCCGTCCGCATCCTTCTTCCCGGTCTCCCCGTCCATAGCGTCCTGGTTCCGCCCTCCGTGGACTATGGGCTTGACGGTTTTAAAATCGCAGACACCGCACTGCTGGCAGCCGTGATAACGACAGTCGGGTGTATAGACCAGCTGATGGGCATTTTCGAGCTCAGTCTGCAGGAATTCCGGTGTAGCCCCGCAGTGCAGATGCTGCCAGGGCAGGATCTCCTCCCTCTCCCGCGCCCGCAGGTACGGCTCCAGACCAATCCCGCAGAGTTCGGCCGCCCTCTGCCAGACCCCGAACTGGAAATGATCCGACCAGGCATCAAGCCTGGCTCCGTTCTGCCAGGCCGTCTCCAACAGCACCGAAAGACGCCGGTCGCCGCGGGAGAACACACCCTCAAGAAAACTGGTATTCGGGTCGTGCCATTTAAGTTTGCAGTTCCTGGGCATCGCGTCCCGCAGCCGACTGATCCTGTCTTTGCTCTCATCAATGCCGATCTGCCGCTCCCACTGGAAGGGGGTGTGCGGCTTGGGCACAAAGGTGCCGACGCTGACATTGATCTGTCGTCGGCCCCGACCGCATCTGTCCCCCTCCTGCTTGGTCTTGCGGGCAAGCCCGGCTATGGCCTCCACATCCTCCATGGTCTCGGTGGGCAGCCCGATCATGAAATAGAGTTTGATGGTATTCCAGCCCAGGGCAAAGGCGTCGCGGCTGGTGGCCAGCAGATCTTCCTCGCTGATCCCTTTGTTGATCACTTGGCGCAGGCGTTCACTGCCCGCCTCGGGGGCCAGGGTAAATCCGGTCTTGCGGACCCTCTTGATCTGGTCCATCACCGCCGGAGTGAGGGTACCGACCCGCATCGAGGGCATGGATACCGAGACAAAACCCTTGGCGAAGGCATCCATCAAGTCCGGCAGGAGCGTCGAGAGGCAGGAATAATCCCCGGTGGAAAGCGAAAGCAGAGCAAGTTCCTCAAAGCCTGAATTGGCAATGCCGCAACGGGCAAGCTCCATAATCTGCTCCGGGCTGCGTTCGCGCACCGGTCTGTAAATGATGCCAGCCTGACAGAAACGACAGCCGCGGGTGCAGCCCCGCGCGATCTCGAGCCCCAGGCGGTCGTGGACGATCTTGGCATGGGGGACAAGCGGATTTTTCAGATGTTCAATCTCATCCAGCACCGGCAGGATCCGCCTTCTGACCTCCGTCCTTCCCATGAGTCCGGCGATGGAGGCAATCCGCCCCTGCTCGTCATAGTCGGGCCTGAAAAATGACGGAATATAGACGCCTTCAATATCAGCCAGGCGCAGAAGCAGCTCTGATCTCGGCATCCCGTCCAGTTTGGCCTGCAGGATCATGTCGGTGATCTCCACAATGGCCTCTTCTCCGTCGCCCAGCAGGATAATATCGAAAAAATCGGCCACCGGTTCCGGATTCAGCGAACAGGAGCCGCCCCCCATGACCAGCGGAAAGGTCTCATCCCTGTCGGCAGCCCTGAAGGGAATGCCTGCAAGATCCAGGATGGTCAGGATATTGGTGTAGCAGAGTTCATAGGGCAGGGTAAAACCGACGATGTCAAAATCCCTCAGGCTGTGATCGGTCTCCAGCGATGGTAAAGGCAGGTTGCCGGCCTTCAGCAGCTTTTCCACATCCCTGTCGGGGCAATAGCAGCGTTCGGCCAGGATGTCCGGTCTGCCGTTCAAAATATGATAGAGGATCTGCAGGCCCTGATGCGACATGCCTATCTCATAAATATCGGGAAAAATCAGCACGCAATGCAGACGTGTGTCTGACCAGGATCGAACGGAGACATTGTATTCGTGCCCGAGGTAGCGGCCGGGCTTGCTGATGAAGGGCAGGATTCGTGTATTTTCCATCGGTATTTTCCAGCGAAAATGCTTTTTTATTGCTGTTCTATTGATTACAGTGAGTTATCATGACATAATGTTTCTTCATGGACGTTCAAGTGGACTCTGATTTAACTGAAATCGGTTCATTTTACAAGACAGGATGCTCTCTAAGTGCCGCTCTTGCTGATTCGTCGCCCCCGAAAAAAGAGTGTTGCGCCGGTCACTGGAAACGGAAACGGGCCTGAAGAGTACTAAAAAATACTGTAAATTCACATAATTATTTTTCACGTGACGGTGATTACAATCCATGGCCACCGGATCAATAGTGACATAAGGAATGTTTTGATGAGAATCTGTCGAACCCTGATCATGGTGCTGCTCCTGTGCTGGCCGGTCCTGGCTGCCGGGGAGGAAAACGCGTCTCTGGAATCCATCACCTTTCATAGGGATGCGGTGAAGGGAGAAACGGTCAGCTTTAAGATGAATGGAAAGCACCTCCCCACAATTGCCATGATCAAGGGAGAAAATCCCCGGATCGTCCTGGACTATTCCGATACCCGCTGCTCTTCTGCCGCCAACCGGAGTTTTACAACCAACGGCAAGCTGGCAAAAAAGGTCCGGGTCGGTATCCATAATGACGCGAATCAGAAGACCAGGGTAGTGGTTGATCTCGCCCCCAGAGGAGACTATCAGTATAGCCAGTCTTTCAACGCCGAGGACAATACCCTTAACCTGACCATCGTGTCCACCCGCCCCGTTGCCGAGCAGGAGAAGAAGGACGCTGAGCCCGTAAGGTCCGGCACGCCCGCGTCGGCGGGTCCGCAGGCCAACGAGAAACCTTCTGCAAAAGCCAAGGCCTGCAAGAAGCCTGCTCCGGGCAAGGCGGAACAAAAAAAGCAGGAAACAGCGACGGCACCTCTGACCGCAGATCAACAACAAACGTCAGCCCGACCGGAGGCTCAGGAAAAGGAGAACCTGGCCGAGGCAGCGCAACCGCCGGTTGAGCGACAGACAGCGGCAACGCCCCCCCCGAATCCTGCCCCGCAAGGCCAGGCTGAAGCGGCCGTCCCTGTCCGACAGACACCTGCGGCTGCCCCCCTCCCCGCTGCAGACAGCAGCCCTGCGCCGGCACGTTCCTCCGAACCGGCGGCCGCAGCCATCCCTCCCCCTCCTGCCCCGGCAGACATAAAGGCCAAGGCCGCAAACGAGGAAGAAAAGACTTCTGCCGGGTATGCGGAGAAAAAGGCAGCAGCAAAAAAACAACCTCCCACCTTAACTGCTGTAAAGTTTGACAAAAACTTCAACAAAGGCGAGATTGTCATCTTCAAGCTTAACGGCTTTTTTCCGCCCAAGGTCACCGGCAGTGAAAAAGGAGAGCCCAAGGTCTTCTGCGATTTCACAGGTATAAGTCTGAGCAGCGATGTAAAAGAACTCATTCGCTGCAACGGCAGATTTGTAACCTCAATACATGTGACTGAACAGAAGAAGTCCAAGACGGTCCGGGCCGTCCTCACCTTAACGCCGAACAAGAATTATGACCTGCAGCAGGTCTTCTATAAGGAGGACAACCTCTTTGTGCTTATCGTAAACTCCCACGACGGCGAGAAGCCCTCTGAAGGCCAGTAGCAATTTTCCTTCCTGCCCGGGGAAATCCCCCGGCAACTGGATCGGCAAAGGCTTGACGTGGGCCTCCCTGCATATTGCGTTGTGGTTGTGACCCTTTGCCTGCAGCCTCAGGGAAGGAGCTTGATAAAATAACCTGGCGGGGGTCGGAGGGAAAAATCCCTTTCTGTCAGGATCTTATTGGTGATCAATCCCGAAAGATGGATGGTGATTTCCACTCCTCTGGATACGTTGCTGATATGAAAGCCGGTGGGCTGACCGCAGCTTTCCCCTCCCTGCCAGTCGCTGTAGTCAATCCGGGCAATGGTGTTTTCATCGGCATCCATCAGCACTCTGGCAAGCAGCCGCCTGTCTGCCGGGTTAATCAGGATATATTCCCCCACCGTGGTGATATTTCCAGGCTTGGCTAGCCTGATCCACACTCCGCGGGCCCCCGCATCCTGCCGGATGTCAGTTATCTCTGCGTTCTGCGGGAGTTCAATACGATCACTGAGCCAGACACCCCACTGGCCCTCCAGCAGTTCCGGCGGGAGATCGTTCCGAATAGCCAGGGCCGCCAGACCACCACTGACGAACTGGCTTTCAAGGGTATTTACCGATCGGTAACTCTGGCCGTCACTGACCAGCGCGAAGAGAGTCTGTCCCAGAGGATTGGTGGTGACGAACTTCACCGAGGAGGGGAGTTTCACCTGCAAAAAACCTGAAAAGCTTTTGGTATCCATCAGTGTTTTCATGGAAACGATGACCTCTGCATCCAGGGTCGACGAGCAAGCCTCATCAGCCGTCCTCTTTTTCTCTATCATCTCCCTGATCGCCTTGGCCTGATCCTGATCAACAGGCTGTGTCCATGGCTGCCTGGCGCACCCTCCTGAAAGCAAGAGCAGAAGGCAGAGCAATACCAAAGGGCAAGAATACCCCATAACGCGCTTCTTCAATTGTATATGCATTGAGATTTTACGACCTATTGGTGAGTTTTCAGGGCATTGATCTTTTCCTGGACCATGACCTTGTCATTTTCTTCGGTAAACAGTCCCATGGCCCTGGTATAGGTCTCAAAGGCCTTATCCTTTTGCCCGGCAGCGCTGTAGGCATCGCCAAGATGATCTGCAATATGCGGATCTCCCGGTTCCAGAGACACCGCTTTTTCCAACTCCACCACAGAACGGGTATAATCCCCCAAACGGTAATAGACCCAGCCCAGACTGTCACGAATGAAACCGTTATCGGGTTTCTGGGCGGCTGCCCGCTTGATATAGGCCAGGGCCTGATCCAGATTCCTGTTTTCATCAGCCCATGAATATCCTATGAAATTCAACGCTTCCGGATTATCTGGCTGCAGCTGCAGGGCCTTTTCCATCGAGGCCATCGCCTGCTGGTGATCTCCGGTATTTTCCTGAAGGAGGCCCAGTTCAAAATAAAGCTGGGCATTGTCCGGATACAGGCCGATACCCTCGCGAAGCGCATTCAGGCTCCGCTGGGTATCCGGAACCTCCTGGTAGAGCGAGGACAGCAGGGCAAAATACACAGGCTTTCTCGTCGCCTTGCCGGCAATGATCGTTTCCAGGAGCTGCAGGGCCTCGTTGAGCCGTTTTTCCTCCTGCAGAATCTGGATCTGCAAGAGAACCCCGCTGTCATATTCACTGGAGCTGGGGCCGATCCTTTTCAGGGCAAGCAAGGCCGCATCAGGCTTTTTCTGATTGATGTAGACAAGAGCCAGCAGATATTCAGCCTGTGTGGAGGGCCTCTTCTTCAGTATTGCGAGCAGAATCTTCTCGGCCGGTGCCGTCTTGCCCCTGCTGAGATAGATCTGGCTTTCTATAAGATCGAGATTATCAGGATCTTTGCTGATTGTCCGCAGCTCAGCCAGTTCGGCAATGGCCTGCTTTTCCAGGTCCATGGAGACAAGTGTCTGGATCACTCCAAGATGGGCAGCCTCATCCTTCTTATCCATGACCAAAATTGAACGGTAGAGGGAAAGCGCTCGATCAAAATTTTTAATATTGTTGAAAAATTCAGCCATTTCCATAACCAGATCCCGGGACCAGTTCAGGTTCAGCGCTGATTCATATTTTTCCGCCGCCTCCCCATAATTTCCTCCCTGAGCGTAAATTCGGGCCAGCGCGAGGTTGGCCTGATAGGATTGTTCATTTTTCTGCAGATAGGCAGTCAGGATTCCTTCTGCCTTTTTGTATTCATTCTGCTGACCGTACAGAAGGGCCAGACGGAGGACCAGGGATTGATTGTTAGGAGTCTGCTTCATTGCCTCCTCGTACAGACGGGTGGCTTCCGGCAGGTCTCCATTGTGAATTTTGATTTCTGCCAGGAGAAGGCGCTGGGTAGTCTGGTCCGGATGACTGGCAATAAAGGTCTGCAGCCATTTTTCAGCTTCATCGATCTTCCCCATTTTTATGAACAGTATCGGTATCTTTTCATATATATAGGAGGCCGTCGGATCACAGGTCACAACCTTCTGATAGGCATTCAGGGCCTCATCGAAGTGCTGGTTGTACTCGGCCTGGCTCCCGCGCAGAAAATAAAAATAGGCACAACCTGAGTCCACCCTCTGCTGGGCGGAGACCGGCGGATTTTGCACCTCCAAGACCTTCTTAGCCGGATGCGAACAGCCGCCGAATAGAAAAAGGGCGACAAAAAGCGGAGCTATGTGCATATAACGAGGGTTTTGCATAGGTCCTATCTCAACTGATACAGGTGGAGTATATCTTCGACCGCTTTGACAACTGCAGTATGGATTGCGGCAATGCTTTCGGTTGCGTCTATACGGCGGATATAGGGATAATCCAGGCTGGCGAAGATCTCAGCAACCTTGGCCAGGGCATCCTTCTGTTCGAAATCATTCAGGATTTCTCCCCGTCTACCGGTTATCCTGGCAATTCCGGTCGCCGCAGGGGCCTGGAAGAGAAGGGCCAGATCTGGGACCGGGGCAAAGCTGTTCTGCTGCAGAATTGCAGCGGGATCCAAACCCGCCGCCCCCTGATAGGCAATGGTTGAGAGAAAATAGCGGTCGCACAGGACGATCTTGCCGGCAGCAAGGGCGGGCACGATGCAGTCCTGTACATGTTCGCGCCTGTCCGCAAGAAAGAGCTGCAGTTCATCCAGCCGGCTGATGCTTTCCCGGTTGCGGTAGAGTGCTCGAATCCTGCGGCCGTAGACCCCGTCAGTGGGTTCACAGGTACTGAGCACCGGCAGGCCCCGTTCGCCCAGAACCTGGCCAAGGAGGGACAATTGCGTCGATTTCCCGGTACCGTCGATCCCCTCGAAGACTATCAATTTTCCTGGTGATGGCATTATGATCCTTCCTTAGCAGAGCCCACGAGCTGCATACACTCTGGCCGCATTCCTGCGCCGGCTGCAGGCAATGGTCCCGGCAAGTTGAATCGCGGCTGCAAGACTCTGCGGGTCGGCTATCCCTTTGCCGGCAATATCATAGGCAGTGCCATGATCCACCGAAGTCCGGACCACAGGCAGGCCCAGGGTGACATTGACCCCGTCCTTGAAATGCAGGAGTTTGAAGGGGATGAGGCCCTGATCATGGTACATGCAGACCACCGCATCAAACTCCCCCGCCGCGGCCTTGACAAAAACGGTATCGGGGGGAAAGGGACCCTGGACATCCAGACCGGCGCTTCGGGCCTCCTCGACGGCCGGTACAATCGCTACAGCCTCTTCATTGCCGAAGAGCCCGCCCTCTCCTCCATGGGGATTAAGCCCGGCGACGGCAATACGGGGAGATTTCAGACCGAAATCTGCAACCAGAGCCTGATGGGTGAGACGGATCAGCCGTCCCACCGATGCCACGCTGATCCGGGAAGGGACATCGGCCAGCGAGCAGTGTATGGTGACCAGGGTAACCCGCAGCCTGGAGCCCGCCAGCATCATGACCGGGGATGCGCCGCCCGTTAAATGGGCCAGCATCTCCGTATGACCGGGGAATGTGTAGCCGGCCTCATGCAGGGCCATCTTCGAGATCGGGCAGGTGGCCATCCCGTCCAGAATCCCGGCCTGAATGAGCCGCACTGCAGAAATAATATAGTCGGCCATGGCCCTTCCTGTGTCCCGGTCAGGCCTTCCCCAACGGAGTGCAGAGGCATCAAGGGTGGAGATGGAAAACACCGGTATTCCCTCTGCCGGGACCGGATCGCCGGGGCTCCACGGAATACAGGTCTGCCCGCAGCCCAGTTCCCGGCTGCACCGACGAAGCACATTAATATCCCCAAGCACCACCGGCACGATATCCTTACTCCTGCCTCGGTCCTGGAAATATTTCAGGATTATCTCCGGCCCGACACCGACCGGACACCCCATTGTGATCCCGATTTGATACATTTTAAATCGTAATTCCACCTCGGATGGCCCAAAGGCCCTCCCGCATAATGATTATCTCTTACCAACGAGCCGCGGCCTCGTCCTGTCTTGTCCCGGACCAAGCTTCTCACAATTCCGTCTATACAGCATAAGAATATATGATCCGCCGTCCTGCCCGCCAAAGACTCTGCCTCCTGCCGGTATATTGGCCAGAAGGTTTCTGCTATCAGGTCGCTGGCGTACCCTTTACAACAAATATCAGATATCAAATATCGAGTGTACATCAATTTTTAATATTCTGAAAGACGGAAGCACCGGGAAAAACCCGCTTGTCTTGAAATGTATCGGAAGCATGCAACTCAGCGGTCATCCGGCAAGGGTTTTGCCTTAGCGCGCGCTGCATGCTCCTCCCGCTCAATCCGGGAAAAGACTGCCTGAGGCAGAGATGGGCTGTCTGCAAGCCCCCCCGGGTCGGACAACAGCGTGCCGATAGGGGCCTTGAGAAGAGAGATAAAATAAATAAACCGCGCATGAACCAGCATAGCAGGACCGGATCGGGGCCGGTCGCAGCCATACGTAAAAAGCAATTCACTCCGGCCTAAAGAGACTGGAGTTCCTGAGAAACTTCCTCAGAAAATATAACATTGGGATACGGGGGGCATCCCTATACCGGCCGGCAGATCCATAAGAAAAACGCCCGACTCTTCACAATCACCCCTGTCGCGGCAAGCCGAAAAAAATGCTTTTCTTCTGTTCCTCCCCCACCTCTCAGATGAGGTCGAAAGCGTTGGCCAAAAGCTCGATCACCGGCGGTTCATCCCCCCGCATGAGGATGGAGACAACATCAAAACGGGCCGGGGTATTGAAGAGATTGTTCCTGCCCAGATATTCCTGGGCAACCCTGCCAATCTGACGCTGTTTTTTCCTGGTCACCGCCTCAAAGGGGGTACCGAAGGCAGCATCTTTTCTCGTCTTGACCTCCACAAAGACCAGCGTCCCCCGATCGGAAGCAATGATGTCAATTTCCCCGCATTTCTGCCTGTAATTGCGCTGGAGTATCCTGTACCCCTCCCGCTGCAGATATGCTGCCGCTATCTCCTCGCCGCTCCTGCCGAATCTTCCGCTCCTCTCAGTCAAAGTCCTTCACCCCCCTGAAGGTCTTCCGGTGAGCGGGGCACGGCCCGTAGCGGACAATGGCCTGCCGGTGCTCCCTGGTCGGGTACCCTTTGTTCCGCCGGAAATTATAGACGGGATAGTCCAGGTCAAGATCATCCATCAGGGCGTCTCTCTCAACTTTGGCAACAATTGAGGCAGCGGCAATGGAGGCGCTCTTGGATTCTCCCTTGGTCAAGGTCAGTTGCGGCCTGGATAAGGGTATCTGAAAGGTACCGTCCACAAGAATGAAGTCAGCCTCCCCTGCCCCCCGCTCCAGATCAGCGATGGCATGTTTCATGGCCAGCAAAGAAGCCTGCAGGATATTGATAGAATCGATGGTCTCCGCAGAAACGACGCCGACGCCTATCCGCGCGCCAATGTCTTTGAGCAGACTGAAGAGTCTGACACGGTGTTTGTGGGAAATTATTTTGGAGTCCAAAAAGAGGGAATGTTCACAATCCCGGGGAAGTACAACACTGGCTGCGACAACGGGACCAGCCAAGGGGCCGCGCCCGGCCTCGTCGGCACCGGCGATACAGGCAAATCCTCTGACTCGCAGCGCCCGCTCAAAACGGAAATTATCCGCTCCTTCCAGAGCAATATCGGAGAAAATCCCGCCCATCCCTTCTGCTCCTCGGAAAAGCCCGAATAACAAAAAAAGGCACCTGCCGCCGGAAGGGCAAGCAGGTGCGCAAGATCGGCCTGGTTTCTTTTCTACTGAATGTAGCCGCGTTCGCGGATACGTGCAGCCTTGCCGCGCCTGCCGCGCAGATAGAACAGACGGGACCTGCGGACGTGTCCAAGGGAGACGACCTCAATCTTCTCAATCCTCGGATTATGCAGGGCAAAGGTCTTCTCTACACCGACCCCGTGAGAGATCTTTCGAACGGTGTAGGAAGCATTCATCGCACCATTTTTACGTCTGATCACAACACCCTGGAAGACCTGAATACGCTCTTTGCTTCCTTCAATGATGCGGATGTGGACCTTAACATTGTCACCCGGACGAAAGGTCGGATGATCCTGTCGCATCTGCTCCTGCTCTAATCTATCAATTATTGTGCTCATAACGTCTTTTTAGTTGGTTGAAGTAAATTATGTGTAGTTTAATTTTTCGTTCCTTCCCGGACGCCCAAGAGGCGATCGAGGATGATCGACACTGCCGAACGAACGGAAAGATGGTTATACCCGGTTTCCCCGCTGATGGGAGGAAGAGTATAATCCGCCCTGTCTATAACTTCCTGAGCCAGACCGTGCGCAGTTCCGAACAGCAGAAGAAGGGGGTCCCCCGCATCAATGCGCCGCCTGGCATCCATATAGGTTATACTGTCATCCTGGACTCGGGCGCTGGTTGTGACAAGCAGCGGCCTCCTCCCGTGTTTATCGTCGACCCTGGCGACAACATCCTCAAGACTGTCCGCTAGCCTGACCAGCGCTAAAGCCGATTTTCTGGCCGGGTTATAACGAGCACCATGCCCAGTCTGCCAATGATCAATAATCTCTGCCACCAGCTGCTGCTGATCGGCATAGGGGGTGACGATGTAATACCGACCGACCCCGAAGGTCCTGGCAGCCCTGGCTATATCATGTATATCGAGATTTGTCACCGCCGAGCCGATGGTTTCACCCGATTTATTGATCACAGGATAGTGTATAAGCGCAATATCAACAGCCATCTGCGCCCTTTCCACAGCAGTCACAGCCGTCCTGCAGTTTCGCCACGACCCTGTCCAGTCCAGCCTTTTTCAGTATCTTCATCTCCTCGGGACTGAAAAGCTCCAGCCGGATCAGGTCCGGCCGCCGCTCAATGGTCCTGCGGACAGAGGCAAGAAAACGGTAGCGGGCAATGACTGCATGATCACCCGTAAGCAACTCCGCCGGCACCTCACATCCTCCGAAAACCCTTGGTCTTGTATACTGCGGATGCTTCAGCAGCGACCTGCTGAAAGTATCGTTTTCAGCCGAGGCCGAACAGCCAAGTACCCCCGGCAGCAGCCTGCTCACCGAATCAACCACCACCATGGCGGCCAACTCGCCTCCGGTCAGAATATAATCGCCGACGGAAATCTCATCATCGACGAAGGCCGCCCTGAAGCGTTCATCGACACCCTCATAACGCCCGCAGACCAGGACCAGGTGCGAACAGGCTGCCAGTTCCCTGGCTACCCTCTGGTCATAGAGCCTGCCCTGCGGGCTGAGCAGAACCACCCTGCCCCCCGGCTGCCGTTTCTGCACGCTTGCAAGGGCAGCAGCAAGCGGTTCCGGTTTCATCACCATGCCCTCGCCGCCACCGAAGGGACGGTCATCAGTCATCGCGTGCCGGTCATGGGCAAAATCACGGATATTGGTAACCTCAACCCGGATCTTCCCCTCCTGTCTGGCAATCCTCAGGATCCCCTCATTCAACGGCGAGTCGAGAAGATCGGGAAAGATGGTGAGTATATCAAAAAACATCAGGGATCAGTCATCCCCGCCGTCAGCTATCCCGGAGTTAAGCTCAAGAAGTCCCGGCGGCGGCGCAACAACAATCTCCTCGTCGGTTCGACAAGTTATAATGGAGTCCAGTATCGGCACCAGGTACTCCGCACTGCCATCCCGAATAACAAGTATGTCCTGCGCACCGTTGGAAAAAATGTGCTCGACCCGTCCCAGGTACCTCCCATCCTCAGTCTTAACCGCCAAGCCGATAAACTGGAACCAGAAGGAATCTCCTTTGTCGGCACCGGCAATCTCAGCTCTGTCGAGAATAACCCCCATGCCCGCCAGCTTTTCCGCACCGTCTCTGTCGAGAATGGACTCAAACCCTACTACAGCGCCCTTCCCCTGGGCACGGCTAGACACAATCCGCAGAGGTGCGGTCACGCTTCCATCCGTTGCAACCAGAACCAGGTGGCTGTAGGACTGCAGATTCTCGGGTTGCCCCGAATACAGAGACATCCTCACCTCACCGCGGAGTCCATGGGGTTTCCCAATCTTGCCGATCAGAATATACCTGTCAGCCGGAAAAGAAAATGTATCAGCCATGGCGAGGCAAAGTTTATTCCAGAATTTCCAGACGAGACCGTTTATTCTCTCTGCCAACAGCAGCTGCCAGAAGAGATCGGATCGCCCTGGCAGTTCTCCCCTGCTTACCGATAACCTTGCCGAGATCATCTTGGGCAACAGTGAGTTCGACAACGATGCTGTCGTCTTCCTCTGCCTGCACCGTCTTTACATCATCGGGGTGGTCGACGAGAGATTTGGCAATATAAGCAACCAGTTCCTTCATGCAATCCTATTTCTCTACAGCAGCGGAATTTTTACTGATCAGGCTCTTAACCGTTGTGGTAGGAAGGGCGCCTTTGCCAATCCATTCCTGCAGTTTCTCTGCGTTGATCGTGATCATTGCAGGATTCTGCAGAGGATCATAGGTCCCGACCACATCGAGAAATTTACCGTCACGTTTGCTCTCGCTGTCAGCAACAATTATACGATAGAAAGGTTTTTTCTTTCTGCCAAGCCTCGTTAAACGAATACGAACTGCCATTCCAGCTATCCTCTTGTTGTATTTGATGGGTACACACCCATGTCCGCGTCTGTCGGGGCTCTCCCGGACGCTCAATTATTTTCTGAGACCTTTTGGTAACTTCCGGCGCTTGACTCCGGAGATCATCCCCGGCTTGCCACGCATCTTCTTCATCATCTTCAGCATTGCCGTATAGCTCTTCAGCACCTTGTTCACATCCATAACCGAGGTACCCGAACCATCCGCAATCCGCTGTCGACGGCCGGTGCCGATAATCTGATGATTGCGGCGTTCCTGCAGGGTCATGGAGCTGATGATGGCTTCAGTTTTCACCAGTTCCTTCTCATCCGGCTGCGGCGCATCCTTGAGTTGTTTGAGCTTGTTGATACCGGGGATCATCCCCAGAATCTGCTGCAGCGACCCCATCTTCTTGATCTGCTGGATCTGCTCGAGGAAATCCTCGAGGGTGAACTGATTCTTCTGTAATTTCTGCGCGAGCTTGTCGGCCTTTTTCTTATCAACGACAGCCTCCGCCTTTTCAATCAGGGTCAGGACATCGCCCATGCCCAGTATCCGGGAGGCGGTCCGATCCGGGTGGAAGACCTCCAGGGCATCCAGCCCCTCCCCGATACCGACAAATTTTATTGGCTTCCCGGTAACCGACTTAATGGACAGGGCCGCGCCGCCGCGGGCATCGCCTTCCATCTTGGTCAGGACAACACCGGTGATCTCCAGGTCCTGATTGAACTTATCGGCAACCGTGACCGCATCCTGGCCGGTCATCGCATCGGCGACAAAAAGAACCTCGGAGAGCGGAACCGCCCGCTGGATCTCTTTGAGCTCCTCCATCAGGGCCTCGTCCACATGCAGGCGACCGGCGGTGTCAATAATCAGGGTATCGTAATTCTTTGCCTCGGCTGCAGCCAGGGCCTGCCGGCAGATGTCAACCGGTTTGGTCTCGGCACTGGACGGATGCACCGGCACATTCAAGCGCTCGCCCAGGACACGCAGCTGTTCGATCGCCGCAGGCCGATAGATATCAGCGGGGACAAGATAGGGGCGCCTGCCCTTGTCCCGCAGCAACCGGGCCAGCTTTCCTGCGGTGGTAGTCTTACCTGACCCCTGCAGACCGGCCATCATGATGGTCACCGGCTGCCGGCCATCGAGCCGTATCTGCTCTGTGTTGCCGCCAAGCAGCCGTATCAATTCATCATGGACCAGTTTAACGACCTGCTGGCCCGGAGACAGGCTATGAGTGACCTCCTGTCCAACCGCCTTCTGGGTCACGGAGGCGACGAAATCTTTGGCTACCTTGAAGTTAACATCGGCTTCCAGTAATGCCATGCGAACCTCGGACATGGCCTCCTGGATATTCTCTTCCGTCAGTATGCCATGACCCCGCAGTCTCTTAAAGACGCCTTCCAGCCGCTCTGTCAGGTTTTCAAACATAAATCACTGTCTATATCATTTAAGCAATTAAATACATTGATATTTCCACCACAGACGAATACAGAAGACCTGCAGGTAAAACTTGTCCGAGTCCAAAAGAGAAGAAAAATACTGCGATACGCGCGATATGTCAAGAAAGATACGAGTTCAATTGCAAAATGTCACAGGAACCATGCGAATACCCTGGAGGTTTTTTGCCAAGATGGTATTCATATCAGGAAGACCAACCAGGTTGATTTTCACCGGCACCAGATTTATGCTTACTGAAGCTTCCGCTTAAGACCGAAGCCTTCACCTGACCATGTTAAAGAAAGGAGATATTCATGGCAAGCATCCTCCTCGTTGACGAGAACGCCAAAGCAGCCTACCTGGAGACCTGTCCGCTGCCGGTTTTCTATATGGGAGATTTTTCGATTCGGGGGTTTGCCGTCGGGCAGTATCACAAGGCCTGTGACCTCCTGCAGCGAAACGGCTTTACACTTCTTGCCAAAGAATTCTGCGCCGATGTCATCATCGACCGGCCTGAAGCAATCCTGAAGATCAGTGCGCTTTTTGCAGAGAACGGGGTGGAAGCACAATTATCCGATATTGCCGACAGCCTCTATCAGGCATGATAGACCCGGATTCCCGTCCGGCGGACGGGCAAACAAGAGATCCACAAAGGTGCATGCAATGCCGAACGCGTACTCAGTTGAAATCCACAGCTATCTCACTAAAAAAATTCAGGAAGCCGAAGAGGCAATCGCCCAAAAAGATCCGCGATCGGCTTATTATCAGGGACAGTTGGAGGAGTTTAACTGGATACGCTCCTATCTCAGGAAAAATATTGATCTGAAGAACTTCATCTACTACTAGCCAGGCCTGCCCATGTCCCATACCTATCTTCTCGACCTCTACTCAGTCCTGGCCGCCAGGAAAAAACAGATCCAGGACACCGCAGCCAGGACCTGCTCACCTGCCGATGAACTCTCCATGCAGGGACGCCTGGATGCCATCACCGACTTTACCGCATTCCTGAAAAACAGCTACCATACCAGACTGCCGCGTCGAATGCAGAAAGACTAGGTCCTGCAGCAAGCCCGGAGATGGGCTCATTCAGCCTGTTTGACGCCGATTCGATTTACTCCGGAATAATTGACCTTTTTCACATGCCCCAGGTATTCAACCAGGGCCTGGGCAACCGTAAGAGAGGTTTTTTGGCCGGGATCTCTATGATCGAATTTGAAATTTTTGGCAACATAGCTGTTTACACCCACAGTATAGTCCTTTCCCGGATCAAGAGGTTTACCGCTTGCATCGAGCATTTGCGCATCACTACAGGATCCGCCTGCATCCACCACGGCGGTATAGGTCATCCCCGACACTTCCAGCTCCAAAAGTTTCTCCCTGTTAAACGACTCGCATATCAGGGTTTTTATCTCAGCAGGATTCATCCTGTAAAGAACCACAGTATTTCCGGAAGGGTCGAGCCTCAGGATGTCATTCGGTGAGATCCGGCCTGCAGGCAGGGTCGAAATTCGGATGCCACCGATATTCTGGAAGGCGAAATCCAGCTTCAGCCTGTTGGCGACAGCATCGGTGATCATGCTCCCCAACTGATGCTCCCCCTCAAGGGGCGCTTCGGTATACCCCACAGCCCGGTTCAACTCGTCCGTGGCGACATATTTATCGACAAGGGCCTGGACATTCGGGTCGGCATTCTTCACTGAACCAAGCGAGACAGTCTGAAAGGTCTTATTGACGACCGCCTTGCCCTGGACCGTCAGGGTGATTACCCTGACGTCCCTCAGTCCGCATTCCGTCCGGACAATCATCACGTTATTCACAATCTGAGGGGCAGTTGCGGGCGTATGAGCATCCCCCCCCAGAATCAGATCGAATTCGGGCATGGCCTCGGCCAGGGACTCAGCCTCCCCGGCCTTAAACTGCCCCAGACCGATCAGGATACCGTACTTCTTCTTCAGCCCCTTGAATGACTGGGCCTTCTCCACTCCAGGAGTGAATTTCAGCCCCCTCAGATTCACACGTCGGGCTTCAGGCAGCCCCTGCGAATCAAGGGGCGTAATACCAAGCACCGGTATGCTGACGGCATCGGCTTTCAGGAGGGAAAAAGGCTGGGGCTGCTTCAACACGGCCGGAGAAGAATCGATGTTGCAGCTGATCAGGGGAAAACCGGCCTGCTTGATCCTGGCATTCAGCCGCTTCTGCCCCAGATCAAGGTCCTCGTTGCCGATGGCGCTCAGAGAAAACCCACAGTGGTTCATCAGGTCGAGCATGGGAAATCCTTTTTCCTTCACCATATCCACCACGGGGTTGCCAAAAAACATATTCCCATCCGTCACCAAAAAGACATGCTTATGGGACTGGCGCAGTTCCCCGGCCAGAGCGGCAAGTTTTCCCATGGCATCAATTTTCCCCCGCATATCTGAAGCATAGATTATAACAATCTCTTTCGCTTTATCCTGGGCATGAACAACATGCAGGGGAGCGACGACAAGGAGGGCAAGAAAGACCAGCAGACATGCGGATGTCTTCAACATTATTGTATTCTTCATTCAGTATGAGATAATCGTCCTGGAGTTAAGGGATAGGGGACGCCGCGATCCGGTTGTTCTCCGCATCCATGCTCTTGAGCGGTCATAGCCGCGCTATCATACCCCTGTCTTCTGCGGGAAGTACATCTTAACTCTTCAGATCTTCATCAGATTTCAAGAACTGAGATCAAAATTTATTCCCATTCCATCATAATCGGAGACAATGTACCCGCCTTTAAGATAATTCTCCACATATACTCTGCCGTTGACGTCTTCAAGAGATTTTTTTTGCCGTCGCCCGCCTGGACGAAATCAGATCCCCTCAACGGAAACCGACTTCCTCCGAATCAATGTCAACAATTACCTGGCGGCACAATCATCCATACGGATATTGCCGACTCCCGGGGATACCTGCCTCCGGGATCTGGGGCGCAGCATACCACAATGCATCTCTCTACACCTGTCCGGCAGCAAAGTCCACGCTATACCACATCTGACCAGCACAACCGCCATTTGAAAGTGCAAAAAAGCCTCAACCGTGGTATTAGCCTGCATGAGTTCAGATCCTCTCCCAATCTGGCCTCTCCCTGTAAACTGGCAAGGCTGAACCGTAGCGGGGGTCAGTCACAGCAAAAAATGAAAACGCAGCGCTCCGGCATGGCGGGGCCTCCGCTTGCGGGGTGCTTGATACAGTTTGCCGATACTCTGCCGAAGTCGTATTCATCTCTTTGAATATATATATCATTTTAAAGGAATTATCATGAGCGCCGGATTCGTTCATCTCCATGTCCACTCCCAATACAGCCTGCTCGACGGGGCCATCCGGGTATCGGACCTTCTTGAAAAATGCAAAGAATTCGGCATGGACAGCGTGGCCATCACCGACCACGGCGCCATGCACGGAGCGCTGGAGTTTTACGTCAAGGCCAAGAAGGCCAAAATCAAGCCCATCATCGGCTGCGAATTTTACATGGCCCCGGAGAACCGCAGCGACAAAAAACAGGTCTCAGGTGTCCATGCCTTTCATATCCTGCTCCTGGCAATGAACCAGACCGGCTACAAAAACCTGATGAAGCTGGCCTCAATCGCCCAGTTCGAGGGCTTCTACTATAAGCCCCGGATCGACATGGAGGTGCTGACCGCCCATAACGAAGGTCTGATCGCGATGACCGCCTGTCTGCATGGCCAGATCCCCTGGCTAATCCAGCAGAAGGACATGGGCGGGGCCCGGCAGAAAGCCCAGGAACTACTGGGCATCTTCGGCGACCGGCTCTATTTTGAGCTGCAGGAGAATACTATCCCCGAGCAGACCACGGTCAACAACGGCCTGATCCAACTGGGAAAGGAACTGGGAGTCAAGGTGGTGGCCACCAATGACTGCCACTATCTGAACCGGGAAGAGGCCCATGCCCATGAGATCCTGCTCTGCATCCAGACCGGCAAGACCATCACCGACCCCAAGCACTTCAGCTTCTCCAGTGACGAATTCTACTTTAAGCCGCCGGAGTTAATGAGGCAGCGTTTTGCCTACTGCCCGGAGGCCATCGCCACCACCGTCGAGATCGCTGAGAGGTGTAATCTGGAGATCGAATTCGGCAATTATTATTTCCCCCGTTTCCCGGTCCCCGAGGGAGAGAGCCTGGAATCGATGTTCACAACAGCCTGCCGGAAAGGGATCAAAGAGCGTTTTGCGGCCATGCGGGCCGCAGGCCAGTTCACCCCTGACAAGGAAAAACTCTATACCGAGCGGCTGAACACCGAGATCGACGTCATCAACAAAATGGGATTTCCCGGCTATTTCCTGATCGTGGCCGATTTCATCAATTGGGCAAAGGATCGGGGCATTCCGGTCGGACCGGGCCGCGGCTCCGGCGCCGGCAGCCTGGCCGCCTACTGCATGCGGATCACCAATATCGATCCCATCCCCTACGGCCTGATCTTCGAGCGCTTCCTGAACATCGAGCGTAAATCCATGCCCGACTTCGACGTTGATTTCTGTCAGGACAGGCGCGCCGAGGTCATAGACTATGTCCGTGAGAAATACGGCGGCGCCGCCCATGTGGCCCAGATTGTCACCTACGGTTCGATGAAGGCCCGCGGCGTCATCCGCGATGTGGGCCGGGCCATGGACATCCCCTTCGGAGAGGTGGATAAAATAGCCAAGCTCGTCCCCGATCAGCTAAAGATGACCATAAAAAAGGCCATGGAGGAGGAGCCTCGTCTCAAGGATGCCGCCGACAAGGACCCGAGAATCGAGGAACTGCTGCGGGTCTCCCAGACCCTTGAAGGCCTGGCCAGGCATACCTCCACCCATGCGGCGGGGGTCGTCGTCTCCCCGGATCCCATGGTGGAATATCTGCCCACCTGCCGGGGAAGCAATGAAGAGACGCTGACCCAATATGATATGAAGCATACCGAGATGACCGGCCTGATCAAGTTCGATTTTCTTGGCCTGAAGACCCTCACCGTCATCGACAAGGCCCTCAAGCATATCAAGGCGGATGTCGGTATAGACCTGGATATCGACGCCATCCCCATGGACGATATCAAGACCTATGACCTGCTCTGCTCGGGAGACGCCCTGGGCGTCTTTCAGCTGGAAAGTTCCGGTATGCGTGAACTTCTGGTCAAAATGGCCCCGACCCAGTTCAGCGACCTGATCGCACTGGTCGCCCTCTACCGCCCCGGCCCCCTGGAGTCGGGGATGGTCAACGACTTTGTCGAGACCAAACACGGCCGGGCGACCGCCCATTACCCGCTGCCGCAGATCAAATTCATCCTGGAAGAAACCTACGGCGTCATCGTCTACCAGGAGCAGGTCATGAAGATCGCCAATGTCCTGGCCAGCTATTCGCTGGGCGATGCCGATAATCTGCGCCGGGCCATGGGCAAGAAGATCCCGGAGGAGATGGAAAAGCAGAGAAATAAATTCATGGAGGGGGCACAGAAAAACGGCATCCCGGCGGATAAGGCAGAGTACATCTTTGATCTGATGGCGAAATTTGCAGGTTATGGCTTCAACAAATCGCATTCCGCCGCCTACGCCTTAGTCTCCTACCAGACCGCCTACCTGAAGGCCCACTATCCGGCCCAGTTCATGGCGGCTCTCCTCTCCTGCGACATGAACAACACCGACAAGGTGGTCCTCTACATCAGCGAATGCCGTGACCGCCATATCGAGGTCTTGCCTCCGGACATCAACGAGAGCATCAATGACTTCAGCGTCGTCAACGACCGGATCAGATTCGGGCTTGCGGCTGTAAAAAATGTCGGCGGTTCAGCTCTGGATTCCATCGTTGAGGAAAGAAACAAAGGAGGCCCCTATACCACGCTTGCCGACTTCTGCAACCGGGTCGATTCCAGACGCGTCAACTCCCGGGTCATTGAGAGTCTGATCAAGTCCGGCTCCTTCGACTCTCTGGGCCGTAAACGCTCACAGCTCTTTGCTGCTCTGGAGCAGGCCATGGATCAGGCCAAGGCCGTCCAGCGCGATAAGCAGAGCGGCCAGATGTCGCTCTTTGCCGTGGCACCCAAGGCCGATAAAAGCGCAGTGACCGAGATCATGATGCCGGATGTTGAGGAGTGGGACGAACGAAAAAGGCTGGCCCTGGAAAAGGAAACTGTCGGTTTCTATATCACCGGCCACCCCCTTGATAATGCCATGAGCGAGATCAAAACCGTGGTGGACTCGGACATCCGCAATCTGGCCGAATGGGGAGAGGATCAGCCGGTCCGGGTCGGCGGTCTCATCCGTACCTGCAAGCGGCTGAAAAGCAAAAAGGGTGAGCCCATGGCCTTCATCACGCTGGAAGACATTCTGGAAACCGTCGAGGTGATAGCCTTCCCCGAGACTTACGCCCGCTGTGAACAGCATCTGGCCTCCACCGACCCGGTGATCGTCCGAGGGACGGTACAGAAGGACGAACGGGGTGCCAAGATCATTGCCGAATCCATCATTCCGCTGCAGGAGGCCAGGGAGAAATACACCGAACAGGTAAGGATACGGCTGGAAGCCGACAAGATCAGCCGGCAGCGCCTGGAAGCGGTAAAAAAATCCCTCTATCAATTCCATGGTGATTGTCCCCTGCTCCTCACCATACATTTTCCAGGTCTGGGGGAGGTTGATATCGAGGTCATGAAGGAACTGACCATCCGCCCCTGCCGGGAACTTTCAGATTCTATGGAAAAGATCCTGGGCTACCAGCCGCTCTGGTATAAAAAGAAACCCCTGGAGGTAATACACCGGAAAAAGTGGAACAGGCCGAACGGCGCCTGAAGCAATTTCTCAGGGGCAGGCCACTATGAGGTCTGAAGGAGGAGGGAATGCGGACAAAAGATTAATGAGACAAGAAAATAACGGGATAAGAACAAGTTATTGACATAGGAAGTAGAACTGTTATCATTGACAGAGGCGAAGAAAGGAACAGATCATGGACGTTGTTTTTGCACATCTCCAAGCCGGGGCCTCCCCGTGTCCGATGATGCTACAACCACAAGGAGATCCTGATGCCGATTATCACCATATCCCGAGGAAGCTATTATCACGGCAGATCCGTTGCCGAGAAACTTGCGCACAAACTGGGATATCGCTGCCTGTCCCGAAACCAGGTCATTGAGGATCTCGAGGAATTCCACCTCCCCGAAATTAAACTGGTGCGGGGGCTCCATGACACCTTTTCCATACTTGACCGTTTCCCCCACGGGAAAGCCCGCTTTAAAACCGCCATGCGGTCCGCCCTCCTCCAGCATTTTCTTGCCGGCAATATCGTCTATCATGGCCGGGTCGGCCATTATTTCGTCAGAGATCTCTCCCATGTCCTCAAGGTCCGGATCATTTCCGACCTCAAAAGCCGTATTGCCAGCGACATGGCATGGGAAAACATGTCGCTGGACGAAGCCCGACATATCCTGATGAAGGACGACGATGAACGCCGTAAATGGGGGATGTTCCTCTACGGCATTGATATCATGGACCCGGTAAACTACAATATGGTGCTCAGAATCGGCCATATAAGCGAGGATGAGGCCGTCGACCTCATTGCCCGCGCAGCCAGCCTGCCGGCATTCCAGGAGACCGCCGAATCCAAGAAGGCCCTTGCCGATTCAGCCCTTGCGGCCCTGGTCGACAAGACCCTCTTCGATTTCCCCCATGCCGCAGTTTCAGCTCATGGCGGACAGGTTGCCATCAGCCTGAAAGCGCCGGAAGATCAGCAGCCCATCATCTACGACCGGATAGGGGAGATGATAGGCCAGCTGCCGGGGGTCGAAAGCTACGTGGTCAATTTCGAGCCCTATTTCTAAAACCCAGCCACAGCGAAGAACAGTCAGTCCTTACCTGGAACCTAGAGGATAAACCGGCTCAAATCCTGATCTTCGACGATATCGCTGAGCTGCCGGTTGACATAATCGGCCGTGACCACGAATTTCCCATCCTCCCGCTCGGAGGCGTCAAAGGAGAGTTCGTCCAGGACCCGCTCCATCACCGTGTGCAGACGCCTGGCCCCGATCTCTTCAGTCCGCTGATTGACATCGACGGCAATCTGCGCCAGGGTATCGACGGCCTGGGTCTCGAATTCCAGCTCTATCCCCTCAGTCTCCATCAAGGCAACATACTGTTTTGTAAGGGCATTTTCAGGCTCCGTCAAAATCCTGACAAACTCATCCTTGCCCAGCGCATGCAGCTCGACCCGAATGGGGAAACGTCCCTGGAGTTCCGGAATCAGATCGGAAGGCTTGCTCACATGGAAGGCCCCGCTGGCGATGAAGAGGATGTGATCGGTCTTGACCATGCCATGCTTCGTAGTGACCGTGGTGCCTTCGACAATGGGCAGCAAATCGCGCTGCACCCCTTCCCGGGAGACATCCGGTCCCTGGGAGTTTCCGCCCTTGGAGGCTATTTTATCGATCTCGTCAAGAAAGACGATGCCCGACTCCTCAGTACGCCTGAGCGCCTCCTTCATCACCTTGTCCATGTCCACCAGACGCTCCATCTCCTCCTTGGTCAGGGCGTCCAGGGCGTCAGGCACCTTCAGTTTCCTGTTTTTTTTCTTCTTGGGAAAGAGCTTGCTGAAGGCATCCTGAAGACTTGACTGCATATCCTCAAGGCCGGAGGTGGTCATTATCTCCACCATGGGCATCTGATGGGATTCATTGAGACTCAGTTCCACCTCCCTCTCGTTGAGCTTGCCATCCCGCAACATCTGCCGGAATTTTTCTCTGGTCGAGGTATCGGCCTGCCTTGCGGGCAACGTATCCATTCCGTCGAACTCCCTGAGCATAAAGGAATGATCTCCCGCCGGCCCCTGCGAAACATCATGGGTGGCAGGGGTTGGGGGCAGGAGCAGATCAAGGATTTTATCCTCGGCATTGGCGGCAGCCAGCCCTTCAATCCGCTTCTTTTCCTCCTCCTTGACCATGCTGATGGCTAACTCGACCAGATCCCGGATCATCGACTCCACATCCCTGCCCACATAGCCCACCTCGGTGAACTTGGAGGCCTCGACCTTGATGAAGGGAGACTCGGCCAGGGTCGCCAGCCTCCGGGCAATCTCAGTCTTGCCGACCCCCGTGGGGCCGATCATGATGATATTCTTGGGAGCGATCTCCTCCCTGAGCGGCGAAGGAACCTGCTGGCGGCGCCACCGGTTCCTGAGGGCTATGGCCACCGATCGCTTGGCGTCGGCCTGACCGACGATATATTTATCGAGTTCGGCTACGGTCTGTCTGGGGGTCTGGGAATGTACTTTCTTCATATTTTTTCAACGACTATGGAATGGTTGGTAAAAACACAGATGTTAGCGGCTATTTCCATGGATACACGGCAGATTGCTTCAGCGTCAAGATCACTGTGCTGGACAAGGGCGAGGGCAGCCGACTGGGCGTAAGGACCGCCGGAACCGATGGCAAGGATGCCGGAATCGGGCTCAATCACATCACCGTTGCCTGTTAAAAGCAAAGAGGTCTCCTTGTCAACTGCAATCAGCATCGCCTCGAGCCTGCGGAGCATCTTGTCGGTACGCCAGTCCTTGGCCAGTTCCACCGCCGCCCGCATGAGGTTGCCGTTGTACTGTTCCAGTTTCTGTTCCAGTTTATCAAACAGGGTAAAAGCATCGGCGGTGGCCCCTGCGAAACCGGTGATCACCTTGCCGTGATAGAGACGCCGGACCTTTTTGGCCTGGTGCTTCATAACCGTATTGCCGAGGGAGACCTGCCCGTCCCCGGCGATGACCACCTCACCCTTATGCCGTACCGCCAGAATTGTCGTAGATCGTATCTTCATTATTCCACTCGTGTTTATCATAAAAAAACGGTTCCGGAGCGATTTCAGTCCGAAGCCGTACCATTCTTTTTGCCCGCCAGGGGGTGGGCCTTGTCATAGACCTCGGAGAGATGATCCAGGGTCAGATGGGTATACCTCTGGGTCGTGGAAAGGCTGACATGCCCGAGCAGTTCCTGCACCGAGCGCAGATCAGCCCCCATCTCCAGGAGGTGGGTCGCAAAGGAATGCCTGAGGGCATGGGGAGTAACAATCTGGGTAATGCCGGCCTTCTCCCCATACATTCTGACCATCCTTTCAACGCTCCGGGTGGTGAGACGCCCCCCTCTGCCGTTCAGGAAAAGGGCATTTTTCTCAAGATCCCTGCCTCGGTTTTCCCGCGCCGCAATCAGTTCCTGCCTCTGCGGCAGCCAGGCGGCCACGGCCTCCTTGGCAGGAAGTCCCACAGGGACAAGCCGTTCCTTGTTTCCTTTGCCCCTCACCCTAAGCACTTCATCTTCGAAATCAAGGTCGACAACATTCCGGGAGACGAGTTCCGCAACCCGAATGCCGGTGGAGTACAGCAGCTCCAGAATGGCCCGATCCCGAATGAGGAAGGTATCACTGGTTTTCCCCGGAGTTTCCAGCAGCAGAAAAATCTCATCTACTGTCAGGAACACAGGTATGGCCCGACCTCTCTTCGGGCCGGTAACCCCGGCCAGCGGGTCGGTCCGGACAGCGTTTTCGCGCTGCAGAAATCTGAAGAAGGTCCGCAGGGCTGAGAGCTTTCTCCCCACCGAGGCCGCAGTGTTCCGTCCATGCAGGCCGACGACGAATCCCCTGACATGGGCGGCGCCGATCTCAGCTGGTCTGCAGCCCTCGGGCAGGGCCTCTGTAAACTCAAGCAGGTCGCGCTGATAGGCCAGGACAGTGTGCAGCGAATAGCCTTTTTCCGTATCCAGCCAGCGGGTGAATCGTTCAACAGCCTGTCTCATCTGTGTTTCCTTGCAATCCAGCCTCACCCCGGACAAGATAATAACTAATGAACTCTTGCACGGTTGATGTATACTACTCTATAGTGTTCAGTCAAAAATTGCCGACGTTTAGTTCTATCCCGAAAGGAAAAACGATTCAACTCTCTTTTTTATAACGCATTACTAATTGATATGGCTAAAAAATCATTTGAAGAGGCACTGGCCAGACTTGAAGAGATCACCGCTGAGCTGGAAGACGGTGAGCTTAGCCTTGATAAAAGCTTGAAAAAATTTGACGAAGGGATCAAGCTGGCGGAGCTCTGCAATGCCCAACTGGCGGAGGCCAAGGCCAGGGTTGAGCTTCTTCTTGAAAGAGACGGCAGCCTGGATGCGACACCTTTTTCGGGGGCCGGCGGTGGAGATCAAACAGTATCTGAATGAGCAGCGGCAGATTGTTGAAGCTGCCCTCGAGCGGTACATGCTCAAGGCAGAAGGGCCATTTGTCGGCCATCTTGAGGCCATGCGCTACAGTCTTTTTGCCGGCGGCAAACGCTTGCGCCCCATACTCTGCCTTGCCGCAGGCGCAGCCATCGATTCCAGCGCAGCCACCTGTGAAAATCTGCTGCCCATCGCCTGCGCCCTGGAGTGCATCCACACCTACTCGCTGATTCACGATGACCTGCCGGCCATGGACAATGATGATCTGCGCCGGGGCAAACCGACCAATCACAAGCTCTTTGGCGAGGCAGGCGCGATCCTTGCCGGCGACGGTCTGCTGACCTGGGCATTTGATCTCTTGACCGGTCAGGCGGCAGGCCTGACTGCCGAAAGACGCCTGCAGATAACCCACAGCATTGCCAGGGCGGCCGGCTCCCTGGGCATGGTCGGCGGCCAGGCCCTGGACATAGCCTATGAGAACCAGCAATTCCCCTTTGAAATGCTGCGGACCATCCACCGCAGCAAGACCGGGGCCCTGCTCACCTGCGCTGTCCAGGCCGGGGCCGTCGGCGCCGGTGCCGGTCCTGCCGAGACACAGGACCTGGTCAGTTACGGCAACGGCATCGGTCTTGCCTTCCAGATCGTCGATGACCTGCTGGACGTAACCGCCACCACAGAAGAACTGGGCAAGACCGCAGGAGGGGACGCCAAAAAAGGCAAGGCCACATACCCCGCCTATTTCGGGGTTGAGGACAGTAAAAAAATGGCCCTGGATGCCGTGACCGCCGCCAAGGACGCCCTGACAGGCTTTGATGAAAAGGCAGAGCCCCTCAGGGCCATTGCCGACTATATTTATTTCAGATCCCACTGATCCGACTGGTGGAAGACTGCAGCGCCGTCTTCCACGAAGGTGCCAAACCCATTATGTTGACTGACCCCATACAGGAACTCTCCGGCTCGCGACTCTCAACCATCACCTCGCCCAGGGACATCAGGAAGCTCTCGCTGCCTGAGCTGGCCTCGCTTGCCGAAGAGCTCCGCCAGACCATCATCACCACTGTGGCAAAAACGGGAGGTCATCTGGCCCCCAGCCTGGGCGTGGTCGAACTGACCATTGCCCTGCACTATGTCTTTGACACCCCGAAGGACAAGCTCATCTGGGATGTCGGGCACCAGTCCTACGCCCACAAGCTCCTCACCGGACGGCTCGATCGCTTCGCCACCCTGCGGCAGTATAAAGGACTGAGCGGTTTTCCCAAGTTTCAGGAAAGCGAGTACGATGCCTTCGAGACCGGCCACGCGGGCACCTCCATTTCTGCGGCCCTCGGCATGACCCTGGCCAAGGACATCCAAAAGAGGAACAACCGCGCCATCGCCGTCATCGGCGACGGCTCCATGACCGCAGGAATGGCCTTCGAGGCCCTGAACCACGCAGGGCATCTGGACCGGAATCTGATCGTCATCCTCAATGACAACGAGATGTCCATCTCACCCAACGTCGGCGCCGTCTCCAGCTTCCTGAGCCGCAAACTCTCAGGCAGGACCATGCGTCGGGTCAAGGCCCATATCGAGGAGCGGCTGAATTCGTTGTCCAATGTCGGTGAGAACATCCTCAATGTCCTCAAAAAAAGCGAGGAGAGCTTTAAGAGCTTTTTCACCCCGGGAATGCTTTTCGAGGCCTTCAAGTTCAACTATATCGGCCCTATTCCCGGCCATCAGCTCGAAGATCTGATCGAGGCACTGGAAACCGTGCGGGACAGTTCCCGCGGCCCTGTCCTCGTCCATGTCCTGACGACCAAGGGCAAAGGCTACAAGCCCGCTGAGGACAACCCCGGCTCCTTCCACGGTATAGGCCCCTTCGACATCGCCACCGGCAGACCAAAATCCTTGCCCCACCCGCCATCCTACACCGAGGTCTTCGGTCAGACCATGGTACAGATGGCCAAAGAGGAGAAACGTCTGGCCGCGATCTCGGCGGCCATGGTCACCGGGACCGGCCTGACGGGCTTTGCCGAAGCGTTCCCGGAACGGTTTTTTGATGTGGGCATCGCCGAACAGCACGCGGTGACCTTCGCCGCCGGTCTGGCGGTGGAGGGGATCCTGCCGGTGGTGGCGATCTACTCCTCCTTCTTCCAGCGCTCTCTGGACCAGATCATCCATGACGTCTGCATCCCCAACCTGCCGGTGACCCTGGCCATCGATCGCGGCGGGGTCGTCGGAGATGACGGCCCAACCCATCACGGGGTCTTCGATCTCTCCTTTCTCCGTTTTATACCCAACATGGTCCTGATGGCCCCCAAGGATGAGGAGGAACTGCGGCACATGCTCTATACTGCGGTCCTCCATCAGGGTCCGGCAGCAGTCCGTTACCCCCGGGGCCCGGGGGAGGATGTTTCCCTGACTACAGAGCTGCAGGCACTAGAACTGGGCAGAGGAGAGGTCCTGATCGAGGGCGGAGACGTGCTCCTTCTGCCCGTCGGCAACCGGGTCTACCCCGCTTTACGGGCTGCGGAAGGACTCAAAAAGGTCGGTATCGACGCCGCCGTCATCAACCCGCGCTTCATCAAACCGCTCGACGCCGATCTCATCAGCAGCTGGGCTGTACGCACCGGCCGGGTGGTGACCGTTGAGGACAATGTCCGGCAAGGAGGGTTTGGCAGCTCGGTCTTGGAGATGCTCAGCCGCAGACGGCTCTACGGGATCAAGACCCGGATTCTGGCCCACCCGGACCTCTTCATCGAACACGGCCCGCAGAAAACACTCTGGAAGGATAACAAGCTGGACTCTCCGGCCATTATCCAGGCGGTGATCGAGATGATGAAGGACTAAAGCAGAAAAGATCGCAGGGAAAAGAGAGCGGCAGGCAAAAATGGCCAGGCCGCAACCGCTGCCCGGCCATAGCGGTCAGATGCGGTAATACTCCCTGTACCATCGAACAAAAGCGGCCACCCCGTCTTCAAGGGCGGTTGCGGGCTTGTAATCAAAGTCCCTGACCAGATCATCTACGTCGGCATAGGTGGCGGGAACATCTCCGGCCTGCATGGGGAGAAAATTTTTCTCCGCCCGTCTGCCGAGGCAGTCCTCCAGGACCTGGATATACCGCAGCAGTCTTTCCTTCTGGTTATTGCCGATATTATAGACACGGTACGGACAGTAAGAGGTGGCAGGATCCGGTGCGTTGCCGTTCCAGTCAAAATCGCCCTCGGGGATCTTCCGGATCACCCGGGCCACCCCCTCCACTATATCATCCACGTACGTAAAATCCCGCTCCATATTCCCGTTGTTGAAGACGTCGATGGGCCGCCCTTCCAGGATGGCCTTGGTAAAGAGGAAGAGCGCCATATCTGGACGGCCCCATGGCCCGTAGACCGTAAAAAACCTGAGTCCGGTGGTCGGAAGCCCGAAGAGATGGCTGTAGGTATGGGCCATCAGCTCGTTGGTCTTTTTGGAGGCGGCATAGAGAGATACCGGATGATCCACATTATCATGCACCGAAAAGGGCATCCGGGTATTGGCGCCATAAACGGAACTGGACGAGGCATAGACCAGGTGCTTTACCCCCGAATGCCTGCAGCCCTCAAGGACATTGACGAAACCGACGATATTGGTGTCAACGTAGGAATGCGGATTTATCAGGGAATATCTAACTCCGGCCTGGGCTGCCAGGTTCACCACCGCATCGAAACGGTGCTCTTGAAAGAGCCTCTCCATGGCAGGACGATCCGCCAGATCAACGGCAACATGCTGAAATCCGTCTCCCTGGGCAAGCGCCGCCAACCGGGCTCTCTTCAGAGTCGGATCATAGTAGTCGTTCAGGTTGTCCAGGCCCACAACCTCGGCGCCGCCAGCGATGAGCTTCTTCGCCAGATGCGCCCCAATAAAGCCCGCTGCTCCGGTAATCAGAATTTTTTTCATGGGATCAGTCTTCAAAATTGCCGGCAGGCCCGGCGTTGACATTCAGCGTTTTGGCCCGTTCAACAATCTTTTCTTTGGTCCAATCGGCCGGATTTTCTTTTCTCTCGGCCTTCCTGCCCATATCGGCGGAGGCTTTAGCAGCGATTATCTCCTTGGCAATGGCGGCCGTCCCCTGAGCGTTGAAGACATTAACCAGGATATTATAGACGAAGTCCTCGACCCGCCGGCACATTCTCTGCCTGATATCCCTGCTTTGGGCGTGCAGCAGGTTATCCATGGGCAGATTCAGATTCTTGAAATTGCCGCCGCGCCAGCCTTTCGACTCGGCAAAGACCAGCATCTTGGCCCAGGTCTCTTCGGAAACGCCTTCCCCTCTGACCTTCTGCAGGTTTCCCTGGCCATCGAGGATCGCATTGCCGTAGTCGTTGACCTCCACACCCCAAGAGACCATCTGCAGGGAGGTCGCGACATTGGCCTTGGTGGTCCGGGTCAGGGTTGCTATTTCCCGCAGACGCTCGGAACTGTTGCCGGAGGTTCCATGCTGGGCCCCTGACACCCCATAGGGCTCCAGGGCACGGTGGATCTCCGACGTCAACTGCACCTGAATCCCCTGACCGCTGGCCTCAAGACCGTGGACCGAGCCGTTGTTCAGGGCAATCCAGTCCACGCTTATGTCATGGGCGTCCAGCCCTTTGATCAGGAAAGAGGCGTCATCAACAGTGGACAGGCCTTCGTTGCCCTTGATCTCCCCCACCTCGGTTTCAAGGCCGGCCCAGGCCGGTATGAACTGATTCAGTTCAAGGTTTGCAAGCAGGTTCTGGTCGTCGGGCATGTGGGAGGCATCAATGGCGATGGAGGTGATTCCCGCGTCGAACATGGACGGAATCTCCATCTTCGCAAAGGGAATATCCTCGACTTTTTTTATGCCGTAATGGTCAGCGTGGATAGCGACCGGGATGGTGATTCCCAGCTCGTTGCAGACTGCATCCACCTGTCTGGCAATATTGTAGAATGTGGTTGGACAGTAATTGGTCTCCGAACGGGCAATCTCGACGATGATTGCGGCATCGGCACGCTGGGCCGCCTGCAGGGCACCCCGGATGACGAAGTTTGACCGTCCGTTAGCGGCAATGGTCATGGCCCGGCCCTTGGCCGTCATGGCTCGATCGATGACCTTGCCGCTGACCAGCAGGGCCTGCGAATTCGGAAACAGCTTTTTGACACTGAGGGGCCGGCCAATATCCAATATCCTGCGGAATCCTTCCTGTATAGTCATAGAGACCTCCAAATGCACAATTAATCTTCATTATATAGACGGGAGAAAAACAAGACAGACCGGACTTCCGTCCGGTATTGCTGCATACAGAGTGCGTATACTCTTATATATAGCGTACAGGCAGGGAGAAATCCACAACTCTTTGATTTCTCCCAACAGAAGCGGACCGACCCTAGTCCTTCTCGGTATCCGGGGATTCGCTCCTCTCCGCTGCCGCCGGGAGGGTCTCTGCGCTGATCGCAGAGGGTTTCTTTCTGCCGAAGATCCACACTGCCGCCACACTGATCTCGTAGAGAATCATCAGGGGTACAGCCATCAGGATCTGGTTGACCACGTCGGGGGTCGGCGTGAGGATTGCCGCGGCGATAAAATTTATCAGGACCGAGTACTTCCGGTTCCGGTTTAAAAAGGCCACATCGACAAGCCCGACCCTGGAGAGAAAAACCATAAGAACGGGCATCTCGAATATGATGCCGAAGGCAATCAACAGATGCAGGGCCAGTGAAAAATACTCGGTGACCGAAGGCAGCGAAGTCAGGAAATCATTGTTGTAGCCTACCAGAAAACGAAAGGCGGGCGGGAAGACCACCAGGTATCCAAAGGCCGCCCCGCTCAGAAAACAGAAGGTGGAGAGCAGGGTAAAAGGAATTAAGACCTTTTTTTCATGTTTGAAAAGACCAGGAGCGACAAATCGCCAGATCTGAGAAAAAATGACCGGAGTGGCCAGCATGATGCCGCAGACCAGCGAGAGTTTCAGATAAAAAAAAACCCTTCCTGGTATGAAGTAAAAATCAGCGATGTCCCCTTGGGCAGCACGTTGATCAACGGCTTAAAGAGCCATACGCCCAGAGGCTCGATAAAGGCATAGGCAACTCCCCAGCCAACGGCAACAGCAAAGGCCGAGATAATCAGACAGGAACGGAGATCCTGCAGATGCTCAATCAATGACTGTTTATCAAAATGCTCTGTTGTGTTATTCTTGTCCATGAATTTGCAATATCCGCTGACAGCTTTTATATTCATCCACCATTTTCCTGCAGAACGCACCTGTGGTGTTTACCATCAGGAAGGTGAAATTGCAATAATTTGCACTGAAGAACCGGAGTTTCCCCGGCAACAAATCCCCTGCCCCCATCCGATGACTGAATCCCCCAAAACCTGGTACGTCTATATGGTCCGCTGCCGTGATCAGAGCCTGTATACGGGAATCACCAATGATCCGGCAAGGCGTCTTGGCGAGCATAATTCAGCAAAAAGGGGCGCCCGATATACACGGGGCAGGCGTCCGGTCTCTCTGGTCTACCTCAGCCCCTTCCCTTCCCGGTCTGCCGCCGCCAGACACGAACATATCGTAAAAAAGATGTCCCTTGTCAAAAAAAGGCTGCTCCTGCAGGAAAAGGCGGGCCTGGATTGCACCGCCGAGATTTATCCCTGAATGGCGGTTGACTGTTGGAATTCTCCTTTTGATGATGTAGAGTAGGACCCGAAACGAAAACACGATGTATTTTCAGTGAGATCCAATACGGCAAAATCGTCTGAACTTTTTCTGATTTAACGCTGAAGCGGTTACTTTCAATGATATCAATTCTCGTTGTTGACGACGAACAGGGAATGCGTGATTTTTTAAAGATCATGCTTAAAAAATCAGGATATCACGTCCATACGGCCAATAATGCCGATATGGCCCTTGCCCTGATCCAGGACCGGGCATTTGACCTGGTCATCAGCGACATCCGTATGCCGGACATCAGCGGTCTGGATTTTCTGGGAACTATCAAGGAGACGAACCCCGATCTGCCGGTAATCATGATCACGGCCTTCGCCTCCCCCGACGATGCCGTCATCGCCATGAAAAACGGCGCATTCGATTATATCAGCAAGCCCTTCAATATCGAAGAGATCAAATCGGTGGTTGAATCGGCGACCTCCCGTAAAAACAAGTCCGCCCCCAGCTCCCCGAACATGGATTCTTTTCCCGGAATTATCGGTCAGAGCCGGGAGATGCTGAAAATCTACGATATCATCCGACGCATTGCCCCGACCCCGGCCAGCGTGCTGATCAATGGCGAATCGGGGACGGGCAAGGAACTGGTCGCCCAGGCCATCCACGCCAGCAGCAAGGTTTCCAGCAACCCTTTTATCCCCATCACCTGCAGCGCCATCCCCGACGAATTGATGGAAAGCGAGCTCTTCGGTCACGTCAAGGGCTCATTCACCGGGGCCATCTGCGATAAACAGGGGCTCTTCTCCCAGGCCAATACGGGGACGGCCTTTCTGGACGAGATCGGAGAGCTGACCCCGCTGATCCAGACCAAGCTCCTGCGGGTGCTGCAAGAGCGGGAGATAAAACCCGTTGGCGGCACCAAGATCCAGCAGATCAATGTCCGGATCATCGCGGCGACCAACAGGGTCCTGGAGGAGGAAATCCTGGCCGGCCGGTTCCGTGAAGATCTTTTTTACCGCCTGGCTGTGGTCCCCATCCGGGTGCCGCCCTTGCGGGAACGCAAGGGTGACGTACCGCTGTTGGTCCATCATTTCCTGCAGAAATACTCCAAACGGTTGGGCAAGGAGGTCCAGGAGATATCCTCCTACGCCATGCAGGTCCTGATGAACTATGATTTTCCCGGCAATGTCAGGGAACTGGAGAATATCATCGAACGCGGGGTAGCCATGGAGAGTTCCAATATCATCCTCCCTGAAAGCCTGTCGCTGTCGGCCGGTTCCCGGCAGGGAAAACCCGAGGAGCACCCTGCCAGTCCTATCTTTCAGGCAGCCTCCGGCGAGGAAGAGCTCTTCGATATCGGGCTGGAAAAGGTTGTAGACAATCTTGAAAAAAAACTCATCCTCTTTGCCCTGGAGAAGACCGGCAACTCCAAGATCAAGGCCGCCGATCTTCTGCAGATCAGTTTCCGCTCGCTCAGGTATAAGACAAAAAAATACGGGATAGATTAAGCCGGGATGCATATCAACGCCATCACTTCACAATCGTCAAGCCTGGAGGAGATCAACCGGATCCTCAGGGGGCAGCTGCAATGGATGCTGTTCCTGCGGGTTGTGCTCTATACGCTGCTTCTAGGAGTGAGCTTTTTTCTCGGCAATCCCGAGTACAACGCCATCGTCCTCCCCAAACATCTCTTCATCCTGCTGATCCTGACTGTATATCTGACTTCCATCGGCTCTGCCATCCTTCTGGCAGGCATGCAGTCTCATCTCCGCACCTTTGCCTTCTGCCAGAATCTGCTGGACACATTCTTTGCCTCCCTGCTGGTCTACTTCACCGGGGCATCCCAGTCGATCTTCTCCACGGTGTTTTTCTTCCCGATCATCTCCGGCGGACTCATTACTCCGCGGAAAGGGGGCCTGATAGCAGCGGCGGCGGCCACTCTCCAATATGCAACCATCCTGGGTCTCGAATACAATTTTTACTATCCGTCTTATTTCAGTCTGTATAATTTCGTCCCGGTCCACAGTATCAGTTTCTGCCTTGAGCATATCTCCGTCAAGGGTCTGACCTTTTTCCTGGCAGCCCTCCTGAGCACCATGTTCGGCAACAGACTCAAAAAAACGGAGGCCGCCCTTTCCAGCACCATCAGGAGTTACGACGAGCTCGCGATCCTCTACAAACAGATCTTTGACAACATCAATACCGGTATCATCACCCTGAATGCCGATGACATCATCACCTCAGCCAACGAGGCAACCGGTCATATTACAGGATACCATCCGTCTTTTCTGATCGGAAAAAAGATATCAGCCCTCTTCCCCAGCCTGCGCCTGCGTACCGAGGCCTCCAGGCTCTCGGATGATCTGGTCAAAAATGATGGCACCCAGATCCGTATCGGCTATTCCATCTCCCGCCTGCCCCAATCAGAGCATCCCCTGCCGGAAGCCCGGAAGGCCCAGATACTGGATGAGAACAAAAAACTGGTAACGCTCCGGAACATAGGAGAAATCGAAAAGCTTGAACGTCAATTGCGGCAACGCGAGAAGATGGCCGCCATCGGCATGATGAGTGCGGGAATTGCTCATGATTTCAGGAATCCGCTGACGGCCATCTCAGGGTCTGCCCAGGTCCTCGCCGCTGAATTTTCCACTGATATATCGGAAGAAAGCCAATCCAACTATGAACTGGCAACCATCATCGTCAGGGAATCGAATCGCCTGATTGCAACCATTGCCGATTTCCTGAAATTCGCCCGACCTGAAAACGCAACGAAGATCTGGTTTTCCCTGGGCGGTTGCCTGAACGAGGTCATCCAAGTCTGCCGGGCCAACCCGTCCTGGCCGGCGACATGCAGGATCACGATGCAGTTCGACTCCAATCTGGACATCTGGGCCGATGAACGCCAGTTTTTCACTGTTTTCAGCCATTTGATCAACAATGCCGTGGCCTACTGCCCGGCAGATCGGGAAGAAATCATCATAGCCGCCCACGAGCAGGCGGACAATAATGGCCAGGCGGAGATGCTTATCGACATCAGCGACAACGGGCCGGGCATTCCCCAAAATCTCCATGAAAAGATTTTCGAACCCTTCTTTACACGAAGGGCCGACGGGACGGGCCTGGGCCTCGCCATTGTCAGACAGACGATTCACGAGCATCAGGGAACCATTAAGATCGGCAAATCCGAGGCAGGCGGAGCCCGTTTCACCATCTCTCTGCCGCTCCCCTGACCTCCCTCCAGGACCTTTTTCGCCAATTTCCGGGCCCTGCCATACGATATTTATCTTTACAGTTTCAGCATGATAAGTTATCAGTCCTCAGTCTCAGGAAAAGCGGCGCCAGAGAGAGATCCAGCCAGCCGCGACTTCCGCCAGGGATAAATATCCTTGACGGCCAGGAGGAAACCGGATATAAGACCAATGCAAAATGAGGGAGTTTCTGCTGTCTGTCTTCGGGCGCCTGCGGAAAAGATTTCTTGATTGAGTTCACACGATGCATCTCTTCTGTTCCACTGTGAATGCTCTCCTCATAGCCATCCATAATATCAGTTTGATAGCCGGGTCCACGCAACGGAGAATCACGAACCCCGCCAGGTCCGGGAGGAAGCAACGGTAGTGCCCCTCTCCGTGTGCCGTGGGGTGCCCGGCTATCATCTTTTCAACCTCCGCCCAGAAAGAAATTATCCTTTCTCCCGGTGAAACATGTCCTATCTCGTTCTCGCACGAAAGTCCAGACCTCAGACTTTTGAAGAAGTTGTAGGCCAGCGACCTGTTGTCAAGACCCTGCAGAACAGTCTGGCCCAAGACAGGGTCGCCCATGCCATATTGTTTTCAGGACTGCGCGGGGTGGGCAAAACCACCCTGGCCCGGATCATGGCAAAGGCCATCAACTGTGAGGACAGAGGCGGCAGCATCCCCTGCAATCACTGCAATTCCTGTCTCGAGATCATGCGGGGATCAGCCCTCGACCTGCACGAAATCGACGGAGCCTCCAACCGGGGCATCCAGGAAATTCGAGAACTCAAAGAGAAGATTCGTTTCCTCCCTACCTCGGCCAGGCACAAGATCATCATCATCGATGAAGTCCACATGCTTACCACGGAGGCCTTCAACGCCCTGCTGAAGACCCTGGAGGAACCGCCGGAACATGTCTACTTCATGTTCGCCACCACAGAGTTGCACAAGATCCCGATCACCATCCTCTCCAGATGCCAGCGTTATGAGCTCAAGCGGATCTCCCCGCAGGAGCTGACAGAACACTTTCTGCAGCTGACCATCAAGGAGGGCAGGGAAATCGAGCCGCAGGCGCTGGCTCTTATTGTCCGCGAGGCCGAAGGCTCCGTCCGGGACGGATTGAGCCTGCTTGATCAGATATTCTCCTTTGCAGGCCTCCGGATAACTACTGAGGATGTGGTCCAGGTCCTGGGACTCATCGACCGCACCCTCCTTCTGACCATCACTGAAGCCTTGCTGTCAGGTGACCGGGCTGCCGCCCTGAAGGCCCTGGAAGACATTTTCGGTTTCGGTATCGATCTGAAGAGATTCTGTGCCGATCTGCTGGAATGTTTCAGGACCCTGACGCTCTGCATCATCCCCGGCTGCGATGAGCTCCTGGATCTGCCCGAGCAGGATCTCCTGGCCTTCCGGAAGCTTGCGGCCGGATTTTCACTTGAAACGGTTCATCTGAAACTCACTTTGCTGATGCAGGCTGTCGAGGAACTGGGGCACTCCATGCAGCCCCGGCTCGCGCTGGAGACCTCCTTTCTGAAGATCATCGAGGCAGGAAATGTCGTCCCGGTATCGCACCTGCTTGAGCATCTGCAGGACGTTCTTTCTGGCATCCCCGTCACTCAGGGCAGTCAGACGGGAGCACCCCCCCCCCGGTGCCGGCGCCGGAGAAGATGTGCAGAGAGCCCGCCGCCGTGCAGCAGGAGGAAGAGAAGGACTCACCTTCTCCAGTACAGATCGGACAGCCCGCATCTGCGCCTGCTGCTGCCCCGCCGACGGAAAACAGGCAGGACCCTCTTGAATTAGCAGAACCGCCGGCACCCGAGTCATCAGCAGTACCCCTTTCCGGCAATCCTCCTCCATCGGGCCCGCAGATTCGCGCCCACGAGCGGGATGTCCGGCGGGACTGGCCTGCCTTCACCGAATATGTCAAGGACAGGGTAGTCTGGATGGCCAAGGATCTGGAGCGGGCAGACTCGGCCAGACAACTGGGAGATGAACTCCAGCTCCACTACTCCGATCCGGCCAACTGCGTTGTGCTGCGAAGCAAAGAGAACCGCATCCTTCTCACCGAATTTGTCCTTGATTTTTTTCAAAAAGAGCTCAAAGTACGTTTCATTGTCCCCACCGAGGATGCCAAAAGCAACGGGGACGACGCCGGCAGCCCACAGAAGCAGAGGCAACGCCTGGCTGCCGACCCGCTGGTCCAGATGGCAGTCGACGTCTTCAACGGCCAGATAGGCGATATCCGGATCGGACCCAGGAGCAGGTAGAGACGAAGAACCACAAAGGATAACTCAGAAGGTAGACGGTATGGATATAGGCAATATCATGCAGCATGCCCAGCAGATGCAGGCAAAGTTGATCCAGATTCAGCAGGAGCTCGGTAAAAAAACTGTCCAGGGCAGCGCCGGCGGGGGCATGGTCACCGTTACGGTCAACGGTCGCGGCGAGGTCCTGGCAATCGCCATCGAGAAGGAAATGATCACCCTGAAGGATGCCGGCATGATGCAGGATCTCCTGGTTGCCGCCACCAACGACGGTCTGCGCCGGGCCCGGGAGCTCAAAGGACAGGCCATGGGAAAACTGACCGGCGGGATGAATATCCCCGGACTCACGGATCTCTTTTAGTCTTCCGATGCAGATCATCCCCCCGGCCCTGGAAAGACTCATGCTGGCGCTTTCCGAACTCCCCGGTATCGGCAAAAAAACAGCCATGAGGCTGGCCCTCAACATTCTGCGCAGACCTCCGGGGATGGCCCTGGAACTCTCGTCGGCCCTGGCACAACTGCACGGAGCCATCCAGCTCTGCTCCTGCTGTTTCACCTTTTCCGAAAACGACCCCTGCGCGATTTGCGCCGACCCTCGCCGCGACGGCAGCCTGGTCTGCGTCGTTGAACAACCCGGCGATCTTATGGCTATTGAAAAAACCGGCATCTACCACGGACATTATCATATTCTCCACGGGGTGCTGTCGCCCATCGACGGTATAGGCCCGAAAGAAATAAAGGTCAGCGAACTCATGGCCAGAATCAAAAGCGGGACAATAAAGGAAATCCTGATCGCCACCAGTTCCACAGTCCCCGGCGAGGCCACCGCCTCCTATCTGATCGACCGCATCCAGGGCACCAAGGTGCAGGTGACCCGGCTAGCCTGCGGCATCCCCATGGGGATGGATATTAAATATGCCGACAGGCACACCCTGGCCAGGGCAATCGAGAGCAGGAACCCGGTGCGCTGAACGATTGTTTCATTTCCGGGATGCAATCATATTTTTTCTTGACAGAGACCGCCATTTTTTGTATTAAAACCGGGTTCACTATTGCTTTTCGCACAGCTTCCCGGAAACAGGGGAGGTTTGTAGAAGCAGGCGCGTAGCTCAGTGGGAGAGCGCTACCTTGACGTGGTAGATGTCGGCGGTTCGACCCCGCCCGCGCCTACCAGATAAAAGGCTAAAGGAAGGACACTTTTAGAAGAGGTGTTCGAACTTTAGCCTTTGTTTTTATAGAGATGATATTCACCATGACTGATCTCTCAGCAACACTAGAAAACGGAGAAACCGTCCGGGTCCCCGCCTCCACGTCGGTGGGAGAAACTCTGTCCAGACTCCAGTCCAATAAGCAGCAGAAACGCACTGTCGCCGCTCGCGTCAATGGTGTGATCGTTGACCTGAGCGCTGCGCTGACTGAAGATGCCGTCCTCAGCCCGATCCAGATCGACTCAGAGGAAGGGCTTGCCATACTGCGCCACAGCACCGCCCACGTCATGGCCGAGGCAGTCAAGGATATCTTTGGAGCAGGAATCAAGGTTGCAATTGGTCCGTCTATAGAAAACGGTTTTTATTATGACTTTCTCAGGGATGAGCCCTTCAGCCCGGAGGATTTCGACAGAATTGAACAGCGGATGGAAGAGATTGCCGCCAGCGGCACCCCCTTCATCCGTACTGAGATTGACAGTACCGCAGCCATTGCCTCCTTTGCCGGCGAAGGGGAAAAGTACAAGGTTGAACTGATTGAGGACCTGCAGGTTCCCACCGTTTCCCTGTATAAACAGGGCAGTTTCACCGATCTCTGCCGTGGCCCGCATTTGCCTAATACTTCCTTCATCAAGGCCTTTAAACTCCTCCGGGTTGCCGGTGCCTATTGGCGTGGCGATGAAAAAAAGGATGTGCTGCAGAGGATCTACGGCACCGCTTTTTTTGATAAAAAAGACCTGAAAAAATATCTCGACGCCCTGGAAGAGGCAAAAAAACGTGACCATCGCAGGCTGGGCAAGGAAC
Source organism: Desulfocapsaceae bacterium (assembly GCA_031292275.1). Lineage (GTDB taxonomy): Bacteria > Desulfobacterota > Desulfobulbia > Desulfobulbales > Desulfocapsaceae > CAIUQR01. The sequence goes on along the minus strand of JARLHL010000002.1, from coordinate 15,021 downwards.
TGGAGCTCTTCACCACCCAGGACCAGATCGGCCCTGGGCTCATCCTCTGGCTGCCCAAGGGGGCACTCTTGCGGCGGCTCATCGAAGACTTCTGGAAGGACGAGCATTACAAACACGATTACGAGCTGCTCTACACTCCGCATATCGCGCGTCAGGACCTCTGGAGGACCTCTGGCCATCTGGACTACTACAGCGAGAATATGTATGCGCCCATGGATATCGATGAGGTCCAGTATCAGCTGAAACCGATGAACTGCCCGTTTCATATCGGCATCTACAACAGCCGGAAGCGCAGCTATCGTGAGTTTCCCATCCGCTGGTGCGAACTGGGGACCGTCTATCGTTATGAACGCGCCGGCGCCCTGCACGGCCTGCTCAGGGTCCGCGGTTTCACCCAGGATGATGCGCATATCTTCTGCCGTCCGGACCAGTTAGAGGATGAGATCTTTAATATTCTCGATCTGAACCTGCACATCCTGAAGACCTTCGGCTTCACCGAATATGATATCTATCTTTCTACCAGGCCTGAAAAATACGTAGGGAGTGACGACCACTGGCAGCAGGCCACCGAGGCTTTGAAGCAGGCCCTGGAAAAGAAAGGGCTTGACTATCAGATTGATCCGGGTGAGGGTGTTTTCTATGGCCCCAAGATCGATATCAAGATTAAGGACCAGCTGGCCCGGTCATGGCAATGCTCGACCATCCAGGTCGATTTCAACCTGCCTGAACGTTTCCAGGTAACCTACACAGGGACCGATAACCAGGAACACCGGCCCATCATGATTCACAGGGCATTGATGGGTTCACTGGAGCGTTTTGTGGGCGTGCTGATTGAGCATTATGCCGGTCTCTTCCCGCTCTGGTTCGCACCGGTCCAAGCCCGGATCCTGAATATCACCGATGATCAGGCCGACTACTGCGAGCAGATCTACTGTACAATGCGGCAGGCCGGACTCCGATTGGAAAAGGATCTGCGCAACGAAAAGCTGAACTATAAGATCAGGGAGGCGCAGCTTGCCAAGATCCCTTATATGCTCATCATTGGAGACAAGGAAAAAGAAGACGGGACTGTGACGGTACGGCTTCGGGACGGAAAAAACCTCCCGGCCATGACAGTCGTCGACTTTATCAGCAAGGTTCGGGAAGAATGCCGGGCGGGCCGGGGGATTGAGTGGAAATAGTCCGCTCAGGGTCTTGAACGGCATAAAAACTATTCTTAGGTTCGTAGATCCGAGGAGGTGGAATTATTAACAAGAGAGGGAAACCGGTTCCGGTGCAAAGGGAAGGTCTGGCAATTACAAACGATGAAATCCGTTATCCGAAGGTCAGGCTCATCGGCAGCGACGGATCTCAGCTGGGGATAGTGTCATCTGCCGAAGCACGGGAAAAAGCTTATGATGAGGGATTGGATCTGGTAGAGGTATCGGCAGCAGCCGATCCGCCTGTCTGCCGCATCATGAACTATGATAAATTCCGCTACGAACAGAAGAAGAAACAGCAGGAAGCAAAAAAGAAGCAGACAATAGTAGAAACCAAGGAAATCAAATTCCGCCCCAAGACGGAAGAGCATGATTTGGCCTTTAAGATCAATCATATTAAGAAGTTCCTTGCCCAGAAGAACAAGGTCAAAATTACGATGCGTTTCCGGGGAAGAGAAATTGTCTACTCCCAGTCCATCGGCATGGAGGCCATGAATAAAATAGCGGAAGCCTTGGAGGAAGATGGAAACATCATCCAGGCTCCGAAGATGGAAGGCCGGCAGATGATCATGTTCATCGGCCCCAAGAGCTGAAAGGTCCGCAAGGGTTCGGGCTCTGTGTGCGGATTAGCGCAAAGACTGCTTCGGGATGGCGATAAGCCAGGGCTACGCCCGCAGCGTTGAATATGGATTGAAAAGGAGTGAATTACAATGCCAAAGATGAAAACCAACCGAGGCGCAGCCAAGCGCTTCTCAGCAACCGGCACAGGAAAGATCAAGCGGAGCAAGGCTTTCGCCAGTCATATCCTGACCAAAAAATCAACAAAAAGAAAACGTGGTCTTCGTAAATCGGATTTGGTAGATTCAGCGAACATCAAGTCCATCCGGAAGATCCTGCCGTACATGTAAACCGGCAGGGCCGGACCGGGCCGGGTCGACCGCAGCAAATTATGAAAGCTGGTCACTCCGGTATGGCGATGTTACTGTTACTGCGAGCGTTTTCATATAAATTTGAGCAGGCGGCGATGTTTGCCGGAATATCAGATTATTGTCCTGATAACAGGCAGAGGTACGGCACCCCTTCAGAAGTGTGTCGAATGAAATCAAAGGAGTTTTGCAATGCCACGCGTTACACGAGGTTTTAAAGCACGGAGAAGAAGAAACAGACTCTTGAAACTTGCCAAGGGTTATATTGGAGGCCGCAGCCGTCTCTACAAGACCGCCACAGAGACCGTTGATCGTGCCCTCGTCTATGCCTATCGGGACAGACGAACGAAAAAACGTGACTTCCGTCGCCTCTGGATTGCCCGGATCAACGCCGGTGCCCGGATGAATGATATCAATTACAGCCAGTTGATTGGCGGCCTGAAGAAAGCGGGAATTGAGCTTGACCGCAAGGTCCTTGCCAATCTGGCCATCCTGGATGCCAAGGCATTCACCAAGGTAGTACAGGTAGCTTCTGCTGCAAACAGCTGATTTCTTAATCAATATAGTGTTGGTTTATGCATGCCGGTTTTGATTCTCATCAATCGAAACCGGCATGTTGTTTATTGCATCCCCCTTTAGCGCTACATCGTCAGAGAAAGCCATGGAGCAAGAACTACAACGTTTACAGGAAGAGGCCCAGCAGGAACTTGCAGCCTTGACCGAAGCCGGCCAACTGGAAGACTTCCGGATTCGTTTTCTTGGCAGAAAGGGTTCCTTCAGCACCATCATGCGCAGCCTGGGTACTGTGTCCGCCGAAGACCGGCCTCGCCTGGGTCAGCTGGCCAATACCGTCAAGGCCCGAATCGAGACCCTCTTCGAGGAAAGGCAGTCCGCAATTTCGAAAGGACTTGCCGCCGATGCCGATCGGGACCAGATTGACCTGACCCTGCCCGGACGAAGACCCGAGATCGGAAAACTGCATCCGGTCACCCAGATCATGAACGAGGTCTGTTCCATCTTCGAAGGACTGGGTTTTTCCGTTGCCGAGGGTCCGGACGTCGAGCATGATCATTATAATTTCGAGGCCCTGAATATCCCGGCCCATCATCCGGCCCGGGACATGCATGACACCTTCTACGTCAGCGATTCGATCCTGCTTCGCACCCACACATCTCCCATGCAGGCGCGGATCATGGAGGCCCAGCAGCCTCCCCTGCGGGTCATTGCTCCGGGCAAGGTCTATCGGTGCGATTCCGACATTACCCATACACCGATGTTTCATCAGGTCGAAGGCTTCCTGGTGGACAAGAAGGTTTCCTTCGCCGATCTCAAGGGCGTCCTCACGGTCTTCACACGGAAGATGTTTGAGCGGGATCTGGCACTGCGCTTCCGGCCCAGTTTTTTTCCCTTCACCGAGCCCAGCGCCGAGGTGGATATCGCCTGCGTGATCTGCGGAGGCAAGGGTTGCCGAGTCTGCAAGAAGACCGGATGGCTTGAGATTCTCGGCTCCGGCATGATCGATCCCGAGGTCTTCAAGATGGTTGGTTATGATCCGGAGGTCTACAGCGGTTTCGCCTTCGGTCTCGGCATTGAGCGCATCGCCATGCTGAAATACGGCATAGACGATATTCGACTGTACTATGAAAACGATCTTCGTTTTCTCTCGCAGTTTTAAGCTTCTTTCTCCCATACAGAATCCATTGCCATGAAGTTTACTCTCGACTGGTTACAAGAATATGTCAATACGGACGGGATTTCCGCCTCTGCGATCGCTGACCATCTGACCATGCTGGGCCTGGAGGTTGATGCGGTGACCGAGGTCTTCTCCGAGCTTGCCCCCCTGCGGACGGCCAAAATCATCTCGGCCTCAGCGCTGCCGGACTCCGACCACCTGCAGGTCTGCGAAGTGGCCGTGGGCAGCGAGACTATGCAGATAGTCTGCGGCGCCCCCAATGCCCGCAAGGATCTTGTCACAGCCGTGGCCCTGCCGGGAGCGGTTTTGCCCGGCGGCATGAAGATCAAGGCCTCCAAGGTCCGCGGCGTCCCCTCTTCCGGGATGCTCTGCTCAGAGCGGGAGCTGGGACTCAGCACCGATCACGCCGGAATCATGGAACTGCCGCGGGACACCCCGCACGGCCTCCCTTTTGTACAGGCAGCAGGTCTGCCGGACACGATGATCGAGGTCGACCTGACTCCCAACAGACCCGACTGCGCCTCCGTCATAGGCATCGCCCGGGAGATAGCCGGCATAACCGGTCGGAGCCTCAGCCTGCCGGTACAGGATGCGGCAGTCACCGCCGCCAGCACGGAGTTTTCCGTCACGGTTGAGTCTTCCGAGCTCTGCCCGCGATACGCAGCCCGGCTGATAAAAGGGGTTACGATCGGTCCCTCGCCGCTGTGGCTCCGGGCCCGGCTCCTGGCAATCGGCCAGCGCCCCATCAACTCCATCGTCGATATCACCAATTATGTAATGATGGAATACGGACAGCCCCTGCACGCCTTCGATTTCAAGAAGCTCAGCGGAGGCAGGATTGTGGTCAGGACCCCGAAGGCAGACGAGACGACCTTCACCACCCTGGACGGTACTGAACGCAAGCTCGATGCCGATATGCTTATGATCTGCGACGGCGAGAGGCCTGTGGCCGTGGCCGGTATCATGGGCGGCATGAATTCGGAGGTCAGTGATGAGACCACCGATATTCTGCTGGAAAGCGCCTGTTTCAATCCGGTCTCCATCCGCAAGACGGCCCGGCGGCTGAATCTGGCCACAGAGGCCTCCTATCGGTTCGAGCGCGGCGTGGACCCGAACGGCGCCATCAACGCAATGGACCGCGCGGCGACCCTCTTCTGCACGATCGCAGGAGGCAGCTGCAGCCCCGAAGGCGCAGACGTCTATGATGGCTGCCGGCCCGCCCTCCCGCTCACCTTGCGGGTCTCCCGAACCTCGGAGCTGATCGGCATGCCGCTCGATGCGGGCAGAATCATCGCCCTGCTGGAATCCATAGGTATTATCTGTTCGCAGACGAGTGAGGATATCCTTACCGTCACCCCGCCATCCTTCCGGGTTGATATCGAACGGGAGGCCGATCTGGTCGAGGAGGTTGCCAGACTGATCGGCTACAACAGTATTCCGACCTCCCTGCCCCAGGTTGATCTCAGCTATCCTGAACAGGACACGGCCCGGCTGAAACGCCAGGAGGCTTGCCGGATCTTGACCTCCATCGGTTTCAACGAGGCCATCAATTACAGTTTTACTGCCGAAGATCATTTAGAGAAGCTGGAGCTTGCCCCAGACGATCCCAGACGGAAGGTGGTCAGGCTCCTTAATCCGCTCAGCGAAGAGCAGGCGGTGATGCGGACCATGCTGCTGCCAGGCCTGCTGGAGAACGTCAAGCGTAATATCAGTTTCCAGAAAACCGACATACGGCTCTTTGAGGTTGGCAAGGTCTTTACACCGACCGGCATTAACCAGCAGCCCATGGAAATGATGCGGCTTGCCGGGGTGCTTGCAGGCGACCTGCACGGCAACAGATCTCCGCTCTACTTCAAATCGCAACCCGTTGACATCTTCGATGCCAAAGGCGCTGTCGAGAGCCTGCTGGATGAATTGCGCCTGCTGGACCCCTCCCTGCAGCAACCGCTTACCTTCAGGGTTCCGACCGCGAATGAACAGGAAAACTTCTACATCCCCCGGCAGACCCTGCTCCTGGTCCAGGGATCACAGATTTTAGGTATACTTGGCAAGATCCGGAAAGAGACCCTGAAACGTTTCGGCATCAAACACGATGTCTACTCTTTCGATCTGGACTTCGAGGCTCTCTCCGCTCTTTCAGCGGCTAAAAAGGCCTTTGCAGCGCTTCCCGTCTATCCCGCCGTCAGAAGAGATATCGCCCTGCTGCTGCCCGTGCATGTCTCCGCCGGGGAATTGTTGAAGGTTGTAGCAGAAAGCAACGAAAAGCTTATTGAACATTATGATATTTTTGATATATATACCGGGGAACCGATCAAGGAAGGCTACAAGAGTGTGGCAATGTCCATTACCTATCGCTCACCCAGCAAGACATTAACCGAAAAAAATGTTGAAAAATCCCATCAAAAAATTGTGGCGATGTTGACCAGCAGGTTTGAGGGAAGTTTTCGAGAGGCATAACAATGAATCAGAACAATCTCACCAGAAAGGAGCTTGCCGAGGCCGTGGCCGAGCAGCTCGGGTATTCACGAAGCAGCTGCTCGGAAATTGTCGACAGCTTTTTTAACACTATGAAAAATGCCCTTATGTCCGATGAAGCCATTAAGATCGTTCATTTCGGCACCTTTTCACTCAGGGACAAGAACCCGAGAAACGGAAGAAATCCCCGGACCGGAGAATCCATCTTGATAAAAAAACGTCAGATGGTAAGCTTTAAACCAAGTAAAACCCTTCGTGAGCAGGTAAACGATTAATTCTGATTTTCCATCTTTCAAAGGAGTAGGTTGCCGATATGCAATCGGAAATACCGAACAAACTCTATTTTAAGATTGGAGAAGTAAGCAAGATCGCCGGTGTTGCGCCGCATGTGCTTCGGTACTGGGAAAGCGAGTTCAGTGCGATCCGCCCCAAGCGGGCAAATTCCAGGCAGCGGCTCTACCGGCGGTCCGATGTCGAACTCATTTTAAAGATTAAGACCCTGCTGCACGGCAGGGGCTTCACGATTTCGGGGGCACGAAGATTCCTCGTTAGCGGGGAGGATCTGCCGCAGGAACAGCAAGCTCTGCAGGCACCTGCCGCAGAGCGGCTTAATGCCTTCGATTTCCTGAGCAGAATCAAGGGCGAACTCCTGCGCCTGCAGGATATGCTCACCGACAAGAAGTAAGTGTAAAATCATGACCATGAGTTGAGACGAAGGTTGACAGCCGCCCCTCCCCATGGTAAACAAGCGGCACAGAACGGGATGTAGCGCAGCCTGGTAGCGCACCTGAATGGGGTTCAGGGGGCCGGAGGTTCAAATCCTCTCATCCCGACCAGCTGAAAAAAAGGGTTTAACGGTGATAACTAGCCGTTAAACCCTTTTTTTATGCCGGAATTTCATTTTGTCCCCACTCTGTTCCCCTTTTTTATTTTCTCAGTACCAAAAAGCCGATACAGAATTTTCTATACCGGCCTTTGGTATCAAGAGGAGTGATTGAATCAGAATCGACTCCCGTCTTCTTCCAGATGCGCTCAGTTTGACCGTTTTATCCATTGTTTGATCGAATTCACAGTTTCCTGTTCGATCCCATTAAATCCGTGGTGGGCATATGGTTGGCACCAATCTCCCCTTGTTATCCCTCCTTCCATAACTATGAGCTCGTTTCCATATTTTTCGTGGGAATATTTTGCTGATTCAAACGGAGTGGATTTGCACCAATCTTCTTTGTGATGAACCACCAGATGACGGTTTTTGTATTTTCTGGCGTCAAAGGAATCTATCCGGCTCAAGGAGGAAGTATGGACTTCTCCTGCTATTTTATCTGACAGGTACTCTGCCAATGCCATAGTGGCAAACGTTCCGTTGCTTGTTCCCATTAGATAAATTTGTGCGGAAGGAAAACGAATTTTAATGTCGTCAAGAACACCTTGGATTCGTTCCTCGGAGGAAGAAGAATCGGTCGTGACCGTTGCGAATTCGTCGTCGACTAAAAAGGTTCTCGCTCGAAGGAGAAAATTGCCTTTTTTGTCGTAAACAAGCGATCCATCTTCCAAATGCGGATTCACGACACCATTTCCACCGGGGAAAAGTATGATGACATATCGGGGCGATATATTCTTGCAGTTCAGGATATAGGGAATGATTTCACCATTCGGATAGTGTGCCGTCGTGATAAGTTGTTCCTCATTGGTATACACTCCTGCCGATGTGACTCCTTCCTTTTCTGAATGCAATTCTTCCCCAGTTGCAGGTACAGAAAAACTCAATATCAGGACAAAAGCAGTAAACAGAAGATGAATTCTCATCAAAACCTCCGAAATGAGGGGACGTTTTCAGCCAAAGCCAATGACACCACGCCATGAGTGTCACCCAGAAAGAAGGCATCATCATAGAGACTTTTATGGTGGTCCTTCGATGGTCATCGATATTCCATTATCTCTGGACTGATCAATAGGAGATATTGTAACTCAGATATAATCGTCTCTGCAGACACACAATGTGACGCGTTATTCTGTGACAAGGGAGATGCCACTTTTACTAGCGACCCAATTCATAAGTAATCCTTCAACAAGCATACGAGCTTCATCCAGCGTCATTGGTTTGACCGGTGGTTGGTTCAAGGTTCCGTGTCTTGGTTGATGTTCAGTCGTATTGGCACTATGGAAGAACAGATCAATCTCAGATACAGATGTCCAGCCCCGTTTAGCAAGTTGCTTCTGACCCCCCATATTTTTTACTACTATTTCCATGACTGGATACAGCCCTGCTAAGCTGTCTGAATATAATCCATATAAGGTCAACGCCCGGGAAACTTCTCGATCATTTACACAGAATTCAAATAGTTCGGGCGTCAATTGAAATTTCTTGAAGATGGTCACTGCTTTTGCTCGTTGTAAGTGATTGTGTGTTCATTTGCGACCACAGTCTTCATTCCAACTGGCTGGGGAAAGATTGGTCCGTAGTTCCCGTCTGAGTCGTGCCAGTTTATTGTTCCAGGAAGTAAGGGTTGGCGAGCCCTTCTAAGGAGTTTGAGTAGGCCGCTCAGGACAACAACTATGCCTTGAAACTCATCGTAAATGCGCACCCAGTCGGTTCTACCATTATAACGAGTAGTTTGAAGGAACCACTCATAATCTTCATTGTGATCAAGAACAAATTGGCCGGTTGAGAATTGTCTTTTCAGGTGAAGCAGATCGTACGGATTACCGCTTATACCAATTGACATTTTATTTACTTTGCTCCCGTCTCCGATTGAGCCTGCTACAGAGATAGTAGTAATTACCTCAACATAAACCTCGGAGGAACCTGATTTAGGCAATGGACACTGAGTCATTTAATGAGTCGTCCTTCCAAGCAAAAAATATTTCCACTCATTTTATACCAATAATAGGAGATATGTGGACTTTGAACGTTGCACTCGTCCGAATGTTTGAAGCGTTGCTAGGGTAATTTCTGTTGCGACTTCACGAATTCAAGAGAAGCAGAGGTCAAAGCCCTTAGGAGTCTCGTGACATCACTGAGATGACGCTGCACAAGTTGCTTGTCGAAGCATACCTTCTCGTTTAGGCCAGGTATATACCAAAACTCTTCTCTTCTCTCGGTGTGTGTTCCATCTGGATGTGTAGTCCCAACGGTACGAACATTTCGCCTTCCCGTGAGGCGATGCGCTAATAGGTTTCTGATAGTGTCTATTCTGGTGAACGCCGGGTCTGCGACGATCGTTGCCAGATTCGTGGTTACCAAGCTGTATGGAAACACAGATTCAAATGCAGCACGAGTGGTCTTGAGCGATATGCCTCTTGGGGTATGAATTTTCGGGAAGTTCTGCACATCTATGGCTGCGCCTACGAAGTAGAGGCAGAACCCGAAGCTCTCCAATACGGATATGGCATTCATAAAAAAGCCATAAAGGCACTGTTCAAGTTCATAATTGTGATCCTCGCCCACAGACCATTCGCGCCAAAGGTCGTTGTTCATGGCCTGATCAAATACGGAGTTGAACACAGTATTCTGTTCAGCGCATGCCCGGTAACGATAGCAGACAGCCAGCCACGCACCTTGAAAATGCAATCGTTTCTGCAAGGGATCATTGAGGTTTTGATCGCTCAGAGGCGTCGGAAAAAGCGTGGCGGCAACTTCTCCGAATTCCTGAAAGGCGGCTTTGGGAAAGGCATGTGGCATATCGAACTTCATGGTCTTTTTTCTTCGTGGGTTTAATAAGTTGTTCTATGTTTTCTATATCTCCAAAACGCCCCAATCGCCGACGTCGAAAAATAACAGGACAACCATATGTTGGCTAGATATCATTCATGTTACAGGTTTCTGCATCAATCATTCGCCAATTCACAGCTTTTTTAACCCAAATGGAAGAGCATCAAAGTTATATTGAAAGGAGGACAACTTTTCCAATATTGAATACGCCAATGACATACAATACAAGTTTCAATATTTGCTGAGTGCGCATGCAACTTTTCATTCCTAAGTTTGATTCCGTTCGATTTACGATATCGTTTGCGTATTCGTAGTGATCCCGGAATAAATTGTCGCGACTATATTTCTCTAAAAATTTCACCTCCAAACGATCACCTACATTCCGAATATCTAACGAGGGGATGACCTCGGATATCGTTTCTCTAAATACCGCTTCTGTAACTGACAATAATTGTAGAAATCGCTTATCGATAAACATTATGCTGTTTGCATTTTGAATACTGATATCCTTTAGCCTAGCGAAAATTATAATTAAAACCGATACAACAATTCTTTCAAAACCTGTATTCGCTACAATGTATAGGCTCAAAGACCCTGCTATTGTCAGTACAAAACCCAAAAGATCCATTATGATGCCAATTAATCTTAGCCCAAACGATAATTTTTCACTGCCAGCTTTTAAATATCCTGGATCTAAATTCATGAAGTCACCTTTTTAAATTTATGCATTTCCTTCGGTACCCTGCCGCAGATACAATGTGGGTCCTATTCAGAGAGATGAGATTTAGTTATAGACGACCTTGAATAAGATTCTTTAAAAGTTCAGATCTTTCCACTAGATGTTGCCTCTCAACGATAATTTACAATTCACTACTATGCGCCATACAAATGCACATACGCAAATAACCCAAAAAAAGCTATCAGTATCTTGTTACTATTTCAATCGCATTTGTGATTTCTGAGAATATCTAATCAGATTCAAGAAAGAAGTTGAGGCTGATTTTATTGAGAATAAAATCGATTCACATCCTCTTAATCAAATCTCCCGATCTCCGTAGAAGATCGGCAAGACTCGGTCTGGATTTCAACGAATTTTTGGTGAAATCCCCGAACTTATAGCATCCATAGTCTTTTCCGGAAATACAAGGATTGTAATTCTTTCCCGCGCCAGATAACTTAACGGCTCTATATTTTAATGGTTATACTTTGGGACAGAAAGGAAATCGAATATACAGGGGAATCTGAAAAATGTCGTTTAATTGACTGTCTACAGCTTTGAGGAAAGATTATATTGGAGGATAATTGGGGAAAGGACAAGATCATGCTTACAATGCGCCTCCCCTTTTCGCCGATAGACCATGAGACAGACCATCGGCAATTGGAATTTCCGTGAAAACAATGAGCACTCCTCATTGTCGGGGCATATATTTCCTACAGGCCATCTTTGCAATGACTGATTACAGGAGGTTCAAATGAAATTTTTTTCTATTTTGTCAATGGTTTTAGTTTTTACTGGGATGGGCATTGCCAGGGCTGGAGAAGAAAATCCGTATACCGAGACCATCAGCATCTTCAAAAGCTCTCCCGCTTTGATGTATTATTTCAAAAATTCATATGGTTACGCTGTATTTCCTACTATTGGAAAAGCCGGATATGTTATCGGCGGCTCTTATGGCCAAGGAGAGGTCTTTCAGAATGGCGAAGTAAAAGGATCAACAACGATGATTGCAGGATCCATTGGATTTCAGGTAGGCGCCCAGGCCTTCAGTGAAATCATCTTCTTTGAAGATAAACGGGCTTACAATGAATTCATCAGCGGGAATTTCGAATTCGGAGCCAATGCCGAGGCGGTCGCCATAACTGTGGGGGCCCAGGCCCAGGCCGGTACTGGGGGGACAAACGCCGAGGCCACCAGTGGTCCGAGAAGTGATGTTCAGGCCGAAACCGATTATATCTATGGCATGGCTCCCTTTATTCACACTGTAGGTGGGCTTATGCTGGGCGCCAGCGTCGGAGGACAGAAATTCACATTTGAGGCTTTCTGAGCCTTTTTTTCAACCCTTGGCCAAGAGTCCGACCTTCACGCCGAATCCCTGGAGTTTCCGCCTTCAGCACCCACCCCATTTCGCATGTCCGCAAACAAGCCCGCTGATACTACGCCTACATGTACCAGGAAGCGGAGAATTATTACGGCTCATTTCAGCATAAAATCAGATTGAAAAATACAAAAAATCTGCATTGAAAATATTTTTTTTGAAATTCTTAAGCTTGTCTGATTTCAATATCATAGATAACTATATACAGAATATCTGAACGATTTTCCTCTTTCACTTGCAGCGGTTCAAAGATCACATCAAAATTGGATAAGCATATAGAATAATATAATATATCAAACATCAGAATTGACAAATCCCCCTCCGGACAGGCCTAACTGGCCCCTCCCCGCAAGTCAGCTCCCATCAACTTATACGCTTGAATAATCGTGCAAATAGTGGTTGTATATGGGGCGGTTTTATTACTGGGTCACGATTTTTTTTTACAGGCACAGGCATGTTATTTACCTCTTCAACCCTAATTTCGCATTTTTCCCTATAACCTGGACTTTTGGCTCTCTATCGATAAAGGAGAATTAAAATGAAAGTGATTGTGAATAAAGAAGATATCAAATTTCTTGCCGAAGATGAGACGGATAGGATGTCGCTCCAAAATATTGTCCACCGTGGATTGTACAGTTTAGAGTTTGAAAACAGGGGGACAGCAGCCGAATATCTTTTGATAAAATTGGCTCCGGAATATCTCGCGGCAAATCAGCGGTAACAAGGAGTATGAGAGATCGTCGAGGGAAGAGCGATCTCGAGTTCCAGGATTCTCTCCATGAACGGGGAAGATAACTCTGCAAGCCCCTGTCTTCATCTCAAGAATTCAGGAACATATACTATTGAGTTGCGACATATGGTAAGCAATAGCCGTGAGAGCCGATTTTCTGCGAAGGGATAACGTGATACTGTCTACGGACATTCGTCCTGGTATACTTTCAGCAACGTGCTCTATGCAGCAGGCGGCCATCCATGTCAGGAGATAAAAGTGGAATCTGCCCCTGTCCGTGAATCAAGTCTAGAAACATCAATACAGAGCCCGTAAAGCAATCTCTGCGTATTCTTACCTTCAAAAGGCGTAGAATGCCAAAATGATTGAATATTTCTGATAACATTTTTCCTTATATATTCATATATTGCTAAAAATCCTTTCATCCCCCAGTTCGACCAAAGTTGAGGTTGCAACGGTATTAACGAAGTGTTAAGCCCGTTGTTTCATTCTCTTTTTCCCTTTGCTTTTGTCGTTTATTGAATTATACTGAGTACGTACCTCTCGTTTGAGAGACATTTACCACCTCCTTGCCCGAAAAGAGTGCACTGAAAATTTGCTCAAGGTGCCACAAACAACGCCGTCTCCCAGCGGAATGAACGTCCTGTTCATGCGCCGGCCTTCGGTCCGAAGTCAGAGGCAACACAAAGACTGAAGTGATTGAAAATGTCCCCTGCCAGCTGCGCTGTTGCAATCACGCAGTCAACAATTTCTGAAATATAAAAGGAGAACAACCGTGATCAAAATTCTGCCAGCCCTTCTTCTGATATTGTTTTCGTCCTCCGTTGTCTCTGCCGCAGGAGACCCTGCTGCCCCCAAGGACCCCGCAATACGGGCCTTAATAGATAAACAAATGGTATTGAGTGATAAATGCCGCGGGGGATATGGAGACTCTGCCGAAACGAAAAGATATTGTCAAGAGAGAGACAAGACGCTCTCTGAGCTCAAGACAAAAGGTTGGTGTTGGGGCTACCCCGGACAGATTGAAACCGATAAAGTGTGGCATTTATGCTCGGAGAAATTTAAACCGGAGAAAAAATCCCCCTATTTTCTTTCAGTGGACGCATGGAAATGTCCAGCTCCGACAAGTTTAGGCGGCGACCAGGTGCATAATACAAATTCAGGGTGCATTCCCGCCTCAGGGAAACTGCCTGAAAATATTGTTGTCATGGATATCGAGAAAGAGTTTGCCTATATCTGCACTCCGTTCCGCTACGGAAAAGAATTTATTGAAGGATTCACCTCTGTCGTATGCAGTTACGTCCTTGTTTCGTCCATCATTGACAAGGATGGACATCCCCCGGATCTTGAAAAGATGAAGGCATACGCCAGCAAACAGACTATCAAAGACGTTAAAGAGCAAAAATAATGAAGGAAATATCAAGACGTGAACTCTACAAAAACAGGGAGGGATGATAACATGAACTTCATACGTTCTTTTGCAATTGCAGCAGTAGTGTTAGTGGGTATGACCAGCCAGAGTTTGGCCTTTCAGGGCGTGGGAGTGAGTGTAGGCGTGGGGGTACCGGTGGCCAGTCCGGTTGTGGTTGGCTCTGTGCCATTCTTCTACGGAGGCTTCTGGTGGTGGAACAATGGTGGATATTGGCACAGATCACATCACCAGCACGGCCCCTGGGGACATCGGTATCGCGGCGCAGTTCCTTATGGCGTCAGCCACCATAAGCACCACTATGGCGGCGGCCACGGTCACCACCGCGGCAACTCGCATCACGGTGGTTATAATAATCGTGGAGGCAATTCCCACCGCGGTCGATAAGGTTTAATCGATCTCTTGGAAGACCAACACACAAGAGGTCTTGCCGCTGGCCCTCCTGTCGATGCATCCCTCTGCTGAGGAGAATATGTTTGCTATATTTTCTTCGTATTACGGGGGGATGCAACATGCAGCGTCCAGTTGAATACAGGAGCGGCAGACCTTCCCGCAAGACGAGTTTTCTGCGCAGAATGGACCTCAGCTATCGCTCTGAATAACCAATCGCAACATCGGCCCCACTTCTCTTCCATATCGTATTCCGTTCTTCCAAACGCAGCACTGCGTCACTGAGGGCAATCTGACGCCTCGTTAAACCCTTTCCTGCCAAGTCCCAGGATACTCCCCACCTTTGTCTTACCATGATGATGCAGCGGCAC
>JARLHL010000091.1 GCA_031292275.1 Desulfocapsaceae bacterium | reverse complement strand
TTGCCGGTGCGGACCTGCTCCAGGATCTGCATTGCCTCCCCATGCCGCGCCTTTACGACATCAGGCGGGGTAAGTTTGAATCGCCTGGAATAAAGCCTGTAAATCACCATGTCGACGGCAAGGGTGTTGATCAGGCCCGGCACCGGCGATAGCGGCAGGGTAAATCTCCCCCGAAGGTAGCCGTCGATCAGCTCGCCTGCGTCGGTGATGGCACGGTTGACCTTGGTCTGATCGATCGCAACGGGCGGCAGGGAGTCGTCGTCGGTCAGCTCGATCAGATCCTGTGCCGGCACGATCGCCTGGATATCGGCCAGGGTGCAGTACATCATTTACCTCCCGCTGCCTTGCCTGCGGTCTTGTCATCGGGAGTGTCGTCTGTTGTTTTCCCGATGGCCCCAATGGCGGCAAGTTCCTGCGCGTCTTTATCCTCAAGGGCGATTTCCTCGCCTGCCTCGTAGCGTTTGTCCCCCAGGATCGGTTGAAGAACGGGATATGTTTTTTTAGCCATGATTTATTTCTCCTTTAAAGAAGGTGGTCGACTGATCGTTTACCGTCAGGGTTATATTATTTCGGGTTCTGGATCAGGAAGCCTGAGGTGATGCCGGAGAGCACAGGTGCTCGCTCGTAGCCAACGCCGTAGATCCAGCTCTTGGCGTTGTTGTCATAGTACGGTTCCTCGACCAGCGGATGTCCGGTCATGGTGTAGGTATAGCCGTAGGACGGCTCCTCCAACCCGCTGGGAGCAGTCGGGACATAAGCCAGCACCGCATTGTTGCCCCAGACATCCGAGATGACGTCGGCATCGCTTGCGGTGACCGCCTTGCCGACCACGACCTTCTCGATATCGAAGGCACGGGCGAGCATCTCGACGGTGATGGAGTCGGCGCTGGTATATTTGAATTGGTTTTGAATCTGCGGGTTGGTGCGCAGGGCCAGGAAGGCCGGATTGCCCAGGAGCAGCGTGTTCGGGTTGATGCCGGTGCTGGTCCGGATGGCCTCCTTGTAGGTGTCTATCTGGGTGATCGGCAGCGAGGTCGGATCGCTCCACTTGGCGGTGCCGGTCAGGGCGATCTGGTGATTGGCATCATATTGAGAGGAGGTCAACGCCAGGGCCGCTTGATCGATCTCAAGACCGAGGGCAAGTGAGCTCATCACCAGGCGTACCGCCCTGGTGGCAAGATCAATCCCCGGCATGACCTTGGCATCGCGCAGATATTCGCGCGGAACCGGGGCCTCCAGGGCATCGTTGAGCAAAGTGAAGGGGTTGCCCAGGTAGCCGAAAGTGATCCGGGAAGTGCCTGCTCCGGGAGCGCGTCTTCGGCTGTACTGCTTGAAGGCCTCCTTGCCGAACTGCAGGATCTGGCCGCCGGAGATCTCCACCGGGACGCGGGGGAAGAGGGCATGGCCGACCAGATTCGCCTGGATGTAGCCCTGGGCGACGGTAGTGAGAATCGGATTAATTATCCGTATTCCTTGGGATGAAAGCATGGGTATTCTCCTTGGTAAATTGTCTTAGGGACAGCTTATTTACATTAGTTGGGCATCAGCAGGACTTCTACCCACTGCCCGGCACCGGTTGACGATTGACCGGGGATCAGGCGGCCGACGACAATGCCCGTGTTATGGGCAATCGCCCTGCCACTGGCGTCGGTCTCGACCAGGCCGCCGTCGGTGATGGCCCCGCCGGTCTGAACAATGGCGGTGCCCATTACATCGACAGTGACCGTATCCCCATTGTTTGCGGCAAATCGGGCGACGCCCAGGGTGTTGACTCCGGCCCCGGCCTGAGACCTGGCTGGGGTGACGAAGCTGTACTCGGTGATGGCCCCGATCGCGGCGATGGCGATGGAGAAGATCGGACGTGATTGCTTGCTCATGGAGTGTTCTCCTTATTCAAGATGAAATGATGCGATTCTTATTATCCCGTAGGACAGAATTAAATTCTGTCCCCGGCTGACTATGACACGGCCCTGACGGCGGTCAGATACTCGACGCCCG
>JARLHL010000012.1 GCA_031292275.1 Desulfocapsaceae bacterium | reverse complement strand
TTACAGGTGTTGGTCTTGTAACGCCGCTGGGTACAGGGGTTGAAAAATCCTGGAAGAATATCTGTGCCGGTGTGAGCGGGGTGAGGCATATAACCCGTTTTGATGCCAGTGACTTCTCGGTAAAGATAGCTGCTGAAGTGAATGATTTTGATGCCGATGCCTTTTTTGATAAGAAGGCATCCAAACATCTGGATCTCTTCGTTCAGTACGGTCTTGCCGCAGCGAGTATGGCGGTTGCAGACAGCGGATTTATGGTCGATGAGGGAAACTGCGGCCGTATCGGAGTTATTACGGGCTGTGGTATGGGGGGGCTTCCCACCATCGAAGTCTGTCATAGTGTCATCTTGGATCGCGGTCCGAAAAAGGTTACTCCTTTCTTTATCCCCAAGGTCATCCCCAATATGCCTTCCGGGCATATTTCCATGATGATTGGTGCAAAGGGGCCGAATCTGGCATTGACAACGGCCTGCGCTGCCGGTACGCATGCTGTCGGTGAGTCGTATCGCCATATTCTGTATGGTGAGTGCGATATAGTGGTTACCGGAGGGGCAGAGGCGGTAATCTGTGAGACAGGGGTTGCCGGCTTTACGGCTATGAAGGCTCTCTCCACCCGGAATGATGATCCGAGCCGGGCGTCACGGCCCTTTGACAAGGATCGTGACGGCTTTGTCATGTCGGAAGGCTCGGGGATACTGGTCCTGGAGGAACTTGAGCACGCCCTGGCGCGGGGAGCAAAAATATATGCCGAGGTCTGCGGCTATGGACTGAGCAGCGATGCGTACCATATTGCAGCCCCTCCCGAGGATGGTGAGGGAGCGATCCGCTGTATGCGTATGGCCTTGAGGGATGCCGGAATCAGACCGGATGAGGTCGATTACATCAATGCCCACGGGACCTCGACGCCCCTCAACGATCAATGTGAGACTCTGGCCATCAAGACCGTTTTTGGCGATCATGCCAAAAAACTGGCAGTGAGTTCAACAAAGTCGATGACCGGTCATATGCTGGGCGCGGCCGGGGGGATTGAGGCGGTTTTCACTGCGCTGAGTGTTTATGAGCAGATAGCCCCGCCGACCATTAATCTTCAGGAGCCGAGCCCCGGTCTCGATCTGGATTATGTTCCCAATAAGGCGAAAAAAATGAACATCAGATATGCATTGTCCAACTCCTTCGGCTTTGGCGGCACTAATGCTGTTATCGCGTTGAAGAGATTTGAGAGATGATGCCCGGACAGGGGACGGCGATGAAAATTGCAATCGGTTCTGATCATGGCGGATTCAGGATGAAGGAGATGCTGAAGGAATTCATCTGCGGGCTCGGTTATGAGGTTGACGATTGCGGCTGTCAGAACGAAGAATCTGTCGATTATCCTGAATATGCGAAGGCTGTCAGTGAAAAGGTGCAGAGCGGTTCGCATGCGGCGGGTATTCTTATCTGCGGGAGCGGGATTGGGATGTCCATGGTTGCCAACAGATATCCCGCTGTCCGCGCTGCCCTCTGTCATGATGAATATACAGCGCGTCTCAGCAGGGAACATAATAATGCCAATGTCTTGTGTCTGGGTGCCAGGGTGACCGGAGACGGCGTGGCCCAGAGCATTGTGGAAGTATGGCTACAGGCTGAATTCGCAGGAGGTCGTCATCAGAGGCGCATCGACCAATTCGGCAATTAACCTTATTGTGATGAGAAATTTCAAAAGCCGGCGTTCCTTTGAGTGGAAGGCCGGCTTTTTTTGCTTTTAATTATTGTACAATTCGAAGTTTTTTTTTACTATCCCTCTCACTTTCCGCAGATATTGAAGTCAGAGTGCGGGGTCTGCAAACAAAACCGATAAAACGTTACCATATGAAGAGGAAGTGTCCATTGCAATGAAAACATTACAAGAAACAGATCCTGAAATTTTCAGGAGTATTCAGGCGGAATATGATCGTCAGGATAATCAGCTTGAATTGATTGCCTCCGAGAACATTGCATCGCAGGCGGTTGTCGATGCCCAGGGATCCGTTTTTACAAATAAATACGCTGAAGGCTATCCTCAAAAACGATACTATGGCGGATGTATCTATGCCGATGAGGTTGAGACCCTGGCCGTGGAGCGGGTGAAGGCTATCTTTGGTGCCGAATATGCCAATGTCCAGCCGCATTCCGGTTCACAGGCCAATATGGGCGTCTACTTTGCCCTGCTGCAGCCAGGTGATACTGTTCTGGGGATGGATCTTGCCCATGGCGGCCATCTGACCCACGGCAGCCCCGTGAGCTTTTCCGGCAAACTTTATAATTTTGTCTCCTATGGGGTCGATCGGGTCAGTGAACAGATCGATATGGACGAGGTTGAATGTATTGCTGTGGATAAGAGACCGAAGATGATCATTGCCGGAGCGAGTGCCTACCCGCGATTCCTGGATTTTCAGAGATTTCGGAAAATCGCGGATCAGATAGGCGCCATCTTTATGGTGGATATGGCTCACATAGCGGGTTTGGTCGCTGCAGGCGTGCATCCCTCTCCTGTTCCGTATGCCGACGTAGTTACCTCGACGACCCACAAGACGCTGCGCGGGCCGCGCGGCGGACTGATCTTGGCCCAGGAACGATGGGGAAAGATGATCAACAGCAATATCTTTCCAGGCATTCAAGGCGGACCGCTGATGCATGCCATCGCCGCAAAGGCAGTAGGATTTAAGGAAGTCATGGGGGCAGCCTTTCAAGAAGACCAGAAACATGTGGTTGCCAATGCCAAGATTTTGGCCGCCAGTCTGATGGCCAGAGGCTTTCGTCTGGTCTCAGGTGGAACCGATAATCATCTGATGCTGTTGGATCTTACCACCAAGGATATTTCCGGAAAAGAGGCGGAGACGCTTCTCGGTCAGGCCGGTATTACGGTGAATAAGAACGCCATTCCCTTTGACGTGCAATCCCGGTATGTTACAAGCGGAATTCGTATAGGAACACCCCTGGTAACAACCAGAGGGATGAGGGCTGCCGAGATGGAGATGATAGCAGAGTTTATCGATACAGTGATTGCGAAACGTGATGCAGAAACGATTACGGAGATCCGCACGGAGATAATGGCCCTCTGCCGGAGATTCCCGCTGTCGAACATTGTTGCCAGGATTTAAGAATACGTTTCAGGTCCTCGGCGGATGCGGCAGGCTAGGGTGTCGTACTGGAACCCTGTTCTGCCGATCAGCTTGGACCTTCTTGACTCTTCTCCGACAGATGGAGGTTGTATGAAATGTCCCTACTGTGGTCACCTTGATAATAAGGTCATCGATTCCCGTCTGAACAAGGAGAGTACCATTACCAGAAGAAGACGATCATGTCTTTCTTGCAATCAAAGGTTTACGACCTATGAGAGGCTGGAGGTCATGATGCCTGTGCTGGTGAAGAAGGACGGGAGGAGGGAGGCCTGGGACAGACAGAAGATGGTTATCGGTCTGGAAAAGGCCTGTGAGAAAAGACCTGTCAGCCGAGACAATATCGATAAATTTGTCGATGAGATAGAGAGAAAGCTTCAAGATATTGGCGCCAAGGAGGTGTCGTCCAAGGTTATCGGACAGTGGGTCATGGAGGATCTCCCCCGACTTGATGAGGTCGCCTATGTCCGATTTGCATCGGTTTACAGACAATTTAAAGATGTAAATGAGTTCATGGATGAACTCAAAAACCTCCTGGATGCCCGGGCGATGACTGAGTATCCATCGACCGGAAACGGTGAAAAATGACCGAGGATCAGGACCAGTACTATATGCGGCTGGCCTTGAAAGAGGCCCGGAAAGGGATGGGAAAGACCTCTCCCAATCCTTGCGTCGGCGCCGTAATTGTCAAAGATGATCGTGTTATAGCCAAAGGCTACCATAAACGAGCGGGAGGACCGCACGCAGAAATCAATGCACTGCGCAAAGCAGGAACTCAGGCGCGTGGCGCCACTGTCTATGTGACACTTGAGCCGTGTAATCATACCGGCAGGACTCCTCCCTGTACCCGCGCCCTGCTCGCAGCAGGGGTCAAGCGGGTCGTGGTTGGTATGGAAGACCCTAATCCACTGGTGCATGGAAGCGGGCTTGCCTTTCTGGCTGACCATAAAATCCAGGTGTCGTCGGGGGTGCTTGCTGCAGACTGTCGACGGATAAATAGCCCATTTATCAAACATATAACCACCTCTCTCCCGTGGGTGGTGATGAAGGCGGGGCTCAGCCTCGATGGCCGTATTACCTATAAAAAGGGATGTCCGGGTGGGATAACCGGTCCTCGTTCATTGCAGAGGGTTCATCAACTTCGTAATATTGCAGATGCAATCATGGTGGGGATCGGGACTGTCGTTATCGATGATCCTGCCCTGACCACGCGTTTGCTTCGCAGGCAGGGGAAGGATCCCATCAGGGTTGTGGTGGATTCACGCCTGCGCATCCCTCTTGCAGCAAGGCTGCTGCATGTCCATTCGAATGCGCCGACCTGGATATTTTGCGGGCCTGAGGCTGATCCCGAGAAGAAGGAACAACTGATAGCACTGGGGGCGCTGGTCCGAACCGTGGAGAGAGATACAGAGGGCGGATTGGATTTGATGCAGATTCTGTCTATCCTTGGCAGCCATGGGGTTACTTCACTCTTGGTTGAGGGCGGGGCCGCGATTCATGGGGCAATGCTCAGAAACCGCCTGGTCGATCATGTGCACCTGTTTTATGCGCCGATTTTTGCAGGCGACGACGGGATATCCGTGGTCCGGGGATTGTCTTGTGCAGCAAAAGAGGATGCGATATATTTGGAAAAAATCCGCTATGAACGGTTGTGTGACGACCTCATGGTGGAAGGCGACGTTGCGTATCACTCCTGATCCTTTCCTCTCTCGGTCTATCGGAGCAGGTCCTTTATCTGAAGACAGTACTTCCTGCATTCCTCGAAATTTGAGAAACGTACGGTAAGGCTCACCTCATCCCGTTCAAAAAAAGGGGCGGGGGTGATCGTACAGCTGGCAGGCAGGTCAAGTCCCTGCACCTGCGCAAGAAAAAAATCCTGAGCAGTTGTGCTTTGCGGATAGGCACGTTTTTGCAGCTGGCTGAAAAGTCGGTTGACCTTCTGGGGAATATTCATGCCCCGGTGGTCAATGACAGTTTTGATCTCCGGATGAGCCAGCAGGGTGCCAACGGAGATATCCTCACGCTGTGTGATGTCTCTGCACAGGCTCAAGAGACGCTTCTGCTTGTTCCCCCCCATTTGTAATGATTCAAACACACTGACCATACTGCTGCGGTCTTCCTGATCAAGCTGCACAAGATCGAAGAGAGCTTTCTCGTTCAGAAGTCCTGTATATATTTTTCTCTGTAATTCGTCATCGAATTCAAGGAGGCGGAGGAGGAACCGCATGTCAGTTTTGGGCGGAATGACTGCCTCAAATAGTCTGCTTACCTCTTCATTACCTGGATATTCTGTACATAATCGTGCAAAATAGGCCACTTCTGGAAGCGTGAGCGGGGCGTATGCCTGCTGATCTTCCAGAATGAGGCCCAGTATGCTTCCCGGGTCGAGGTCCTCCGGCAGAACGCAGCAGAGAAAGTTCGCTTGCCCCCCATGCCGTGCACACTGAATCCTCCTTCGCCCGCAGAGAATTTCGTAAGCCTCCCCTGATCGGATGACCAGCGGGGGGTGGAGAATCCCTGTCTGGCGGATTGATTGTTCAAAAGCGTCGGAAACAGTGCCGTCCAGAAAAGGATGGAGATTCCATCTGGGGCTATCATGCAAGGAATCAAAGGGAAGGATTGCGAACGAATTTTCGACAAGCATACGCTAAAATAAGAAGGAAGGTCGTGGTGCTCTCTCATGCTGCTGACAGTGGGGAACATCCAAACCGGCCGCTGGTTACAACGAGACGCAAAAAACTATCGCTTCGCCGGGGCAAGAGGACTGCTGTGATGCAGTTTTATATAAAAAACTGCCTGTTGTCACCTCACCACGTGTGACAACAGGCAGTTTTCAGCAAAAGAGAGCGATATGAGGATACAATATTCGAGGGATTAGGACTCGTTGATCTTATCGCGTAAAATTCCGGACGGTTTGAATGTCACAACCCTCCTCGCATCCAGTGTCAGCTCATCTCCGGTCTGAGGGTTCCGCCCCCGTCGCGCATTCTTGTCTTTGACATTAAATTTGCCAAACCCGCTTAACAGGAGATCCTGGCCGTTAATCAACGAATCCTTCGAAATGCGGAGAAACGACTCTACCGACTCGGTTGCCTGCGCTTTTGTTAAGGTCTCATGATTTTTGTATACCTGCTGGACCAAGTCCGCTTTTGTCAAGGTCATATTACCCTCCTTTGTTATGTGAGAATATCTTATTTGAGCACGATATGCTTTCAAGAAAGAATGTCAATGCCACCCGAGCGAAGTATACAATTTATTACAGAAAAAAAGTAGAAGATAATTATTAAACAACAGATGCCATCTTGAAAATGGGCAGATACATCGCAACGACGAGTCCGCCGATCATGCCGCCGAGAACCACCATCATCAGGGGTTCCAGCATTGCAGTCAGATTCTCAACTGCCTGGTCAACCTCTTCATCATAGAAATCCGCAATTTTTTCCAGCATTGTGTCCAATGCCCCGACGGATTCACCGACATTGATCATCTGCACGACCATATTGGGAAAGACGCCGCATTCTTCCAGGGGCTCGGCTATTGGCCGTCCTTCGGCGATAGAATCGGATACCCTGAAAACGGCCCGTTCTATGACCTTGTTGCCGGCTGTCTTGGCCACTACTTGTAATGCCTCAAGGATTGGAACGCCGCTCTGCAGCATGGTGCCCAGTGTCCTTGTGAATTTTGCCACTGCAACTTTTCTGATCAGTATGCCGGCTATTGGCGCCTTCAGGGACATAGCATCAATGGCATTACGTCCCTTTTCCGAATTATATATTTTTTTAATTCCGAAAATCACAGCAAAAAAGCCGATAAGCAGGAATATAAAATTGGACTTTACCATCGTACTCATATTGACGACTATCTGCGTCGGAAGCGGCAGGGCGGAACCAAAGGTCGTGAACATTTCCTGAAAGACCGGGATGACGAAGACCAGAATGACAACGAGTATGAGGACCGATATAGCCAGACAAATGGCCGGATAGGTCATGGCGCCTTTGATTTTTTTCTTCAAGGCCATCGATTTCTCCATGAATGTGGCGAGTCTGGAGAGGATTGTATCAAGGATACCGCCAGTCTCTCCAGCTTCGATCATATTGCTGTAGAGGTTATCAAAGGCCTTTGGATGTTTTCGCATAGAATCGGCAAAGGTCGTCCCCGATTCCACGTCCGACTGAATAGTGAGAAGGATTTTTTTAAAGGTCTGGTTGTCCTGCTGCTTGCCAAGTATCTCGATACATTGGACCAGCGGGAGACCCGCATCAATCATTGTCGAAAGCTGACGGGTGAAAACGACAACGTCCTTTCCAGTAACTTTTGGCTGAAATAAAGGAATATTGGCAAGAAGATCTTTCGGTTTTTCCTTGATAACAGGATTGGAGATCCTCATCCGTTTTACATAACTCAGCGCAGCCGCCTGATCAGGCGCTTCCAGTTCTCCCTTGCGATTCTCACCGTAGGAATTTTTACCCTTCCAAATATAAACAGGCATCCTCTCTCGTCTCCAGATAGTATTCTTACCAGGCTGCCTTGAATGGATACCCTTTCGTCCGGTCTTATCTCAATCCTGGACAAAAATTCCCAATGTTCAAGTTGGCCTGCAGAAGGTTGTGATCTTCAGGAAGAGACGTGCAGGTTCACAGACTCTTCCCCTTGTTTATGTCTGATCTGGCAAGGATAACCCTCGAATAGAGTAAGGGTTGAAACTTGCTGCAACTGTCAGAATTATAATGGCTATTTAAGGCGTAAGTCCAATTTTATGTTAAAATAGGTGAAAATTCAAGTCCAGCATGAATAACATAACAACATGATGCGGTTAATTTGAAATTTTCAGCGGTATTCAAAGATGTGACAACGAAACAACAAGCATCTGTGGCTCATTTGTCCTCTGGACTTTTATCTTTTTAATATTGAAAATCCCAGCAGGTGTGCCGGTGTTTTCGATTGTAACATGGTGAAGTGGTATGCAAAAATGGAATAATTTTTTTAGGACGGCACAAAGGGGAAATTCACCCTGGTAATGCTTTTTGGAATGAGCTGAAAAAATATTTTTTATTGCTTGTGTAATGCTTGCCACCCTGTTAGAATACTTGACCTCGTATACAGAATTTTTTGTTATGCGCAGTATATGATAGGCATTTTTCTACCCGTCTCGGATCTCCATGCATGCAAGCGGGTATGTTTTTTATGAAGAGGAGGAAGTTATGCAACAAGCTGGAGCAAATTACAGTGACGGTCGATATAAACCAGTAATTGAACAATGTACTGGATGTGAACGAATTGTTGATGATAATGGTGCGAAGTACTGCCAGACATACCTCAACCCGGAGGCGAAGTGGCGTCTTGGAATGTGTAATTTTGCAACTCATATGAAACCCGAGATTGTCGTAGCCAAGGTTCGTGTCAATCCTCTTAAAGCTGCAAAAAGGGCGTCAAAGTCGAAGAAATAATTGCGGCCTGGAATTCAGAATGTGAAAGCCCCTGTCTGTTTTTAAGGGGCTTTTTTTTTATTCATTGGTGAAATCACCGGAGACGGTTTGAGATCTCTTTTGATTTGTTGCAGGAGCATTTGCCGCACCAGGGCATTTCCTCCTCAGATCATCTTCAGATCATGACTTTAGGGGGAGCCTTAAGCGCTCCGGCTGATTCGTATAGAAAGAAAATTTCGTGCTACGATCGGTCTCCAAAGATGGCTGATCCTACTCTTACAAGGGTCGCTCCCTCTTCAATGGCGATGGGATAATCATGCGACATCCCCATGGAGAGTTCCACAAAAGTATTATCATAAAAAAGATTTTTTTGTTGAAGACGTTCTGCTAATTGTCTCAGATTGCTAAAATGGATGCGCGATTTTTCCGGATCTTCGGAGAACGGGGGCATTGTCATAAGGCCGCGGACTCGCAGATTGCTCAATGTCATGACTTTCTTTAGGAAATCCTCCGTGTCCTCCGGTGCGACCCCGGATTTTTTTTCATCCCTGCCTATATTCACCTGCACGAGTATATCCATTATCTTTCCTGACTGCTCCAGATAACGGTTCAGTGATGCCGCTAGCTTGATTTGATCGACGGTCTCGATCATCTCAAATATCTTAACGGCAATATGGGCCTTGTTGCTTTGCAGGTGGCCAATGAAATGAAGCCGAATATTCTGCCCGAGTTCCAAATATTTCCTTTCAGCTTCCTGGATATAATTTTCACCGAAGAGCGTTTGGCCAAAGGCCAGCGCTTCCCGAATATCTGTTGCTGGAAATGTCTTCGAAACAGCAATGAGGCGAATAGTGTCCGGACGGCGATTGGACCGACGGGCGATGGCTTCGATATTCTGTCGAATACGCTGGAGGTTGTTGGCTATCATTGCATATTACAGGCTGAGATGGTGAAGACCCAGGATCGCTTTTGCGTTCAGGCTTGTTTGTTTTGCCAGTTCTTCAAGGGAAATATCGCGAATTTCCGCCACTTTTAGGGCTGTGTACAAGACAAAAGGGGGCTCATTACGTTTCCCTCTGAATGGGTGAGGTGTAAGAAAAGGCCCGTCCGTCTCCAGCAGCATGGAGTTAAGCGGGATCTTTGCCGCCACGTCCTGTATTGCAGTTGCATTTTTGAATGTAACGGTGCCAGGTATCGAAATATGCAGCCCAAGATCGATGATTTTATATGCAAATCCCGCATCACCCGAAAAACAGTGCATGATTCCGCCGTATCTGAGTGGCCCGGATTCTCGGAGTATCGTCAGGATGTCCTCATGGGCATCTCTATCATGAATGATGACGGGAAGATGTAAATCATTGGCAAGGGAGAGCTGGTTGCGGAATTGAAGGCGTTGGGCTTCGGGGGATGAATACCGTTTGGCATAATCAAGACCAATTTCTCCGTATGCAACAATGTATTCTTTGTTATTTTCTGCAATATCGGCGAGGATTGAAAATGTATCTATCGTGATATTGTCAACGTCATGAGGATGTATCCCAATAGCTGCCGAGACCGGCGTGTACTGTTTTGCCAGTTCTACGGCTTGTATTGAGCTGTTTACATCTATCCCGACACTTACTATGGCGCCAATGTTATGGAGACTGGATCTCTGCAGAACTGTCTCAATATCATCTGCATATGCGTCCATGTCAAGGTGACAGTGAGTATCAACCAAGGGGACGTTTGTTGTTGGCATGGCAGCCGTTTTCTGTCTTTTTGTCATTGAATGCGCCTCCAGGATGCTTCATAGCAGATTACCAGAGCGCGTGCAATGGTTGAAAGGGAGGAAATCCTTTTTACATGGAATGTGCGCGTGAAATACTTCTTGCTCGAGCAATCTGCCGTGTATGGTTCTCTACGCGGAGGCGTTCTCTTGGAAAGGCGGATGGAATATATGATATAAAACATATTATTATAAAATAATTTTTGATGTTTTTTTATAACAAAATAGTGGTTTGTATGAAAAATCAGGTCGCACAATGGCATATGAGTATGATTTTTTTAAAAATTTAAAATAAATCTTCATTTAAAAAAATATTTATCGTATATTTATTAGTATTCTTAAAAATATTTCTTGTGATCCAAGCTGGATAAGCTCATGCTGACAATGGAGCAGCGGTTGAGAGGTTAGGCAGGTTTCATCTTTGTGTCAGAAGTTCGGATCTCTCACTGCCGGTGGGCCTTCTTTGAGATCCGAGTTGAGGATGGTTGATATTTCATGGAATTCCACATAAATAATAACTCCCTGTTTGTGGATGGTTCAATGTAGGATGTGGGTGCCAATTTAATGGCTAACAATTAATAAGAGGTAAGTAGTATGAATTATGGTATTGTCAGTCAGGAGCAGCTTGAACGGATTGATGCGATATTGTCCGACAAACTGATTAAGCTCGGTGTCGATTGTGTCATTATAATCGACATGGCCGGGAATATTATTACTGCCAAAGATAACGGGGAGAGCAAATACGATGTTTACTCCTTTGCCGCTCTGGCTGCCGGTAATTTTGCAACTGTAGATGCGATGGCAAAACTGGTTGGTGAACAGGAATTTTCACTCCTTTTTCATAAGGGTCAGGAATCAAATATCCATTTCAGCAAAATTGACGACGAACTTCTTCTTATCTCCATGTTCGGCAGAGATATTTCCCTTGGATTTCTCAGACTGAACGTGGTTGATGTGATAGAAAAAATACGTCAGGTATGGGGCAAGAAATAGCGATTTCTCCTTGCATTTGACGGGATGCAGCCGTCGGAGAGGGGTACTGACCCGATTAACATCTGATAATATGAGCATGACGGGGGTTGTGAATTGAGTTTCATCAACTTGAAAGACAAAATTGTCCAGGTAAAAATAGTATATTACGGGCCTGGGCGCGGTGGTAAGACCACAAATCTTGAGTATATAAACAGCACCTACCGAAAACAGATCGTATCTGAGATGGTGAGCCTTAAAACCCATGGTGACAGGACTCTCTTCTTTGATTTCCTTCCGTTTGATATGGGGCAGATAAAGGGATATGATATAAAAATTCAGCTCTATACGGTTCCGGGGCAGGTTAAATACAATGCCACCAGAAAGCTTGTATTGAGGGGCGTCGATGGGATTGTTTTTGTTGCCGATGCCATGGAAAAACAGCGGGAAAAAAATATCAGATCGCTGAACCAGCTCCATGAAAATTTACAGTCCTATAAGGAAAGTATTTTTAATATTCCACTGGTTATGCAGTATAACAAGGTCGATCTGCAAGAGCATGGTATTCCGATTCTGCCCACTTCTGTGTTGCAAAAGGATTTAAACAGCAGATTGAAGGTCCCTTATTTTGAGGCCAGCGCAATCAAAGGGTACAATGTCGCGGCGACACTGAAGAAGATAATTTCATCAACAGTTGTCTCAATTCAGAAAAAATTACTTTAGAGAGAAGACAGGGTGGAACAGCATACAGGAAGTCAATATGACGATGATTTAACCGTTGGTATGGACGAGTATGACGGCTCTTTGCAGACTGGCAATGTTGACCTCTTCGAATTTTTGAGTGATGCGGAATCACCAATTTCGCGTCTCAAGGAGCTTATTTTATCCATCGATTGGGAGATTACGGATGATATCCTGCGGCAATTTAATGTCGAGCTTCTTGATCTGAAAGACATCTGGGCCAATGATAAGATTAATCTCGTGTATGTACAGGCCCTTGAGAAGATAAGCCGCTATATTTACAAGGAAAAGGCAAACGCAAATCCCAATTCCATTAAACTTCTTCTGCGATTTTATTCCAACCTTGAAAAAATTGTATCGACCTCCTCAATGTCGGAAAGTGAGAAGAAAGGCATTTTGATGGAAGATGTCGAAAAATTTGAAAAATTTAAAAAACAAATAAGTCGTTCCGGTGAGCGAGGCCAGACTGAAAAATCCGGTAATGAATATCCGCAGGATGTCGGAACCGCATTGGATGTTGCGAGTCGGCCGGCAGATTTGGAGAATGATGATCCCTTATTGAAATTGAAGGCAATAATTTTCGGAATGGACTGGGAAATAACCGAAAATGAATTGATCAATCTAGGTGAGGAAGTAAGAAATCTTGAAAAGAGGTTTAGCAGCAGCAAGGCTAAATTGATTATTCTGCAAGGTATTGCAGCGCTTGGTGCATATATCAACCTGAAGAAAAGTAATGCCCATGTTGATGCTTTTAAACTTCTTCACTCTTTCTTCTTGAGTCTGGAAAAAATAGTCAATAACGGTTTGACAGGCGATGAAGAGAAAAGAGTCTTGTTGCCGGAGGTAGATAAATTCAATGCCTTTAAAGCAATAATTGCTCCGACAATTTCACCTGAGGCCATAGCGGAGGAAAACTGTTCAGACGAGGATGATCTTACTTCAAAATACTCTTCTGATGACGAGATTGTTCCTGCCTTTGCCGATCTTCCGGAAGATATCCATGGATTTAGAGAAGATGAAGGGGATGCGTCCTTGGATTATCAGGAGAAAGAGAAAGTTGATGGGAAGATCTCGAGCTTTTTCGGTGATGCTGAAGTTAATGCGGTCGAGATTGTAGACCATCCGATTCACGAAGATGAAGAAAATAAAACTGATCTGGTCGATGAAATGGAATCTCGCCTGAATGGACTTTTCGGCGATGAATCGCCAAGAGCCCAGGCTGAACAGACGAGTGAAGAACAGGCCCTAAAGGGTGTGGATGTCGAGACGGAAGCCGATGATGATTCCAATGAAGAAGCCTTACCGCATGAAGGTTCTGAGCCGGCACCGGCATTGAGTGAAAATTATGCGGAAATCCGGGATGAAGAGGCTTTGACTTCTTCTCTACCTGATAAAACGGAGGCATTCTCCCCCCCTCACCCGGATCAAACTCAGGAAGGGATTGGTATTGGAGAAAAGGAGACCCCGGTAAATGTCTCCGTACTTCTTCAGGGTGTGGATGTTGAGACGGAAGCTGATGACGATTTAACTGAAGAACCATTGCCTTTTGAAAATGAAGAGCTCGCACCGGCATTGTTCGCTCATGATGATGTATCTGAGTTTCAGGCGGAGAAAAATCTTACACCGCAGGATGAATTGGCAGGTATTGAAAAACGTTTAAAAGAGTTTTTCGGTGATGATGCAGAAGGCATGCCGGGAACCAGTGTTCCTCTGGTCATGCCGGAAACGACCGTAGTGGATCTTGCTGAAAAGATCGGAGAAGATACCACTGGGACAGCCTTAATGGCTGAAGATGAATTCTCGCCTGATTCTGAATGGATTGATGAGCCATTGCGTGATCTTTATGTCGAAGATGGGGATGCACCCGAATCCGGGGCCTTCTCATATCATGATTCAGGGCATGCTCATGGTTTGACCGAAAACGCCGAAGATGATTTTGGGAAAGACGGACCTGCTGAAGAGGAAGAGTTCCTGCAGATAATGGCTGATGAGTGTGAGGATCATCTTGTTGAGTTTTTTGAAGCCGGAGTTCCAGAGACACCGGTTGAGGAACAGTTGGGAGTGGAGTCCTTCAATGCAGACATTGAGGATGAGTCTGTAATATTTTCGGCAGTTGACGATACAACTGCCTCCATTTCAGGCAAGGATGTTGGTTTTGACTCAACGCCTGAAAGAAGAGCAGAATCTTCTGCAAATCTCATTGCCGAAGAAGCTCTGAATGCTCCTTCAGTTCTGCAGGAAGATGAGGACTTCATCGAATATATCGAGGGTGTCGAGTTTGACGAAGAAGATATTTATTCTGTACCGGAGGCAGCCTCTGCGGGGGAGGCTGCGGCAGAAGTCGTTTTCGAAGCGGTTGATGAAGATGAAATTACTGATACAAAGACTGAAGAACAGACCTTTATTGATGAAATAGAAGAAGAATTTAATAAATATTTTATTGAGCAGGATGACTTTCAGGCCGGAAACGACAAGGAAATCAAAGCCGCGAATGAAGGGGTGGAATCCTCCAGATCTTCTGAAATATTCGGTCAAAGTTTTGAAGCTGTGCAGGAACTCATTCCGGAGAAGCAACAGGCGAGGGGCTCACAGTTGCTTGCTGTGGGCAATGAGCCCGCCTTTGAAAAAATTCGCGATGAATTGTCGCAAAACGACTTCACCCTGTTTGGGACTGCGGGGCAAAAAGATGAAAGCCTCTCAATCTTGGGAGGGTGTATAACCTCACTTGGTCAGGGGGCAGAAAGCCGTATTCTTGAAAATTTGTTTAATGAAATTAGTCGGCTTAACAGTGAATGGATGGACAAGCCGATCGAAAAGACTTTTTTACAGCTCATTACTATTGTCGCCCAGTTTATAGACACACACCGATTTGAGGCCAGCCTGGAGGCCTACGGACTTCTCTTGTCTGTTTTTAACAAACTGGAGATGGCGAGGATTCCTGGATCTCGAAGCGAGAGTGTTCAGGAAAGTATCCTGGCAGAAACTTCGAAAGTTTTGTCTTGGCAACAGAAAATGCTGATCCAAAAAGGCAACGGCAACCACGATGCGGCAAGGACTGCAAAGAGTAAGGATGATGGAACTGTTCCTGGTGTTACTCAGGACATGTCGCACAAAAGAGCTGGTCAGCCTTCGGTTGACCAGCTTGATGCTGAGACCGTTGTTAGAATTGTGCGCAACGAGCTTGAGGTGTTGCGTCAATCCCTGGGGGATCAAATAAGAGAGGTCCTTCGTCAGCAGCAAAAGTAGGCATTCTCTCTTGCCTGATCGCAATGTCTTTCTGAAAAAATGGTTTTCAGCATAAGGTGGTCATCCTTGAGGGATGACCACCTTATTTTTTTAAAAGATTCTGAGAGAATTTCTCCTTCAGCATTCTATCAACATGCTCTGGCACGAGTTCGCTGATGTCGCCTCCATGTCTGGCAGCATCCTTAATGATTGACGAACTGATATATATCCATCGCAAACTTGACATCAGGAAAAGAGTATCCACATCTCTGATAAGTTTTCGGTTTATCAGGGCCATCTGGAATTCGTAATCAAAGTCCGAAACTGCGCGGAGGCCGCGAATTATAGCCTTGGCCTTTTTCTGGAGCGCGTAATCGACAAGCAGGCCGGAAACGGTGTCTATTTCAATTCGAGAGTAATCATCCGGAAAACATTTTTTGATCATATATTGACGTTCTTCCAGGGTGAATAAGGGCTTCTTCCCCGGATTAATCGCAGTGGCGATAATGATTTTATCAAAAAAGTTCAAAGCGCGATCTACAATATCAAGATGACCCATGGTGATGGGGTCGAATGTGCCGGGGTAAATGGCTATTGAATGATGGTCGTGGGTTTTCATGGTCATTCTTCAGAAAGAGAGGTGGTTGAGTTCTGTACCCTTATGGATTAGTTACAGGAATTACTTCATATTATAAAACCAGAAACCGGCATCTCCGTAGCGGCGCCTATTGACAAGTCTCAGCGTGTCGAAGGTGTCAGGCAGTAGAACTTCGGCACGGTCTTCAGCGATGATGAGTCCGTTTTCTGCGAGGATTGTACACTTGTCAATATATGTAAGTGTCTGAAAGCATAAACCTTTTTCATAAGGAGGGTCGAGAAAAATCAGATCAAAAAAGGGTTGTGAGGCGATCCGCTCTCTCTTATTGAAAAAATCATCTCTCGTGAGATCGCAGTTGCAAAGCGACACAGGCAGTTTGCAGCGGGAGTAGTGCTGGTCTTTTAAAGGAGGGACCCTGCTCGAATCAGGAAAAATGGACTTCTGGAAGAGCGCTATGTTCATCTTTATCAACATAAGTGCATCCGGGCTCTTATCGACAAAGGTGACATGCCTCGCCCCCCGACTGAGCGCTTCAAGCCCGAGAGCACCCGTGCCCGCAAAGAGATCAAGCACAAAAGCCTCTCTGACCTGATATCCAATGATGCTGAACAGGGCCTCTTTGGCCCTGTCCGAAGTCGGACGTATTGCCTGTCCATGTGGAGCCTTCAGTTTCAGACCTCTGGCGTGTCCGCTTATGATGCGCAATGGAGTTTACGTTTCCAAAAGATAAAATACGTAAGCAGATAGAAAGCTTAAATGTATTGGGAGATTAAATGCTCTGCGATCTGCACGGCATTCAAGGCTGCTCCTTTCAATATATTGTCGGATACAACCCAGAGGTTTATGCCTTTCTCGATGGACTCATCTTCACGGATGCGTCCGACCATTGTTTCGAATTTTCCTACACAATCAATGGCGAGCGGATATTGTCCCTTCTGAGGATCATCAACGAGCTGTACTCCAGGGGACTGGGCTAAAAGGTCCTTGACCTCCTGCGCTGTAATTTTCTTTTTGGTTTCGACATTGACAGCCTCGGAATGCCCAAAATAAACCGGGACCCTTACGGCGGTGGCCGTTACGCCTATGCTGGAATCCTCGAAGATCTTTCTGGTCTCATTGACCATTTTCATCTCTTCTTTAGTATAGCCGTTTTCCAGAAAACTGTCGATCTGCGGAAGGCAGTTAAACGCAATCTGGTGAGGATATACCTTGGCTGACATCGTCTTTCCTGACGCGTAGTCCTGTATCTGTGTTTGCAGTTCCTCAATGGCTTTGGCCCCGGTGCCGGAGACGGCCTGATATGTGGATACCACTATACGTTTGATTCCAACTTTGTCATATAGAGGTTTGAGAGCAACCAGCATCTGAATGGTTGAACAATTCGGATTTGCAATTATACCCCGTTTTGTATACTGCTTGATTGCGTGAAGGTTTACTTCAGGTACCACGAGAGGAATCTCGGGGTCCATTCGAAAGGCGCTTGAGTTGTCGACTACAACCGCTCCACTCGCGGCAGCGGCCGGTGCAAATTCAAGGGATCTGGATGCCCCGGCTGAGAAAAGAGCTATATCAATACCTTTGAAAGAGTCCTTGGTGAGGACCTGAACTGCCACCTCTGTCCCGCAAAACATCAGTTTTTTGCCAAGAGAACGCTCTGAGGCAAGCAGTCTGATCTCATTAATCGGAAAATTTCTCCGTTCAAGGACACTCAGCATAGCCCCGCCTACGGCTCCTGTAGCACCAACAACCGCAACATTATATTTCAATTTTTTTTCTTTCATCACAATTTCCTTATTATAACAACGATATGTACCCTGGTATCAAATAACTGATGGATGCCTTGTTCGACGCTTCATTCTTTCCTGAAAGAATGTGAAAATACCAGATTATAAAGCGGGCGGCAATCAAATGACATGATGAAAAGAGAAAAATCTGCGATATGCGGCCAAGAGCCGGATACCCATAGACCTCCAGCGCTGCTGGTTTGAAATGGAGGTCTTGCATCATGAAGTGGTAGCCTGGAGCAGGCAGCAAATCCAGCAAAATTTATTGGTCGTGGGCACTTCGGTGATTTGATTCTGTTGCGCCTTTAGATTTGAAAATTTTCCTCACCCGTCTGAACAGGGCAAAGATGGGGCCGGAGATAATGTACACGGCAAAGACGGCAAAGAGCATGACATCCGGTTCCGTTGCGACCAGAGTGAAGAGTAGAAGCGTGCCAACCAAAAGACGGAAGGTTTTTCTTTTCTGCGAATTCGTTTGTTTGAAACTGAAATAGAGATGAGTTGAAACCATCAGATATGACAAGATATATACAAGAAAAAGCAGGGATATATGATTGACGGTCCCTTCAAACCCGAGGCGACGGCTGAAAAGAACAGTTGCGGAAATCATTGCTGCAGCTGCAGGACAGGGAAGCCCGACGAAGTGCTTTGAGGTACCGGTATGTTGGGTGTTGAAACGGGCAAGGCGCAGGGCGGTTGTTGCGACATAGAGAAAACCTGCCAGCCAGCCGTAACGGTGGAATGGCTGCAGGGCCCAGAGATAGGCAAGGAGTCCCGGTGCAACACCGAAAGAAACCAGGTCGCAGAGAGAGTCAAGTTCCATGCCGAAGGTGCTGGTGGTTCCTGTCAAACGGGCTATACGTCCGTCAAGTCCATCGAATACAGCGGCAATCAGTATTGCATATGCAGCTACGGTGAAATCTCCTTTTATCGCTGCAACTATGGAATAAAAACCACAAAAAAGACTGGCAATAGTGAACATGCAGGGTAGAGGATGAAACTTGGAACTCATTTCCTGGGTAGTGTTTGACATCGAGAATACTCTCCCGTAGGTGCTGTTGATATGCGGTCAATGAGGATGCGTCTAGTTAT
Source organism: Desulfocapsaceae bacterium (assembly GCA_031292275.1). Lineage (GTDB taxonomy): Bacteria > Desulfobacterota > Desulfobulbia > Desulfobulbales > Desulfocapsaceae > CAIUQR01. The sequence goes on along the minus strand of JARLHL010000012.1, from coordinate 47,053 downwards.
TATACGCAAAATTCCGGAAAGCTGCAAAATAATGTTTATATGAAAGTCTCGTCAAAGCGGCGGCATTGCCTTGCCGGAGTGACGAGACTTTCATGTTTTTTTGTGGCTGGCCAATCTGGTCCAGCCATGCTGGTTAGAGGATAAACGTACCCAGTATGGTTTCACCTGCGCGGACTGTTTCTCCTTTTTTGATGGAGAGCTGTACGCTTCCGGGAATATACAGATCAACTCTGGAGCCAAAACGGATTAAGCCGAAACGATCACCTTGGCGTACTGTGTCTTCGGGCTCGAGCCAGCAGACAATTCTTCTTGCGATAAGTCCGGCTATCTGGACAACGGCAATTTTTCGGCCCTCTTCGCCTGTAATAATTGTTGCGCAGTTCTCATTCCTCAGCCCCCCCCGGCTGCTATCAGCCGAGTAGAATTCACCTGGGGTATAGATAATCTTTTCAACGATGCCGCTTTGTGGAATACGGTTCACGTGAACGTTGAATATATTCATAAATATTGATATCTTGTGGACATATTCGTGAAAGAATCTATCGTCGAATACTTTTTCCGCAATGATAACCTTGCCATCAGCAGGGCAGACAATTGCATTCTGAATCCGCGGCATAAAACGTTCCGGATCCCTAAAAAAATATAAGATGAAGAAAGAGACGAGCAGGGCAATCAGAGTAAAAAATTTATATCCGAGTATTGCAAGGACCAAGGTTATCAGAACTGACGAGCCTAAAAACGGATATCCTTCTTTGGCAATGGGGATTCGAGGAGTGATCATATCGTTTCTGCTTTAAGAGAAGTGGAATAGACAATTAACGGGTGGCTATGAAGGATTGGAAAACACAGCGGACTTGAGTCAGACAAGGGAAATGAGTGTCAAAATAGCAGTCATTTTCTGTTAGCCGTCAAACCGTCGCTCTGTCTGTCTCCCCAGTCACTCCGCGCAATCGCTGCCATGTCAAAAATCAAAAAAAGTGTGTGAACAAGCGCTCACTTGCAGCTGCATGGCTTGACCCGGCTCACAATAAATTATGAAGGCTTCTTGCTTCGTAATGCAGGACCGTTGCTTCTGAGAAACCTTCATAAAATGGGTGCTTCAATATAATTCGAGATTATTATCATACAACAAAAAGGTTGTATCTCCTACCCTTTATTGGCTCTGGCCATGGCGATGGTGCCGGTACGGACAATTTCTTTAATACCTAGTGGACGGAGGATATCGATGACTGCCTGAATCTTGGAGGCAGAACCGGTAATTTCAACAGCGTAGCTTTTGGGGCTCACATCAACGACCTTGCCGCGAAAGATATCAACGACGCGCAGGACTTCTGCCCGGGTGTTGGCATCCGCCTTGACCCTGAGAAGGACCATTTCTCTTTCCACATACTCTTTATCGCTGATGTCCGTAACTTTGATGACATCGATCAGTTTATGCAGCTGTTTGGTAATCTGCTCAATGATGAAGTTGTCCCCGGTCGTGACCAGAGTGAGGCAGGAAACGTCAGACTCAAGGGTCTCTGCGACACAAAGACTCTCGATATTGAATCCGCGACCGCTGAACAGGCCTGTTACTCTTGAGAGCACTCCGGGTCTGTTTTGGAGAAGAACGGAAATTGTATGTTTCATCTGTTTTTCCTGTGAAAGAGTCTTTGAAATCATGGCAATAAAGGTAAATTAGAAAAATAATTACACTAAAAGCATCTCCGTGGTCGCTTTTCCGGCTGGTACCATTGGATAGACGCCTTCTTCTTTTGCAACTTTGAAATCCATGATGACGACATTATCTGTTGCAAGTGCCTCTTTTATTACAGGCACCACCTCACTTTTCCGCACAGCCCGCAATCCAACGGCGCCGAATGCCCTGGCAAGCTCAACAAAGTCAGGGGCGGTATCCATAATCGTGGATGAATACCGTTTATCATAAAATAGCTCTTGCCATTGACGGACCATCCCCAGATAGCCGTTGTTGAGAATGGCTATCTTGACCGGGCACTTATATTGCCGGGCCGTGGCAAGCTCCTGAATATTCATCTGGATGGAGCCGTCACCGGCAATGTCGATTACATGTCTGTCCGGGAAAGCAATTTTAGCACCGATGGCTGCTGGAAGGCCAAATCCCATGGTTCCGAGTCCTCCGGAGGTGACAAATCGCCGAGGTTTGTTGAACTTGTAGAACTGTGCCGCCCACATCTGGTTCTGACCGACCTCTGTTGTGATGATTGCTTCTCCTTGAGTAAGTTCATCAAGTTTTTCGACAACATATTGAGGCTTGATGATGTCGCCTTCATCTTTGTAGGAGAGCGGATGATCAGTTTTCCATTGATTAATGGTGGCGAGCCAGTCCTGGTGCCTGGCGGATGCGTCGCCCGGTTTAGGAATTGTCTCGGAATTCAGCCAGTTGTTGATGGCAGTGAGGGCATATTTACAGTCGGCGACGATGGGTATGTTCACCTTCACATTTTTACTGATGGATGTCGGGTCAATATCAATATGAATAATTTCGGCATTGCGGGCAAAGGCATCGAGACGGCCCGTGACCCTGTCGTCAAACCGGGCGCCGACCGCAATAAGCAGGTCGCAGTCCGCAACAGCCATGTTGGCCGCGTAGGTGCCGTGCATGCCAAGCATGCCCATTGACAGTCCATGGCTCCCGGGAAACGCGCCCAGTCCCATCAGGGTCATGGTGACCGGTATGTTCAACCGTGTCGCAAGCTCAATGAGTTCAGTGTGGGCATCTGCAAGGATAACGCCGCCGCCGACATAGAGCACAGGTCTGCTTGAGGCGAGGATGGCCTTGCAGGCCTTGGCGATCTGGCCGATGTGCGGCTCGTAGGTCGGCTGGTAGTTGGGCATGCGGATCGGTTTTTTTTCCGGATAACTGATCATGCCGGCGACAACATCTTTGGGAAGGTCGATCAGTACGGGGCCAGGGCGGCCGGACCGGGCAATATGGAAGGCCTCCCGGATGGTCGGGACCAGGTCGGCACTGGTTTTTACCAGATAGTTGTGTTTGGTGCATGGCCTGGTTATGCCGACGATGTCAACTTCCTGAAAGGCATCATTCCCTATCAATGGCGTTGGCACCTGGCCGGTGAGGATGACAATCGGAATCGAATCCATATAGGCCGTGGCAATGCCTGTAACACCGTTTGTGGCACCTGGCCCTGAGGTCAGCAAGGCCACGCCCACTTCTCCGGTGACCCGGGCATAGGCGTCTGCCGCATGTACTGCGCCCTGCTCATGGCGGACAAGGACATGTTGGATGTCAGCGTCATAAAGTTGATCGTACAGGTCGAGGACTGCACCTCCGGGGAAGCCGAATAACGTTTTGATGCCTTCTTCCTGAAGACATTTAACAATGGCCTGGGAGCCGGTGATTTTTTTCATACATTCTCTTCCCTTGTATTGAATTGGCTTATCCTTATCGGGGTACCTAAAAACTGCATGTAGAATAGGTAAGTGAGTCGAAAGTCGAAAATATAAAAACGAAAGCAGGAGATGTCAACCTTGAAGACGAACCTGAAAAATCAGCTATCTAAGTCAGGATTGTCGCAAGGATTTGAAAAGTTTCTTGACAGGAATTGATGGCCATGTTTAGTTTCAAGGAATATAATTGAATTATCCGGGTTGACAATTCCTGACATTGTAGGAAATTTTATGATTCTGCTCCTCTCTCTATCTAGACTTTATAGTATGCCATCGCGAACCGAGGCTGGGAGGGGAGTGCTTTAGCTATTGATTCAATGGTGCAATCTCTAAAGGCTGTGGTTCAAAAGAACCGCAGCCTTTTTTTTTGGGACCATTATTGGCAATACCCGTTTAGACGGCGGAAAATCAAAAAGGAGAAAATACGTATGAAGCCTGAATCGGTAAAAAAATATCGTCCCTGCCCCCCGGTTGACTTACCTGGCCGGACCTGGCCCGCTAAAACAATTACCAGTGCGCCGGTATGGTGCAGTGTTGACCTCCGCGATGGCAATCAGGCGCTGATTCAGCCTATGAGTCTCGATAAGAAGCTTGAAATGTTCAAATTGCTGACAGAAATCGGATTTGAGGAGATTGAGGTGGGTTTTCCTTCGGCTTCACAGGTGGAATATGAGTTTATCCGGACATTGATTGAGTGCGGCCATATCCCCGGAAATGTTTTGATCCAGGTCTTGACCCAGGCCCGCGAGCATCTCATCAAAAAGACCTTTGCCTCGTTGAAAGGGGCGAAGCAGGCTGTTGTCCACCTGTATAATTCGACCTCGACCCTGCAGCGGCGTGCCGTTTTCAAGATGAGCCGCAAGGAGATCCTCAATCTGGCCGTGGAGGGAGCCCAATTGATCAAAACTGAGGCCCTGCTGTATCCCGAAACTCAATTTCGTTATGAATATTCCCCGGAAAGCTTTACCGGGACTGAACTCGATTTTGCTCTTGAGATCTGTGAGGCGGTGATGGATGTCTGGGAACCCGCACCTGACAGGAAGATCATCATTAATCTTCCATCAACCGTGGAGATGGCAACGCCCAATGTCTACGCCGACAGGATCGAGTGGTTCTGCAACTCGATGAAGGACAGAGACTGTGCGATCATCAGCCTTCATGCCCACAATGACCGCGGCTGTGCAGTTGCAGCCACCGAGCTTGCCATGATGGCCGGCGGCGATCGGGTTGAGGGGACCCTGTTCGGAAACGGCGAGAGGACCGGAAATGTGGATATCATCACCCTTGCCTTGAATCTTTTCAGTCAGGGAGTTGATCCGAAATTGGACCTCAGCGATATTAACCGGGTTGTGGATGTCTGTGAGCGGGTGACGAAAATTCCGGTTCATGTCCGTCATCCCTACGCCGGCGAGCTTGTTTATACCGCTTTTTCCGGGTCACATCAGGATGCGATTAAAAAGGGGATGGAGTTGTCTGAACAACTGGGCTCAGAGACCTGGGAAGTGCCCTACCTGCCCATTGACCCATCCGATGTGGGGCGGACTTACGAATCGATTATCCGCATCAATAGTCAGTCGGGAAAGGGCGGGGTCGCTTATATAATGGAAAAAGAGTTTGGCTTTAAAATGCCCAAATCAATGTATCCCGAGTTTGGTGCAATTGTGCAGTCTGTGACTGATAAGTTGGGGCGTGAACTGCAACGTGAGGAAATAGAGGAAACGTTTAAGGCTGAGTATCTTACCGGTAAAACTCCATATGAATTAAAGGAATTCAATGTGGTTAAACGCCATCTTGACGAAAGCGGATCCCCTTCCTTCGCCAGCGTCGAAGCGCAAATTCTGGCGTATGGGGAGATTAAGGATGTTGGTGCCCAGGGGAATGGTCCCCTTGACGCCTTCTGCAGTGCCCTGAAAGAAGGAATAACCGGTGATTTCGTCCTCTGTAATTATGATGAACATGCACTGAACATGGGATCCAGTGCGAAAGCGGTTGCCTATATTGAGATCGAATATCGTGATGGAGGAAAGTTCTGGGGCGCAGGTATTGATACCGACATTATTATTGCCTCGATCAAGGCCGTCCTGAGCAGTTTGAATCGGGCCGCAAAAAATACAGAGGTCTGATGCGGCTGGCAGGGGGGCCACCCCTGCCCTGTTGGTTGATATACGAAAGTGCCGCACGCAGGAGCGGCGGACTTTCCATGCCGGAGCGGCCTGCTGTGCTCTTTTATTATGGCTGGCCAGTCTGGTCCAGCGATGCTTGAAGCTGTACATTCGTGCTGAATGGTGGTAAGTCACTTGACAGCATAAATGGTTATTGCTGCTGCAATTGTCCCGGAAGAAAGGTTGCGGGGGCGGGCGGAACTATGGAAACGACGAAGTCGTGCGAGACTGATCGGGAGGGCCTGGTAAGGGGGATGCCCGGCTGGCACATTCAGTCTGGATAGAAGGGATCTGGCCCAGTGCTGTCTTGAATAACTGCCTTTTTGTATAATCGCTTCGTTATGCTTGAAGCTTTTCCTCGGAATATTGCCCAATGGTTGTGGGAATTTTCCCCATGCCTCGATATTGGTTGAAAATTTTGTTTGTTCGAGGCATGGTAATGAGTAAAATAATTTTGTCTTTTTTTACAAATTAGAAGGCGGATTCCGCAAAGCCGGACAGTAATTCCTTGGATCTGGTATTTTTTCTTTTGCTTGCATCGTGAAATGTAATATTGTTGAATTATTCTAGGGTGATGTTTGTGTAGGTGTGCGTGGAATGGAATTTGCACAGTAATGATCGAATGTTAAAAAAATAGAGTCCCGTGAGGGCATTATATGGCTGGGCATCCGAGATTTTATGAAATACGGTGTGTTGCCCTGCGTATTGCAGAGGCACGAGAAAAATTTATCCCGGAGGCTTAGTTAGAAGGTGTTAAAGGAGAAACGAATGAAATCAGATAATGCAAAAAAATACATGAGTGTGGCCATCTTGCTGCTTGTTATATTCGCCATAGCTCCGCTGGCGCGAGCCGGTAGCATGCCGTATTACTCCAATCCCGGAGTGGAAAATCCAGTCACGTATTTGTTTACTGCCAGTGAAACAGGTGATATCACAGCGTATTTTGCAGGTAGTGATGCCTGGAATATCAATAAGATCGCCATGGTGAATCTCACCCAGGGCGGCAGTGTCAATGCAGCTAGTTTTGTGTTTACCAATCTTAAGACAGCAGGGTCGGGAGACTACACTTCCATTGGAACTTCTGTCAATCTGGGTTTTGCCAATCAGGGCGATGTCTTGCTTTTTGTAATGGCCACCTATAATGGCATAGACTGGCAGAATGTATATTCTGACCCTGCAATGAATGTAAATTTCGATGGAGGGCATAATCATATCTATGCCGTGCCATATTCTGCCAATTCAATTCCTTCTCTTACTCTGTCCGGCCTTTATATAGGCTTTGAGGATACACCTAATCTGATCTCGGATTACAATTATCTCGATGAGTCCGTAATTCTGACGAATGTTGATGTCACACCGGTAGCTGAACCGGCAACCATGTTTCTTTTTGGAGCGGGCCTTGCAGGAATTGCAGGACTGAGAATCCGAAGAAAAAAATAGCCGATTACGATGGAAAGGCAGAGAGGCAGCACCAGAAATGGTGCTGCCTTTTTTTATTGGCGTGGCAGTTATTGCCTTTTGTGATACACATAAATAAGGCTTGGCCAGCTCCAATAAAATCTAAACGCTCATCTCTACGGCAAGGTGGGATCGCTGCGTCCTGTGGGCATTCGTCTACGATGTGTTGAGGAATGTCTGCCGATTTGTGATAGGATATTCTGCGATGAAAATTATCAATATTATGCAGTGTACAAATCTCGGCGGCATGGAGAAGGCATCCTTACGGTTGATGATTGGGCTGAAGGAGCAGGGACATGTCTGTGAAGTCCTCTCGCTGAATCCCCTCGGCGGATTGGGCTCGCTCCTGCAGGAGCAGGGGATTACGGCGACCGGGTTTTCATATTCAGGGAGAGGAGGTTGGCGAAGTATTCCTGCAATATGCAGGGCACTGCATTCAATGCGGGCCGATGCCTTGATCATGACGGGACATCATTTGCTTACTATGCTGGCATTGGGGGGGCTCTGTCGCGGGCACCGAATACTGGCGATCCATTTTTATCATGCGGGAGTGAAACCTCCCTGGCAGTGGCGGCTCATTTATCGTATTGCCTGTAATCGCTTCCAGGCCATTACTTTTCCTTCAGATTTTGTACGAAGAGAGGCGGAGACCTTGTTTCCCGCGGTCGGGGCATTGTCCAAAACCATACGGAATCCGATTCAAAACCATCCTGTCCCTTCCGAAGAAGAGCGAGCACGAGCGCGGCGCATGCTGTGTTTACCGGCTCATGTAAAGATAATTGGAAATGCCGGTTGGCTTGTGGCCAACAAACGTTTCGATATATTTTTGCGGGTTGCCGAAAGGGTTCTAAACGAGGTTCCCCATTCCATATTCCTTATTGCCGGCGACGGCGAAGAACGTGAGCGGCTCGAAAGGCTGGCGGATGAGCTGCATATTGCTGACCGGATAATATGGCTCGGTTGGCAAAAAGATATGACATTTTTTTTTCAGAGCCTCGATGTTATGCTGTTTAACTCTGATAATGATGCAATGGGAATTGCGTCATTGGAGGCTATGAGTTTCGGTGTTCCTCTGGTTGCTTCAGTTGAGCAGGGTGGTCTGAAGGAAATTGTTACCGGGGATGAGTATGGATTTCTTTTTCCGACCCATGATAGTATTGCATTGGCAGAGAAGATCGTATTTTTATTGAAGTACCCGGATGATGCGCGTCGTATCGGTGAAGCCGGGCGGCAGCGCGTAGCCGCGGTATCAAATCCTAGACAGCTGGCAGCAGAGGTATTGTCGCTGCTTAAGGGAAAAGGCCCTCATGTCTGAGCTGTCAGCCGCGATTCATCGAAAACCATTTTCCTGTTTTGAGATGAACAGGGCACACAATCTGCTCTCGGTGCGGCTCAGAGATGTCTGACAAGAAAGTCGATAAATTTGTCGCTGATACCAGTTCAGGGCAGATAGTGCGGAACGGAATTCATATTCTCATCAAATTTGCTCTCTACATATTGATAGGTCTCTTTTTTGTCCCTTTTCTGGTCGGTCAGTTTGGTACTACAAATTATGGGCTCATTGCTTTAGCAGGAATTCTTACTCAGTATATCGGGCTGATCTCTGAAAGTGTGGCAAGTTCTGTGAACCGTTTCCTTCTGGTTGAGCTGAATCGTCAGAACTGGGAAGGCGCAAACGAAATTTTTAACTCGGCCTTTGTTGCTTACCTGGGGATTTATGTTTTGCAGATGCCGTTGTTTGCCATAGGGATATGGAAACTTGACTGCCTGATTTCGTTTCCGGAGGCAATTTCCCGGGATGTCCGATACCTTGTTTTCGCGAATGTCGTATGTTATGGAATGAACCTTTTTATGGGGGTTCTCGGAGCAGTATTATTTGCAGGCAATCGATTGGATATCCTGAGCAAGCTCGAAACCGCCCTGCTTGTGATGCGTACCGCCGCTCTGTTTGCGGTTCTGAAGATCTTTTCAGCAAATCTCCAGTATGTCGGGCATATAGAACTCCTTATTGCTGCACTGCGTTTCGGGATAATGTGTGCCATCTTTCGTAAATATTCCGGGCATCTTCGCCTGGATCTCCGCAAGTTTTCCTGTAAATGGTTCCGTCCGGTTCTGCATATGAGCGGTTGGGTTTTTCTGGCATCTTTTGGGTTTGCCTTATTTCTCAATACGGATGTCTGGATTCTTAACCGCATGGTTTCTCCGGCTCTCGCTGGTGTTTATGCCGCCCTTCTCGTTTGGCCGAATTTCATAAAGCAGATTGCCAATCAGGTCTCGGCGCTGTTGACACCGGTTTTTACAATCGAGCTGGCCAAATACAATACTGATAAAGTTGCGCAGTTGTGTCTTGTCAGCAGCAGATTTCTGGTTTTTGTTACTCTTGCTGTAATCTGTCCCGTTCTTGTCTTTCCCAAAGAACTGCTGGGGATGTGGAAACCTGAACTGGCGCAATATGCCTATCTGCTTCCATTTATGATCTTCTACAATGCTTTTACAATTCCGGAAAGTGTGCTTTGGAGTGTGTTTTTGGCTGAAAATAAAATGTACTTAAAGGGGAAAAACGATATAATTTGCGGGCTTATGAATGTCATATTCTCTATCGCATTAGTCGGTTTTGGGCTGGGCGCAGTCGGCGTTGCCGTCGCCACTGCCGTGGCTCTTATTATCCGCAATGGTATTCTTACTCCTTTCCAGGTCAGCCATCTGCTGAAGTCATCATTCAGACCATATGCCGCACTGCATGCGGCGTCGTGCATGGTCCTGGCCGTTGCCTTTGCTCTCTGCGGCCTCTATCACTGGGGATCGGACACTTTTTCTCCCTTGGTAATATTGTCTGGTGTTTTCTTGAGCTCAATGGTCGGGTTTTTCCTTCCGATTCTGCTGACCTATGGGATAAAACAGACGCTCTTGATGTTTGTGCTGCTCTTCAAGAGCATGCGAGACGGGAAGATTGAATCACGGTTGAGGAGTTTGTTGTTTCTCTCCTCCCAAATTTTTTCAAGATGATTGCAATGGCGCATGCAAGAAAACCTGATCCTTTTGGGGAAAAATTCTACCCGGAAACAAAATTTGGCGGGTTCACCGATTGTGATGGGATAATAGCTTTTTTTAATAGGGTTAATGCGCTGCTGCAGCCGGAGTATATTGTGCTCGATGTCGGCTGCGGACGCGGTTCGTACGGCGACGACCCTGTAAGATATCGAAAAAATCTCAGAATAATAAGAGGAAAAGTTGCGCGGATTATCGGGATAGATGTTGATGAAAACGCATGTGCAAATGCATTTATAGATGAATTTCGTCTCATTCGCGATGACTGCTGGCCAGTCGACAGCAACTCCATTGATCTCCTTATTTGCGATAATGTACTGGAACACATCGAGCAACCCGAACGTTTTTTTGCCGAAATCAGGCGAGTGTTGAAAGACGGTGGCATTCTCTGCCTGCGAACTCCCAATAAATGGTGTTATATCGTATTGGCGGCGATGTGTATTCCTGAAAAATTTCATTCGGCTGTACTCTCTCTCGCCCAGAGCGGCAGGGAGCAGCGAGATGTTTTTCCGGCCTACTACAGATGTAACAGCGTGAGGAAACTGAGAGGCATTATGACGAGGTACGGATTCGATTGCGTGGTTTATGGCTATGAGGCTGAGCCGAACTATCTCTCGTTTTCAATAATTACCTATTTCTTCGGAGTGCTGCATCAGCTCTTCGCTCCGGGATGGATGAAACCGTCGATATTCGCCTTTGGACTCATGCAGAAAAAAAAGGAGTCTCGGTAAAACTGTTTTTTCAAAACAATTTCCGGTCAGCTGCCGGCAGGGGAGGAGTCTCTCATACAGGTCTGCCTGTGTCTCTGCCGGGCCCTCTTTCTCGATGGGATACGGGGAGACAGTGAACGTCTGCGGGATGGCTTGGCCGGGGCGACCGGATTCGGCCAGATTAAAGTTAAAAATCACAAATTATCAATTTGTATATATGCATATATCTGAATATACCCTTCTGCTGTTGTATTCGGGATTCTTACCGCTGGTCATCGTCTCTGCTCAGGCTGGCCGCCAGGGGTCAGAAGGTTTTTTAAGCCTTCGGTTTCTTTCAATATGTTTTATATGGGTCGGATACTACCTTTCTCCCTGGCTGGTCTACTGCTCCGGGAAAAAATGGGACTCCTTTCTTCTTGTTCCCAATTTCGTCGATGATGGTCTGCTCTTCTCCCTGTGCGCGATGGGGGGCATGCTGGCGGGGAGTGCGCTCATGCCTTCCGAAGACAAAAAAAAGGGGGGGGCAGTTTCTCGACGGTCTTTGGAGATGAGGGTTCCCAGGATACGACTGAACTGGCTGGTAATCGTCATGTCCCTGAGCCTTCTTGCCTTCGTCATCTCCGTGGGTGGTATTGATCAAGTTTGGAATGCCTCATATTTCCGAGGGGAAGGACAGTTTGATGACAGGGTGGGGCTTGAAAAACTCACGCAAATGGTAAGGGTTCTCATAACGCCTGTAAATGCCGCTTTGGCATGCATGGCAGCCCTTGCAATTCTGCAGGAAAAAAGGATATCCTTGCTGAAGATTATGGGATATGGGGCCTTGCTGGTCTCTTCACTCTATGCAATTCATGGTTTTAGCCGCGGAGCCGGATATCCATTTGTGATTTTGGCCTTTCTTGCGCTGCGGCTCAAAGGGAAAAAAGGGGTTCTGCAGGCTGTCCTTGCAGTAATACTCGCTCTCTATATCGGAAATATCGGGCTCGACTCTAGGGGAGATTATCATCCCGGGATCGGTAATTACATTTCATCCGTTATGATTGAATCGAATTACAGCGCTGGAAGAACTTCTTCAATGATCTTTTGGCCTGAATTAAACTGGCTTGACGCCATGGCTGCCTGGACACGAAAAGCGCAGCAGGTGATAAATGAAAAAGCCACCGTCGAGGCCATGGGGCTCCCATTTTTATGGAATCTCCATCCGTTTCCATCGGAGTTTGTTCCCCTGATGCCTTTAGGGCGGAGCCTGGCGGAGGTGATGGGAACTGAAGGAAGTGTCGGCTTGACAACACCGGCCATGGCTGAGCTCTATTATACCTTTGGCATGGCCGGAGCTGTTTTCATGATCCTGATTGGCTGGATCTATGCCTACTTTGACAGACAGATGGCCCGCCGGCCCGGGATTGTATCAACTGTATGTTTTCTCATGTGTTTCATATCTTTGCCGATAGGTCTGCACAGTTCCATGCGGGCTATGACCCGTCCTTTGCTGTATGCTGCTGTTATCTATTTTGTCTGGAGGAAGTTCTTTGCCCTCAGATTGAAGACAGTTGATGCGCACGGAAGGTGGAGAGCGATTTGGAACTCCTGATTCTCACCGGATCGGTCAGCCGGCTGGGCGGTGGGCTGTTTGATGGCGTGCGGAGGCCTGCAAGCCTGCTCAGTAATAATTTTGATGCCTCTGTGCATGTCTTGAGCGTACAGGATGGATTTACGCAGGAAGATTTGCCAGCCTGGCATCCCGTGGTCCCTGAGATTTTTCCCTGTATCGGACCCTCAAATTTCGGGTATTCTCCTGCCTTGAAAAAACGCCTGGATACCTTCTCGTCTGATATCCTGCATATTCACGGTCTTTGGATGTATCAAAGTCTTGCCGGTTTGAGGTTCTGCAGGAAAAAGAGAGTTCCGCACGTAGTGAGTGCGCACGGCATGCTTTCCCCGTGGGCCTTGGGTATTGCGGGGCTTAAAAAAAAGATAGCCGGGGCCCTCTATGAGAACAGAAATCTCAACAATGCCTTCTGCCTCCATGCCTTAAACGAGGCAGAGGCAAAGGCCATGAGACTGTACGGTCTTAAACGGCCCATCTGTCAGATACCGAATGGAATTGATACTGTTTCATTTCAGAAAGAGGCTCCGCCGCCGTGGAAAGACAGTATTGAAAGAGGAAAGAAGGTTCTGCTCTTTCTCGGGAGAATCCATCCCATCAAAGGTCTGCCCGTGCTGCTGCATGCTTGGAAAAAAGTGCAGAATTCCGGGGACTCTTCATCAAAAGACTGGTCACTTGCGATTGTCGGATGGGATCAGAACGACCATGAGGAAGAATTGAAAAAACTGTGTCGGGAGCTAGGGATCGAGGGAAGCGTACATTTTCTCGGACCACTGTTTAATCAACAGAAAAGTGCAGCATATCAAAATGCAGATGCCTTTGTTTTGCCGTCGCTGAGTGAAGGCGTTCCGATTAGCCTCCTTGAGGCATGGGCCCATGCGCTGCCGGTTCTTATGACACCGCAGTGTAATCTGCAGGAAGGGTTTTCCTGCGATGCGGCCATTCCGATTCAGCAATCGTCTGAAGATATGAGAAAGGGATTGTTGCGGGTAATGAATATGTCCAGTACAGATTTACGGGCAATGGGGGAAAGAGGCCTGTCACTGGTCGAGGCCAAATATACCTGGGCAAAGATAACTGCCGATCTGTTCTCCGTTTATGAGTGGGTGCTGGGTGGCGGCGCGCCGCCCTCATGTGTGCTTTGATGGATAAAACGAGTCTGAATATCCTGAAAAACAGGGAGGATCGGAAATATTCCACCAGGGAAATGGTCCTTCGTATTCTCTGGGCTTTGCTGTCGCCCTTGTTCCGCTTCAGTCCCCGACCCTTGTTCGGTTGGCGAAGATTGATTCTGCGCCTTTTCGGTGCCAGGATCGGTGAACACGTTCATATTTATAGTTCCGCAGTGATTTATATGCCCTGGAATCTTGAAGTAGGCCGGTGGTCCAGTATCGGTGAATATGCCTTTGTTTACAATCTGGGCAAGGTGCGTATTGGTGATAAGGTGACGATATCCTGCCGTGTGCATATCTGCGCCGGCAGTCATGATTACACGCGTTCGGACATGCCGCTGCAAAAACCGTCAATCACAATCTGTGACCAGGCCTGGATATGTACCGATGCCTTTATCGGGCCGCGAGTCGTCGTAGGGGAGGGGGCTGTTGTCGGAGCCAGGGCTGTAGCCATAAAAGATATCCCTGCCTGGAAGGTGGTGGCAGGGAATCCGGCTCGGATCGTTAAGGAGAGAACGCTTGCCGACTGCGACTGAACATCTTGCCTTTGCTGCTGCGAAAGATATGAATTTGACAGCCATTATTCTGACCTTGAATGAAGCCGGGCATTTGCCGCGATGTCTGGAAAGCGTCCGGAGTGCAGGTGCATCCATCCTGGTTGTGGATAGTTTTTCGACCGATGCCACCAGGGAGATTGCTGAAGCATATGGGGCCAGGGTGGTTCAGCATCCTTTTTTGAATTATGCCTCACAGTTCAATTGGGCCCTATCCCAACTCTCCCCTGCCGTTGACTGGGTGTTGCGTCTGGATGCCGACGAATATCTGACCGCCTCGCTTGTGGAAGAGATCCGTAGTCGCCTGCCCCGGTTGGCTGAGGATGTCTCGGGGGTATTTTGCGGGCGGCGGATGACTTTTCAGGGGCGGCTTATCCGCTTCGGCGGAGTCTTCCCTATCCGGGTCCTCCGGCTGTTCCGAAACGGCAAGGGGCAATGTGAAAATCGCTGGATGGACGAGCATATCGTTGCGGCAGGCCTTAAAGAAGACTTCAACGGAGAGATTATCGATGATAATTTGAAGTCTCTGACATGGTGGGTCTCTAAACATAACGCCTATGCCAGTCGCGAGGCATTGGATCTTTTGTATCTGAAATATCGCTCTCTGCCGCGTAAAAGCAGTGCCGATCTTCAGGTCTCTTCTCAACCTGGCGCCAAGCGGTGGCTCAAGGAAGCGATCTATGCACGCCTGCCCGGCGGCCTTCGCGCCCTGCTCTATTTTATGTATCGGTATATCATTCGTCTGGGATTCCTGGATGGTCCTTCCGGAACGGCTTTTCATATTCTGCAGGGATTCTGGTACCGGTATCTGGTCGATGTGAAGATTGCGGAGGTGGAACGGTATAAAGCCACACATCGGTGTGACCTTGAAAAGGCAATCGAAGAGATATTGGAGATCAGGCTGCAGTCACGGGTTCCGGATATCGATTTATGAGATTCGAAGACAGTCCTCCTTACATCTCTATCATTACCGCTTGCTACAACAGTGCTGCGACCCTGCCTCATACCCTGCAATCGGTGGCCGATCAGGTCAATGCCTCGACGGAACATCTGATCATCGACGGAGGATCAACCGACGGCAGTCTGGATATTGTGCGAGAGACGGCATCTGTTGCCGCTGTTGTTTCGGAACCGGACAGCGGAATCTACGACGCCATGAATAAGGGCATTGGCCTGGCCAGAGGGGAGATTATTGGTATCCTCAATGCGGATGATTTTTATGCCTCACCTGCAGTCCTGGAAAAGGTTAGCGCTGTCTTTCAAAATACTTCCGCTGATTGTTGTTACGGAAACCTGGTGTATGTCGATAATCAGGATACAGGAAAAATTGTACGCTCTTGGCATGCCGGTTCTTGTCGTCCCCGGAAGTTTTACTGGGGGTGGATGCCCCCGCATCCGACCTTCTTTGTCCGCAGAGCGGTATATGAACGCTGCGGTCTTTTCAATACCGGTCTCGGGTCCGCCGCGGATTATGAATTGATGCTTCGACTTATAGTGAAATATAATGTAGATATAGGTTATATTGATGAGATTCTGGTCAAGATGCGCACAGGTGGCGTCAGTAATGTTTCCTTGAAAAACAGATTGGCTGCAAACAGAATGGACCGCAAGGCCTGGATTGTAAATGGTCTGAAGCCTTATCCAGTGACCCTTTGGTTAAAACCGCTGCGTAAAATCGGACAGTGGGTGATCAAATAGTCGCGTGTCTGCACTCAAAAGGCTTGTTCGTTGTGGTTGCGCCGGCTGAAATCAACGGCTTCCGGTGAAGGATTCCTAAACCTGCAGAGCAGGACGAAACATTGAGCGTTTATTTGCCTGAGGAAGGGATGGATTGTTCGATAATGCCGCTGGTTCTGGTTTTTTGAGGAAAAGGGCGTGATAACACCTGAAATTAGAATTATTCTCGTATTTCTGATGGCGCTCTTTGCCTCGATGTACGTGCTGCCAAAGCTTTCCCGGATCGGGATGGCCATCGGACTGGTGGATAAACCTGCCGATAAAAGAAAGGTCCATAAGATTCCGCGGCCTTTGGTCGGCGGGATCGCGATCGTTATAGCCGCGACCTTCAGTTCTCTCGCCCTGATTCCCCTTTCTGGTTTTCGGGGCTATTTCCTCGGTCTCGCCGTCCTGCTTCTTGTCGGATTTTTCGATGACTATAAAGAACTCGGGCACCAACAGAAATTTGTTGCCCAGATAGGTGCGGTAATGCTGATGATGTACTTCAGCAGGGTTTTTCTGGTGTCCTTCGGGGATATCCTGGGGGGCGGGCCTCTTTCTATCCCCAATTATCCCTGGTTGATATGGGCGGTGACCGTTTTCTGCGTAATCGGAGTCATCAACGCTCTCAATATGATCGATGGGCTTGATGGATTGGCGGGCGGAGTATCCTTCATCGCCTTCATCGTCTTTGCCATTCATGCCTCACTTGCAGGCGATATGACACTGATGCTGCTGAACCTGGCACTGGCTGGAGCTGTCCTCGGATTCCTGCGATTCAACTGGTATCCTTCTTCTGTCTTCATGGGCGATGCCGGGAGCATGTGCCTTGGTTTCTCCCTTGCCTTTATGGCCCTGGCCCTTACTCAGGGGAGCGGCGCCCGGGTCAGTCCGGTGGTCCCTCTTCTTGTTCTGGGCGTGCCGATAACCGACACCCTGACCCTGATGGGAACGCGGATAATTCGGGGGAAAAGTCCGTTCAAGGCCGATCAGTATCATCTTCACCATATCTTTATGCGATACGGCATGGGCAGGGCACTGGCGGTAAAGGTGATCCTCGGGGTCAGTGCCCTTTTTGGGGGCCTGAGCCTGATCAGTACAATCCATATGGTTCGGGATTGGTGCCTTTTCTTGATATTTTCTCTTTATTTTCTGATATTTGTTGTGTCGTCAATCTGGGTTGTTTACGCGATGAGATTCAATCTGAAATTCAAGCAACACCAGGGGGGGCAAAAAAACCAATTCTATCGGATAAGCCGTGCTGTCGCTGGGAAGATGAATATTTTCAAGATCTTCAGAAAGTCGCCACGCTATGATGTCTCCCTCGCCATCGTCTGTCAGGAGCGGGAACGCGGCCTGAATTTTTCCGGTACGGTGCTCAATATTTCCAGTGATGGGTTTATGGCTTCAATCCCCGATTTGGATTGCCTTCTCGACCGGGTTGTGGCAAGGATAACCTTTCCTCTGGAACTGGAAGCGCATGCCATTGAGTTGCCCGCCGAGCATATCTGGTTTACGGAAAATGGAGATGTCTATTACCATGGCTTCAGGTTCCGGGATTTTGATGGTGAGCAGGAGCAGGTGGTTTTCAAGTTCCTTGTCAAATTTAAAAAGAATCCCCATTGAGGAGGCCTGTTATGCATCTGATCTCTGGGATCCGACTCATGCGCCAGAGACATGTTTCCCTTCTTGCCGGAAATGGAATTATTGGCGGAGAATTGTCGTGTTATCCTGTTTTTTTTTAAAAAAAAATATGGTAAAGTCAGGTAGAATCTTTTGAAAATACGTCCAGTAGCGCTGTCGGTTAGATTGCGTGGTTGAGAGCGATTATAAGCGGGTAAACACTGGATTTAAAATTTTTGGTGTTTTGGTAAAGGAGACGGATGTGAAGAAGATCGCGATAGCATGCATACTGGTTGTAGCAAGCGTTTCGGTCGCCCTCGCTGACTGGCTGGGTGAATTCCGTGATATCTACGTCACAGGCGGGATTGATAAGGCGGTTGAACAGGCGATGAAGGGAGGGGCTAACCCTGAGCTCATTGTCGAGAATGGGCTGCAGTTGGAAGGGTTGAATCCTCAGAATCTGATCAAGGCCCTGTATTGCGCCGGCGCAAAGGGACAGGATATTCGGGCTGCAGCTGAGAAGGCGGACATCTCGGAATTGATTGTGGCAGCAGGATATAAGAAGAGCATTGCGGAATGCGGGGACAGATTTGCTGATGCCCAGGCATATACGCCTGTTCCGGAAGACATTGCCTTTTCTGCTCCTCCAACAGTTCCAACGACTGCGGTCAGTCCATCAACCTTCTGATTCTCTGAAAGAGTCCGCAGAGGTTTAGAGAATCTCTTCCTCTGTTGAAACCGAAAGCGCCTCAGCGCAGAGGATGGTACTCTCCAGGTTGTGCTTTCGGAAGCAGTTTCTTTTGCCATAGTTACGCTTCGTTTAATTGATAGGTTTTGTGGGGCAACTCACTTCGTGAAGTGAGTTGATTTTTTGAGAACAGGGGTGGTTTTGCTGCGGGTTTCATGCAACGGAGAGGGAATTCCGGATATCTCGGAAATTGGACGATGCGCTTAATTTTACAAGAGCCTATATATTGAAACAGGGGGAGTGGATGAATTTTGACAGAGGCGTTTTTTTATTTTCAGGTCTTGTTGCCGTATGTGGGCTTGCTCTGACGTGTACAGTTCAGGCGATGCAGACTGATGCGACATATCCTCTCACAGCGGTAAATGATACGCAAACGCCTCCGAATAATGCCCTCCAGGATGTCCCCATGGGCCAGAGCAGCAGTGGCCAGGCCTCTTTATTGCCGGAAGATGCTGCCGGAAGCAAGGTCGATAACGTGTTCGGGCGGCAGGGTGGCTATTTCCATCCCTATATCACCATTCAGGAGGCGTTGACTGATAACGTTTATAATATAAAAACCGACAGAGTCTCCAGTTGGGTGACTACTGTCTCTCCGGGTATGTGGTTCGCTCTTCCGAGGAAAAAAGAAATTCCCGTCGCAATCACTCCCCATAATACTTCTCCCGGTGGTTTGCAGTATCAGTTCAAAGATCATGAGGGAACGGACAGGGTTCAGGCCTATCTGTTGGGTGGCCTTGATTTCATAAATTATTCCGGAAATTCTAATCTCAATACGACCAATGGGGATCTGGAGGGTTTGCTCCGGTATAATATGCCCAGCGGACTGTCCCTGCAGATTGTCGACAGGTATACATTGGGGGAAAATGCGCCTGAATACAAGAATCAGGCTGCTACTGAAAATTATAAATCCAATTTTTCGCTGGCAACCATTGATTGGAAAATGACTGAAAAATTGAGGAGCAAGCTGGAATACTCTAACTTTTTACTCAATTACGATAAGACGCAATATACATTCCAGAACCGGGTCGATAATGGATTCGATTTTTATCAGTACTATGTCTACAGTGAAAAGACCTCTTTTTTCATTGAAGACAAGTATCTTGTCCTCCGTTACGATGAAACGACCGGTTCAGCCAATAATAATAGCCAGAATTTTATCTATGGCGGCATAAAGTGGGACACCACCGAGAAGCTTTCCCTTATGGCCAAGGTTGGCCAGCAGAAGAGGAATTTCGATAATAATGGAGGAGGGGTAAGGACTGACTACAACGGTCTTGCCGCCGATTTGCAGGCTGTGTACCGGCCGACGATCAAGACCAGACTCGATTTCGATCTGTATAGAACAAATGAAGAGACCGATGACCTCACCGCCTCTGATAAGACGGTTGTCGGGGCAACATTCGGTTACAGACAAAAATTCAATGACAAGGTCAGCGGCAGTTGCGATGTGACCTACGAAAACGCAGAGTACAGGGAACTTATCCCGCAGCAGAGAACCGATAACAGAATTTTTATACGACCGGCAGTACAGTATCTCTTTCGGGAATGGCTGATGGGGGAAATCGCCTATGAATATGATAAGCGTGATTCTACTAACGATCTGTATGGCTATTATTCCAATACGATTCTGTTTAACTTGAAATTTGCACTGTAGGAGAGGAGCTTCGGCGAAGGATTGAGGCTTTGGTTTTTTCTGAAAAATTTTAACATGTTCAAGTGTGATTGACGTGATCAAAGTATTCTCTTTCTCTATAGCCTGTATCCTCTTGGTCCTGTACGCTGCGAAGGTTTCAGCGCAGGATTATCTGGTTGGGCCCGGCGATGTACTCAGCATTACCGTTTATGATAACGATGATTTGAAAACCAAGGTTCGCGTATCCAGCAACGGCACTATTGTGATGCCGCTTCTGGGGCAGGTCAATGTGAACAAGCTGTCCATCTCGGCGATCACGGAAAAACTGACCCATCTTCTGGCTAATGGGTATATCGTCAATCCTCAGGTCAATGTCTTCGTCGATGAATTCCGGAGTAAAAAGGTGGTCATCCTCGGCAACGTCAGAAATCCGGGACTGATTGAACTCAACGGTCCGACGACCTTCCTGGAACTTGTCTCCAAGGCTGGCGGTTTTGATAAGGATGCCGGCGATTCTGCGACGATCAAGCGGAAGACCGAGGGGAAGGATGATGTCATCTTCATCAACCTGTTCTCTTTAGTCAAAGGCGGCGACATGACTCAGAACGTGCAGATCAATGATGAAGACACCGTTTATATTGCCAGCGCCGGCATGTGTTATGTCACGGGCGAAGTAGGAAGTCCCGGGACGTACGCCTGCGGCGAAGGGGCAACGGTTCTGAAATTGGTGGCCCTGGCTCATGGATTCACGGGAAAGGCTGCCAAGTCCAGTATCAATATTGTCAGGATTGTAGATAATAAGAAAAAGGTTCTGGAAAATGTCAGCCTGGACACCCCGGTTGTTCATAACGATGTGATTGTGGTTCCGGAAAGCTTTTTTTAACTGGTTATTCTTCCTTTTATTAAAAAACCAGCATGGCCGGACCAGACTGGCCGACCCAACGTATTTTAAAAGTCCTTCTCTTCAGTATGGCAAGAGCCCGGCTGCCGGGGGGCTTTTATCTAAACCACTCGAATTTCAGCTGATCCTTGGAGAATATTCAGATGCAGGAGCGCATTGCCGAGGGTGACGTCCTCGAGCGGGGGATGAGCCTTCGCGAATGTTTTTTCGTTATTCGGAAAAGAAAAAATACTGTTTTTACCATTGCAGGGCTCGTTTTTTTTGCCGTTGCGGTACTTACATTTTCCACAACGCCGCTTTATACAGCCACTTCAGAGGTTGTCATTGAGCAAAATCGCGGTTCAGCAGGGCTTGAAAATCAATACGCAAACTCCGACCCGGAGTTCCTCGAGACCCAGTCGGAGATAATAACCAGCTTGAAGGTGGCGAGCAGGGTTGTTGATAATCTGAAACTTGCCACGACGTACAGGCATTATTTTCTTCCCGACAAAAAGGTCTCATCGTCCCCGGCTCCCGTACCTGATAAGGCTGCAGCCGACGGTGCCCGGGAAAAGACGGGTAATTTGGAAAATGCGGCTGGCAAGACGGATTCACCCGGAGATATCCTTAAATCCGGGGTGAATCCGTTATCAGATGAGGCTGAGATCGCCTTGATGATACAAAAGCGACTTACGGTGAAGTTGGTCAGAAGGACGAAAATTGTCGATATCTCCTATACCGACAAGCATCCGGCAATGGCCAAAATGGTTGCCGACGGGGTGGTGACGGCATATAGGGATGAGATCCTTGATATGAAGCTTACCACCAGCAAATACGCCCTCCAATGGATGACTGCCAAGGCTGATGATGAGAGGAAAAAACTCGAAAATTCAGAAAATGCCCTGCAGCAGTATATGCGTGCCAACGATCTTGTCACAGTTGAAAACAAGCTGGCGATTTACCCACAGAAATTGACGGAGTTCAGTTCGCAGCTTTCAAAGGCGCAGGCTGACAAAAAGGCCTTGGAAGATGTCTTCAATCAGATAAAGGCTGCCGAGGGCAATTCGCGCCAGTTGGAAAACGTGCCGGTATTTGCTGACAATGCGGTACTGAAGAATTTGCGCGAGTCGATTTTTAAGGCCAGGCAGAATATAAAGGAACTTTCCAAGAAATTTGGGGATAAGCACCCGGCAATGGTGAAGGCCAATGATGAGCTGAGTGAACTGGTCAACCAACAGCAATCGGAGATAAACCGGGTTATCGCCACCACCAAGAATTCCTATGAGCTGGCAAAATCGCAGGAGAACAATCTCCAGGATCTGTTGACCTCGACCAAGAATGAACTTCTCAATCTCAATGAGAAATTCATTCAATATTCCATCATGAAAAGGGATGTTGACTCCAATCGGGCGGTTTATGAGGCACTCACCGCCAGCATTAAAAAAGAAGGGGTTACGGAACAATCGCAGACCGTAAATATCTGGGCGGTGCAGGAGCCTCTGTATCCCGATGCACCCTCTAAGCCAAACAAACAGCGCAATCTGCTTTTAGGCCTCATCCTGGGTCTGATGGGCGGCCTTGGCGGGGCGTTGCTGGTTGAATATCTGGATAACACGATAAAATCGGAAAAGGATCTGGAGACTCGATTCAGGGCAACAGTCCTCGGCACGGTTGAGCAGCTGAAAGAGTCGGGAAACACTATCGAATCCTATATCCTGCAACAACCCCTGTCGCCGATTGCGGAAAGCTATCGTCTTATTCGCTCGGGGCTCCTGCTGTCTTCGGCAGAGCATCCTCCCAGGACAGTGCTGGTGACCAGTATGGAGGCCAAGGAGGGAAAGACGACAACGACGGTGAATATTGCCCGTATCCTCTGTCAGGGAAATAAACGCGTCCTCATTATCGACTGCGATTTGCGCCGGCCGAGAATACAATCGCTCTTTTCCCTGGACAATAACCAGGGATTAAGCAATTTTCTGACCGGAAATACTGATGAAAATCTCATCCGCAAAATTCCCGGCGAGGATATCTTTGTCATCACGTCCGGGCCGGTCCCGCCTAATCCGGCGGAGCTTGTGAGTTCCCACAAGATGAAAACGCTTATCGCAAAAATGTCTGAAAACTTCGACTTCGTTCTTCTTGATTCACCGCCGGTGCAGAGTGTTACCGATAGTCTGGCCCTGACCCGGATTGTCGACGGCACCATAGTTGTGGTGCGGGCAGGCTCAACGACGTATGAGATGCTCCAGAGCGGCATGAAGAAACTTTCGGATGTCCGCTGCCATGTGTTGGGTTTTGTCTTGAACGGCCAAAGTAAGAATAATGCTGCCAGATCCTACTACTCCGGATATACAACGTATTATTCTAAAGATAACAACTAGGACTGCCTTTTTTTCAGAAGAGGGGGGGCGGCCCGGACGCCTGTCCTCTTCATCCCGCCCTTTGCCTGATTTTCAGGACCGGTCTGGCAGGGCCTGTCTGCACTGATTTTTTCCTTCCCCTTGAGACTGCCCATGAAAAAGATTTCGTATTTCTTTTTTCTTCTCACCCTGATTTTTACCCCGCTGGCCTTCGGGACTGTTGAACCATGGTCGATACTGAGCATGGAGATTCTTATCGGCCTTGCGGTTCTGGCATATGGTCTCCAATCTGTGGGGACTCCTGTAAAACTCCTGCATGTGCCCGGCTTAATCCCGTTACTGCTGCTGGTCGGCTGGATGCTGCTGCAGATGCTGCCGCTCCCTGTGTTTTTAGTAAAACTCCTTTCTCCCGCCGCCTATCATGTCTACAAACCTGTTTATGATCTGCTCCCCGGGGATTCCTGGATGCCGCTGTCTGTCTATCGGAAGGGAACTGCTCTGGAATGTTTGCGGATGGTATCCTCTATCCTCTTCTATATTCTCACAATCCAGATACTCAGGCAGGCTGAGACCTTAAAGCAGACCGTCAAAATCTGCTGCTGGCTCGGGATCGGTATTGCCCTTGTCGCGATCATGCAGAGGTTTTCCTCACCCGATTCAATTTTTTGGTTTCGTCCGGCGCCGCTTAACAGTTTTCCGATGGGGCCATGGATAAACCGCTCGCAATATTGCGGATTTGCTGAGATGTTAGCCCCTCTGGTCCTGGCCCTCATGCTGTATTACCGGCCTGCTGCGGGCGCGAAGAATACATTGCGATCCCGGATTGTGGCATTCTTTACAGTGCCGGGAGGGAATCTCTATATCATCCTGGGTGGAGGCGTTCTGATCCTTGTCACCTCCATCTTCGTCAGCCTGAGCCGAGGCGGAATACTTGCTGTTTCTCTGTCTCTGCCAATGGTGTTTCTGCTGCTGGCCTGGAAAAAATCCCGATTCTCGCATTTCTTTATCATCAGCATTACAGCAATGCTGATCATCACCGTTGGCTGGTTCGGATGGGGGCCGATACTGGAGAGGTTTGACGAGACTTTCGGCAAATCCGGGATTCTGAATATCGACAGGTTTCATATATGGCGTGATTCCTGGCAGATAGTAAAAGATTTTTGGC
This sequence comes from Desulfocapsaceae bacterium, assembly GCA_031292275.1. Classification (GTDB taxonomy): domain Bacteria; phylum Desulfobacterota; class Desulfobulbia; order Desulfobulbales; family Desulfocapsaceae; genus CAIUQR01. The sequence goes on along the minus strand of JARLHL010000012.1, from coordinate 22,789 downwards.
TGACCGGCAGCGGGTTCGGTACATTCGTTAATATCTTCCCCGAGTATAAGACCATTCCCGGCAACCTCAGCTATTATCATGCCCATAACGACTATCTTGAACTTCTTACGGACGGGGGGCTCGTTAGCTTCACTCTGGTTGTCTGTTTTTTTGCTTCTCTTCTTCGTGAAAGCTGGACAATGATCGGGCGAAGAAGAGACAGATATTCCCTCCTGATAGGCATTGGTTCCCTGACCGGGATAAGTGCAATGCTGGTTCATGGCCTCAGTGATTTTAATATGCACAACGGAGCTGACGCGCTGTATTTCTTTTTCTTTTGCGGACTGCTTGTTTCAGCCCTCCATACCCGGCTCCGGTTTCACACCGCCCCCACCCTTCTCCCTGACATGCCCTGGCTGTCAGGGCGGTCTCTGTCCGTCTTGGCGCTTGTCTTCCTGGGGGCGGTCATCCTGCTCCAAGGGGGAGGGATGCTGGCCATGTGGAAATATCAGGAAATACAGAGTGTGTATCTCAGCCGCCAGCTTGATCAAAAGCAGCTTGAGAAAGTTGCCCTGCGTCTGCATGAATCTGCCGTCCTGGATCCTCTGAGCGGCATGTACCCATTTCTCCAGGGAGATGCGGAACGATATCTGCAACATCCCGACAGAAGCCTTGCCCTCTCACTCCAGGCGGCAAAAAACAATCCAACCGAGGGCGCTTTTTTGCAGAGGATAGCCCTGGATCTGCCGGATGATCAGCAGGCTGCGGCGGAAATACTGATGGAAAAGGGCGGGCAGAGGACCTTGAGAAAGGATGATCTGATGTTGACCCAGGCCGAGTGGCTGTTGAGGACTGGTCGGCGAGCCAAAGCGATCGAAACGCTTCGGGGAGGTCTGGGGCAGAATTCCAGGCTCGTTACCGTGGTCGTGTCACTTTTGCAGCAGTATTCCTTTTCCCGAGAAGAGACGGCCGCGGTATTGCCTCCTTCCATGGGAGCCTGGGTGGCATACGGATCGTTCATGGAGAAGATGGGAGATTATGAAGATGCCCGGTATTATTACAGTCATGCCCTGGATTATGGAGATGGAGAAACGCCCTACCAGGCAGATTGGTTCTCTGTGCTCTATGCCTATTACCGGGCGCAAAACGAGGAGAATAAGGCCCTGGAGGTCTTACGGCTTGGTATCGCCAAATGTCCTGATTATGCGATGTTCCATGTATGGCTTGGAGATTTTTATGTCAGGGAAGGTGTCTTCTATCGGGCGAGAGAAGAGTATCAGCAGGCATCTCTGCTGGCGCCCGGGAATCAGCAGATCAGAGGCCTGGTGGAGAAAATGGCGGCGATCAGGCAGGAATAAAAAGGGCAAGGACCCTGTCTCTAAGCGATTTTGCGGAGGTACTGTTGGGCAGCCGGCAACACGAAGGGGTGTCAATCTGTGATATGTTTTTCTGTGAATTGGGCCATCAGTTCATGGATATTGTAAGGTGGACGGACATTAAAAAAATGGTCCACAATCGCATGGCCTATCTCATGGGCGAGAACATGCAGATTCGCGTCTTTCACCGAAATATAGATGGTTTTCTCAGAGAGGGAATAAAAGGATAGATAGTCAACATTTTTGCTGTATTTTTGAAAGAATACCTTCGAAATATCCTTTGCTGACGGAAGAAGGATCAGGGTGAAGTGCAAATTTGCTGGAAACATATCCAGTACTGTTTCCGCCTTCTCGACTATGATATCCGTTTTTGCAAGGACCTCCTCTTCCGTGGTGACGGTGTTTTTCCGCATCTGCTGCGAGAGAGAGGCGGGAAGCTCAATATTATCAGCGAATGTGCGCAGCTCCTCCTTGCCAGTATACTGCAGGGTGACATACCGGCTGCTGGTCTGTTCACAGGATGCCTGCTGTGAAGAAAAAGCCGGAAGCAGAATGATTCCTGCCAGTATGCAAAGGATTTTATTCATCTGCAAGAATGAAGTAACTGGTTATCTCAATAATTTTCTGGTTGTTCGTGTTGATGGTCTGAATGAGCGCCTCAATCTCCTGGCGGGAGAGTTTTGTCATTTCCCCTTCCTGAAGATGGGGCAGCACATCATCGACAGCCGATGCATGTTGAGAAATCTCTCTGATTTTCCTGGAGAGAATCAAATTGAAATTATTGATCTTGTATGCAAGATCCTTCCCCTCGTCGGTGTTCCGCAGATGGATTTTGTCATTGAGGTTGCCCTTGTCCATCCTGTCAAGACTCTGTTCAAATCGAAAGAGCGGGCCGGCAATCCGGTGGGATCCCATTAAAGCCAGGAACACAAGAAGACTGCCGACGACGATGAGAAGGATCCAGTTGGCTTCAATGGCCTTTTTAAGAAGGATAATCGGGGTCTGGCCCATCTGGAGGGAGTTATTGCTGTAGATGATGGTCATTGTATCAGCGGAAAAGAAACCGAAGAGCATCAGGAAAATCAGACTGCTTCCCAGTACCGAGATAAAGACAGCCAGGATAATTTTCCCCTGCAGGTCTTTTTTTAGAAAAAAATTTCTCTTTTTACGGTGATATTGCTGATTCATACTGTTCCTTCTACTGTTTAATGGTGATGGAGGCGTTTTTACGCAATTGGTTCATCCAGTTATTGATTTCAATCATTTTTTTCTGCTCAGTCAGCAGTGTGCGTATTTTTTCATGATCCATTGCCGCTGACCTTTCGGAATTGCCTTCCACCTTTTCGAGGAACACCGCCGAGCTTTCACTGATGGTTTCAAACGCCAGCGCCATTTCCCCCTGTTTGAGATTGGCCAGGGTCAGTTCCAGATTCTGACCCAGATCCTCAAAGCGGGCCGAATACCGGACCCCGTTTTTTTTAAGGAATTCAACCGTCGGCAAGTCGCGGGTCTTCAGGATGAAGAAGGTATAGGTCTTTCCGTAACAGTTTATGAAATTTTCGATCTCCTCATCGCTGACCTGGACCTGGAGTGACGCATTTTTTCTCTGCATCAGGATGTTGATGAGCGATTGTTCGTAATATTCCTTGAGTTGATTGCGAAAGCTTGCTTCACGGTCTATGGCGAGTTTTTGAGCCTCTTCAATGAGCAATTGCCTGGTGATGATGGTATTGAGATAATCGTCACTGCCGGTATGACGGTACGCATTTGCCCCTTGACTCTGGATGTCCTTACGGAGGATGTCGTGCCCGTTAATGGTGATGAGAATATCCTGCTTATCCTTCGGCTGCTCCGGCAGGATAAAGAAAAATGTTGCCGCTGATACTCCAAGCAGGATTATCAGAATAATGAACAGGTATTTCATGGTACCTCTCGGAGGATGTGGTTATTGATTGCCCATCATCATGATCCGGGCGGGGATATGGGCTGAAACCGGCAGGCTCAATCAGATTGCCTGCAGAAATCTTAGCTCCGTGGCAGTTCCATTGCAAGGGATCCTTTTGGGGGCGCATATGCAGGATCTGTTTTTCCCCCCTGTATGGTGACGGCGTGATGAGGGGAGCCCCCTAAAGACGGGTCCGGCCCTGCGAGGCTGCAGGCTGTAAAGAACAACGCTATAATAACAAAAAGAAAATTACTTGAGTCAAAAAGAATTTGCCGCCCCGGATTTCACCGGCAGGCGGTTTCCGGCACAGTTACCGGCGAGCGGTTTTCCTGTATGAATGCCAGCATTTTGTTTCGGCTCGGAAGAATGCTGCCAAGTATCCTGTCGCCGATTTTCAGAGCCGGGAAGACCCGGATGCCGTCGGACCAGGTACGCAGAGGGTGTGCCAGTACATCGATTTCTTCAATCAGGATGTCCTGGCTGTCCTGAAGGATGTCGAGCAGGATACTGCGGGCAAGATAACAGCGAGGACAGAGTGCCGAATGGTAGAAGGTGATCTTCACAATTGCCTTATCAATGGATTAGGATGTATATAGAAGGTATAGAATCGCAATGGCGACCACCTCGGTAATCGCCAGGTTTACAGAATTTATTTTATGATTCCTGACTATCATAGTGATGAGCAGGCATTCACAATACATCATTAACGGGACTGAAGGCAATATCCGTCTCCACTGTATTCCAATAATTGTTTTTTCCGCAGCGCAGAAAGGCGAAAGGTTTCCTTCAGGAGTCTTGTGATGGCGTGATCCTTCCGGCCTGCCGTACACAACGGAAAGAAGAGTAAATCGATTTATCTTTATTGAGGAGTTCCTATGATCCTGGATGCACTTTTTCAGCCACAATCCATCGCCATTATCGGTGCTTCCCGAATACCAGGAAAGGTGGGGTATGATTTGTTGTCCAATCTGATCCAGGGGGGATATCAGGGGACTATTATCCCCGTCAATCCTTCTGCCGCAAATATTTTCGATATCCCCTGTTTCCCAAATCTTGACAAACACAAAAATCGCATTGATCTGGCCATCATAGCGGTGCCGAAGGAGATGGTCCTGGCTACCGTGGATGGCTGTATCAGCGCTGAAGTAAAGGCTCTGATCATCGTCACCTCGGGCTTCAGGGAGCTCAGCGAAGAGGGGTATGCGCTGGAACAGCAGATCGTCAGGATGTGCTCGCATCACAATATCAGGGTGCTTGGCCCTAACTGCCTGGGCTTAATCAATACCGCCAACCGGATGAACGCCTCATTTGCCGGGAAGATGCCGGAATCGGGTGATATCTCCATATTCTCCCAGTCGGGCGCGCTTTGTGCGGCCATGCTTGATCTGGCTGCCGGGCGGCACATGGGGATGGCCAAGGTTATAAGCGTCGGGAATAAGGCCGATCTCTCCGAGGTGGATATCCTGGAGTATATGGGCGCTGATCCGCAGACCAAGGTCATTGTCGGGTACCTGGAGGATATCAGTACCGGGGATAAATTTGTGAAATCTGCCGAGGAGGCAGCTTCGCTCAAACCGGTGATCATACTGAAATCCGGGACCACCGAGGCCGGTCTGAAGGCCGCCGCCTCCCATACCGGTGTAATGGCCACCATCGATACTGCCTATGCCGCGGCCTTTAAACGCTCGGGAGTGGTCCGGGCCGATTCGTTTGAGGCCCTTTTTGATTACGCAACGGCCTTTGCCCTTCAGCCTTTACCGGTGGGCAACAGGATCCTGATCATATCGAATACCGGCGGTGCAGGGACCATTGCCGCCGATGCCGTCGAGCGAGCGGGAATGCGGGTTGCTCCTCCCAACAGCAAGACTACCAGCAGTCTTCGCGATAAACGTCCCCGGATAGCCACCTTCATGAACCCCGTGTATGTCTTGGGCGATGCTCCTCCCGGCCGTTATCTTGCCGCCATTGAGAGTGCCCAGACCGACCCTGATGTCGACGCCATCCTCGTCATTCTCGTCCCTCAGGTCATGACCTATCCCAAAGAGACCGCCCTGGAAATTGCCAGCTTTCTTGACGGCTCCAAACCGGTTGTCGCCTCCTTCATGGGGGGAGAAGACATCCTGCCCAGCCGCCATGTTCTTTCGGAGGTCGGGCTTCCTGTCTATGACTCTCCGGAAAGGGCTGTTGCGGCCCTTCGGGCCATGTATCAGTATTCGTTGTGGAGATGCCGTCCGCCGCGGATGGTGACGCGATTCCGGGTGAATAAAAGGCGGGTCGAAAGGATCATAACCAGGAAACAACGCAACGGACTCCTGCAGGTCGGTGAGGTCAAAGGCAAGGATATTCTCAGTGCCTATGGCTTCAGAATTCCCAAGGGATCGCTGGCCGCAAGCGCTGAGGAGGCCGTGGAGATAGCCGAGCGGATCGGTTATCCGGTGGCTATGAAAATTGTCTCCCCCCATATCATTCATAAGTCTGACCTGGGAGGGGTCCAGCTGAATCTGCAGGATCCGGACGCGGTTGAGGATGCCTTTGAACTGATGATTATGAAGATCAGCAGGAAGGCGCCCGAGGCCGTGATCGAGGGCATTTATGTGGAGGAGATGGCGGGGAAGGGTCTGGAGGTCATAATCGGGATGAACCGTGATCCGCAGTTTGGCCCCATGCTGATGTTCGGACTTGGGGGAATCTTCGTCGAGGTCTTGAAGGACGTGACGTTCAACCTGGCGCCCATCACCGAGACCGAGGCAGTGCAGATGCTCAAGTCAACCCGGTCCTATGCGATGCTTGAAGGGAAGCGCGGAGAAAAGGGGGTGGACGTGGGGGCCATCGCTTCGGGCCTGCAGCGGATAAGTCAACTGACCACGGATTTTCCTCAGATCCTTGAACTGGACATCAATCCTTTTATCGTCGGCGAATTCGGTTCGGAACCGGTCGTTGCCGATGTCCGAATGACGCTTGGTCCGCTGTGAGAGGAATTGCGCGAACTTTAACTATCCCAGCCTGCATCAGGCCGGGGAAGATATTGACAGGGTAGGGTGGTAGCGTGGAATATGATGAGAATTGGAAGGAAAAATATAAAGATATGATCCAGACGCCGAAGAAGGCGTTGGGAAATATTAAATCGGGCAGCAGGGTTTTCCTGGGGACCGGGTGCGGTGAACCGACCTTCCTGGTGGAGGCGATGACCAGCATAGCCGGCACGCTGGCGGATGTGGAGATCGTTCAGCTCGTGACGAAGGGCAATGCCCCCTATACAGAGCAGAAGTATGCAGATTGTTTCAAGGTGAATGCCTTTTTCATTGGTCATAATGTCCGCAATATTTTTCGGGAGGGCCGGGGCGATTATACGCCAATCCTGATGTCGGATATTCCGACCTTGTTTGATTCGGGGCAGTTGCCGCTTGATGTGGCCCTGATTCAGGTGACCCCGCCCGATACCAGGGGAAAGATGAGCCTGGGGATCTCCGTTGATATCGTCAAGAGCGCAGCTGAAAATGCCTCCCTGGTGATTGCGCAGGTGAATCCGCAAATGCCCTGGACGCGCGGGGACAGCCTCATTGATGTCTATGATCTCGACATCCTGGTGGATGCCGATGTGCCGCTCCTTGAGCGTGATGAAGAGCCGGGGACCGAAGTGGGAGAAAAGATCGGCAAACTTGTTGCCGCCCTGGTGCCTGATGGCGCGACGGTTGAATTCGGCCTTGGCCGTGTTCCCGGCATCGGTCGCATTCCCCAGGTTGTTGCCCCGTTTTTGACCAAAAAAAGAGACCTGGGCATTCATACCGAACTCATGTCCGATGAGATTATGACCCTGATCGAATCCGGAGCTGTGACAGGGATGCGCAAATCCATTGACCGGGGCAAGGTGGTGGTCTCCTTCGCCATGGGTTCGCATAAGCTGTACCGCTACATCAACGACAATCAGCGATTTTCCTTCAGGCCGACACGCTATGTCAATGACGCCAAGGTGATCGGACGGCAGAACAAGATGGTTTCCATCAATATGGCCCTCGAGATTGATCTCACCGGCCAGGTCTGCTCCGATTCTGAAAGCGGCGATTTTTATTCGGGTATCGGCGGTCAGGTGGATTTCAACCGGGGGGCCGCCTATTCCAGCGATGGCAGGCCCATCATCATCATGCCATCAACCACCGCAGACGGCCGGTCCCGTATCGTCTCCAATCTGGCGGCGGGATCGGGGGTCGTGATCAGCAGGGGCACGGTCCATTATGTGGTCACCGAAAACGGGGTCGCCTATCTGCACGGGAAGTCAGTCCAGGACAGGACCCTGGCCTTAATCTCCATCGCCCATCCCGATCATCGTCCCAGTCTGCTCAAGGAGGCCATAGAGGCTAAATTTATCCGGCAGGAGTTTGCCGATGTGGAAGGAAAATTCGTCATTCCTTCCCTGGATCATATGAAGACCACCTGCCTGCTGAACGACGGCACCGTGATCCATTTCCGCCCGGTGCATCCCACTGATGAACCGATGATGCGTGATCTGCTCTATGACCTGTCCCAGGAGACCATCTATTATCGTTTTATGAGTCATAGCCAGCGGTTCGGCCAGAAGCAGATCCAGAATTTCGTCTATGTCGATCACCGCAAGGATGTCGCCATCGTCGGGACCTTGCCCGAGGCCTACGGCGACGAGATCATCATCGTCGGCAGGTATTATCTGGATGAACGGACAAACCGGGCCGAGGTGGCCTTCGTCATCCGTGATGAATGGCAGGGCAAAGGGATCGGGACCTTCATGTTCAGGCATCTGGTGAAGATCGCCAAGGCCAGCGGCATTTCAGGCTTTACCGCTGAGGTCCTGCGAAATAACAAGAGGATGCAGGCTGTCTTCAATCATTCCGGGTGCAAGGTGCAGAGCATGGTTGAGGAAGGCGTCTATAGCTTCGTGATTGATTTCTGATGGCTTCCGAGAAATCCGGAACCTGGCAGACAGGCCCGATGACCGGCGTGCAGACAGACTGCAGACGGTGCGGGACCTGCTGTATGAAGGGCGGTCCGGCCCTGCATACCGAGGATCTGGCGCTGATCGGAAGCGGCCGGATCCCTCTTAATCGCCTGATATGCATCCGTAAGGGAGAGCTTGTCGACGACCCGCTCACGGGCACCACGCACGCCGCCCGGTACGAACTGGTGAAGATCTGCGGAACCGGCCGGGAATGGCGCTGCTTCTATTACAGCCCCGAGGCGGGCTGCAGCTTTTATGCTTCGCGCCCGTTGGCCTGCCGGGTGCTCAGGTGCTGGGAGCCCGATGAAATCCTGGCCCTTGTGGGTAAGGATATGGTGAGCAGACTGGATATCCTGCCCCTGGACCATCCCCTGCGACCGCTGGTGGCAGAACATGAGGGGCTCTGTCCCTGTCCGGATATGGAGAGACTCCGCGATGCGGTAACCTCGGGCTCCCTGAAGGATCTGGAGCCCCTGCAGACCCTGGTGGATGCCGATATGGCATTCCGTGACCGGGTGGTGAGGGAGCATTCCCTGACACTGGCCCTGGAGTTGTTTGTCTTCGGCAGGCCCCTCTTTCAGCTCTTGCAGACGGTGGGGATTCACAGTGTTGAGACAGCCGGCCGAATCCGGCTGTCTCAACCCAAAAAAACACCCTAGTCCTGCTGTCTACCATGTGATGCGTGAGAGCTCTTCACCTCGGGTCGAGATGGTGATCTGCTCTACCGGCACCGTCTTGCCCGCCTTTTCCATGGCCTTTCTGATGATCACTGTCATTGCCGAGCAGCAGGGTACCTCCATGATCAGGATGGTCAGGCTCTTGAGATTGCAGGTGGCGATGATCTCGGCGAACCGCTGGATATAGCCCTCTGCGTCATCAAACTTGGGACAGCCCATCATGACCTTCTTGCCCTCCAGGTATTTCTGCTGAAACCCGCTCACCGCCACAGCCGTGCAGTCGGCCACTACCAGCAGGTCGGCATTTTGCAGGAAGGGCGCATGGGGCGGGACCAGACGGATCTGGATAGGCCAGTGACTGAGTGCCGATTGCGTCCCCGGGGATTGCCTCGCCGGCGTATTGGCAGCCTGGCAGGGGGACTGGGGGGCAAAGGTCTGCAGATGCGAAGACGGGCAGCCGCAGGCGAGCCCCGCCGGGGCTGAGGGCTTCTGCTGCCCGCTCTTGGAGGCAAGATACTCTTCCACCGCCTCTTCGTCGAATTCATCGGCCTCCCGTTCGACGATGGTCAAGGCCCCCATGGGACAGGTCTTCAGGCAGGCGCCCAGGCCGTCGCAGAGTTTGTCGGCAACCAGTCTTGCCTTGCCATCGATAATGGCCAGGGAACCCTCCGCACAATCGGGGATGCATTGACCGCAGCCGTTGCAGAGTTCTTCATCTATCTTGATTATTTTGCGTATGCTCTTCATGGTGTCCTCGCAGGTAAAAATGATGGATTGTACGCTGCCGTCAACCCGGCGCTTTCCATCTGTCACTCATTCATTCTAGGATCAGTCTATCATAATGGCTTGGAATATCTTTGACCTGGGTCAAAACCGGTAAAAAACCACGAAAGATTCTGAAAGCCGTAAAAAAAAGGCGGAACACATGGACGTGTTCCGCCTGGAAAAGGAAAGAGACTGTTCCCTTTATATGAAAGCTTGTTTGGCTGCGGCCTTTCGATGCCGAAGTGACAAGCTTTCATGTATGGCTGTGGCCGGCCAGTCCGGTCCTACCGTGCTGGTTTAGCCGAGAATGGCCTTCAGGTCCTCATCGGGGGTGGCGGCAATGGGTTTGATGGCGAAATTTTCCACCAGCACATTCAGCACATTGGGGGTGATGAAGGCCGGCAGGGACGGTCCGAGCCGGATGTCCTTGATACCGAGGCTCAAGAGGGTCAGCAGGATAACCACCGCCTTCTGCTCATACCAGGAGAGTACCAGGGACAGCGGCAGATCGTTGACGCCGCAGTTGAAGGCTCCGGCCAGCGCCACGGCAATCTGGATTGCCGAGTAGGCATCGTTGCATTGGCCGACGTCGAGAAGACGCGGAATTCCGCCGATGTCGCCCAGCTTCTTGTCAAAGAACCTGAACTTGCCGCAGGCAAGGGTGAGGACAACACAATCAGAGGGCACTTTCTCTACGAACTCGGTGTAGTAATTACGTCCCGGTTTGGCGCCGTCGCAGCCGCCCACCAGGAAAAAGTGCCGGATTGCCTTGGCTTTCACGGCCTCAATGACCTTATCGGCAACGCCCAGCACGGCGTTTCTGGCAAAACCGGTCAAAACGGAACCCTTCGGCGCATCGGCAGTGAAGCCTTCCAGGGCCAAGGCCCGTTCGATGACCGGGGTGAAATCCTTGCTGTCGCCGATATGGGTGACGCCGGGCCATCCCACCAGGCCGGTGGTGAAGACATTGGCCTTATAGGTCTCCTTGGGCTTCTGGATACAGTTGGTCGTAAAGAGGATGGCGCCGGGGAACACATCCATCTCCTTGTGCTGATTCTGCCAGGCGGTGCCGTAATGCCCATAGAAATGCTCGTATTTCTTCAAGGCAGGATAGCCGTGGCAGGGCAGCATCTCGCCGTGGGTATAGATGCTGATCCCCTTGCCCTGGGTCTGCTGCAGCAGCAGTTCCAGGTCCCTGAGATCATGACCGGAGACCAGAATGGCCTTGCCCTTCTTCTGGCCAAGGGGGACTTCGGTCGGAACGGGATGCCCGTAGGTGCCGGTGTTGCCGGCGTCGAGAAGCTCCATGGCTTTCAGGTTCACCGATCCGACCTTCAGGGCGAGCCCTACCAGATCATTAAGCCCCAGATCCTTGCGGGTAAGTTGGGACATGGCCTCATGGATGAAGGCGTAGATGGTATCGTCCTGCTGGCCGAGAATCGCGGCATGGTCGGTATAGGCGGCAAGCCCCCGGAGCCCGTAGAGGCTGATCTGCTTTAATGACCGCAGGTCCTCATTGGCGTCAAGCGTATTAATGAGATCCAACTGGGCGCCTTGGGCCTCCAGGCTGGCAAGGGTCAGGGCCGGGGTGTAGGAAGCGGCATCAGCCTCGAACCGGGCTGGGCCGCCTGCTGCCTTGACCTTTTCCTTCAGCGACTGACGGAGTTCGTAGGCCTTGTTGATCCAGACCTGGAAACGGGCAGGGTCGAAATCCACATTGGTGAGGCAGGCGAAAATTGCCTCGGCGGTGAAGCGGTCAATGGCATTATCAACGACGCCTACCTTGCGTCCCTCATGGGCGACCACCGATAGTCCTTGGATGGCGAAGGTGAGAAGGTCCTGCAGGCTGGCAACCTCTCCCTGCTTTCCGCATACGCCTATTTTTGTACAACCGGTTCCCTGTGCAGTCTGCTCGCATTGATTGCAAAACATGATGTGTCCTCCTGAAAAAGTGTTGGATATCCGTTCCGGATACCGTTATGTGATCGCCTGGATCTCAATTGTATGGTCTTTTCGGAGCCGGTCATGGTCTTGGTGTCCGTGCTTCGATGATTTCACTATACGAAAAGGGGAAGTGACAATCCTTGATTCAGGTCAAGAATTGTATTTTTTTTAAAAAAATAAACGAAAGACAGATCAGGCTGTCCGGGCAGCCAGAAGGAGGCGGCTATCCCTGCTCTGGACAAAGGAGGAAAGATCATAGTCGCCGTACTCGCTGACGATGGTGAATCCCGCTTCGATCAGCAGTTCCGCCCACTGGCTATAGGGGAGGGCCAGCAGACGCATGCTGTGGGCTAAGTCTTCGTTTTTTCTCAGGCTGCCGGCGGGACGCACGCGATACCGCTCATTGAGCATAATCACCTGTTCCTCCTCCCTGTAGTGTTTGAGTGTCTCTTTGATGATTTTTCCTCCATCTGCAGTCGTAAATATCTGAAATTGAAAGGTCCTAGCGCCTGTAGACGGAAAAGAGGCCGGGTTCGCTGTAAATATCTGAAGCAGGAGACGGCCCCCTTCCTTCAGGTGCCCCCGGATGCGCTTCAGGCAGCGAGCGACCGTCGCCGGACTTTCCAGGAGAGTGAAGGTGTTGTAGGGGACGATGACTGCATTAAACCGCCCGGGTAACAGGATCTCGTTCATATCCATGCAGATATAGGAGATGTTCCTTGTATCCTGAGATGCAGCCCTGTCGAGCATCTCTGCTGAATTATCAATCCCGGTGATCCTGTGCCCTCGTGTAGCAAGGGCCCTGGTAAGCCGGCCGCTGCCGCAGCCAAGCTCCAGGATCTCCGATTCAGGCGCAAGGGTAGAGAGATAAAATGGGAGATCAAAGGTGAAATCAGCCATTTCAATATCGTAAAATTCGCAATATCTCTGCGGGCTCAGTGATAAGAAAATTTCTTGAGGTTCTGTTGAATAATCCACAATCCGATCGGTGATAGAGGGGATGATGATCCGGGGTTCCCGGGGCGATTGAACGGAACATGCCTTTCCATTTCAAGGATAAGCATTTCCATCAATCGAGTAACTGAAAAAATGCCGTGAGGAGCAATCGCTCTGATTTTTTATTGGATTGACGAGAGCTCCTCCTGCTGCATGATGTGAGGCTGCAGGAGGAACTGCATGGCCTTTTTTCCAGCCGATATGGGGTGTCCCGGGTGAAAGGTCTTACCGGGTCAGGGCGAAATCCCGTTTGGTCAAGGGATCAGATTGTCCCTGCCTGCCGACTTATGGCGCTGAGAGAGGGGAGCCCTTGGTAATTGTTCCTGGTATAAAGCCCTGAACCTCGGAAATCCGCCCTCGCCACCAGACTCCCTGATTGCCGCCTATTGCGTTGCCCTGGGCATCGAAAAATCTGGCGTCCTTGAGGTGAATATACGATGGCGAGTCGCTCGGCTCCGAGTTGGAGACGCAGGCGCATTCATCACCGATTCTCTTGAAGGTTTCCCGTATCTCCTTTGAACTTTTTTCCGCGTAGAATGAGGACGCGAAGTCTGAACCGAAGTCAGCAAAATATTGTTTTACGCCGGCAAGGGTCCCCGATATCAGGAAACCTCCCACATTCAAGGTTATCTTTAATTCAAAATGACTCTTGTTGGCCATATTGACCAGGAATTGAAGGAACCAGTCCTTTTGGGGAGCATTGTCGAAAACGGGTTCGAACCTCTCTTCATTGATCATGCTCTTCTCCTCTCAGATTGACTGAAGCATTGCGCACGTCTCTGGATAGCCAACGCGCCCGGACATTGCATCCATCATCCATGTCCATATCGTATCAGCAGCGTCAAAGCAAACCCTGCTGACGATAGATACTGTATTGATACCGGTTGCAGGAATCAAGGCACCCGTTGAGGCAGTATGATGACAACGTGTCACAGCTCTTTTTCGCAAACGATTCGAGTCTTGATGGATATAAGCAATTCCTCAAATACCGGGAGGATATCAGTTCGAAACCGTCCGGCCACGCAAACTATCATAATATCATCCCCAACCTGTAGTTCCCCTTCATTGATCCAGACCCTGATGTCGACGATTCCATCTCTTGCCTTAAATGTCTGAACAGTCTGCTGGAGCATGTCCCTGTCGTAAGAGAGATGCATGGCCTTTATCCGGATGCCGTCCTTTGCGGTGCCGCGGACGACTCCATTATGGGTCAAGATCATTCCCAGCATGTCGGGGTCGCAATGTTGTTTGATTTCCTTAATCCATTCTTCAATCATGGGTCTTCTCCTTGTTAGGTTGGCGCGGCCCGATCACGATTTTAGAGAAATATTTTCAACGGCCATCACCCAGGTAGTCCCTTCGACCGAGCCGTCTCGCCGTCTGTTCATCCACCTCGTCCTGCCAGCCATTACGGGTCGTGTCCAGCCGGTCGAATTTGGCTGTATAGGGCTTGATATCCAGGAGCGGCGTGTCGTTGAGGATATCCACCCCATCGAGGTATAATATCGGACCCTCGCGGCGTACAAGCTCCACGATGCTTAGGCCGATGGCGTTGGGGCGGCAAGGTGCCCTGGTGGCAAAGACCCCCCGTTCGATATCCTGCAGGAATGGTTTGACCGTCAACTTCGCCGGTTCAGCCTGATTGAGATGATAAATCAGGTAAATATGAGAAAAGCCCTCCAGGTCCCGCAAACCCTCGACAAATTCACTGAAGATCTCAGCCGTACCGCAACAACCTTTGGCAAAGACTGGTTGGATCGGTGTCTGCCGGGCCGTAATATGGTCACTATGAATTATCCCGATCGGAGAATAAATGACTGTGTTTTTGTCCATGGATGATCCTTTTTATGCCTTTTCCGTCAAGGCTCTTTTTTGGGTTTTACCGTATTGGTCCCAACCTATCAAGTCCTATCCTGCCGGTTCCTGGCGGCGGCCCTGGCATCCACCTGAGCCCTTACCCATCCTCTGGCTCCTCTTGCCGCCGCCTTTTTTCTGACATTGGCCACCTTGACCTCGTTTCCTTGCCGGGTCGGTATCGGTGGCGCGGAAGCATTGTCCTCTTTGTCCTTGCGGATCAAATCCAGGCATATTTTGTCCTCCCAAAAATATATTTGTTTTTTCCTTTCTGCTTTTCGTAAGGTTGGTAACAGCAAACATTGGGCCAGATAGATTGAGAAATGAAAGTTGCTTTTATTGCATAATGTTAGATAATATTGAAAATAAACCTGTCAGGGTAAAAAGACGTTACAGTCGCAAAATAGCGCCTGTGTGCGACTGTAGAGTGTCGGTGAGGCGCGACCATCAAAGTCTCTCTTTGCGTTGCGGATCACAGTTAAACCAGCATGGCCGGTTCCAACGAAATATGAATGAGGATCAGTTGAATCTGCTGGCCGGCCAATGCCTGGGCGGAAAAAGAGAGACTTTCGGCTTGCAGGAAAAGAAGTCAGGACATGGCAAACATTGAGAAATACAAAAAAGAAACAACAAATTGGCGCCTTGCATGCAATACTGTCCTCAGCAGGAAAAAACAACCTTATCTGACGCAGGCGGGATTGATGCCCTGAGTGTATTATTCCATATTTCTGGAAAATATGATTTATTGTTTCTTTCTATTTTGCTATTATAACAAGGGGATTGTTGATCGATCGAAAAAGTGATATGCGGATGTCTGGATTCTTTTTTTCTGGAATTTTATTTGCAAGCCCAGGTGTATAGTGTATCGTGCTGACGAGTGATTGTGAGGAGAGGCTTATCGTTCCTCTCCCGCCTGGCGAAGGGTCCGAGTATGTCTGGATTCTTTGTGTTTATCCGCGGACTTGAGGGAAGTGTTATTAGCCCCTTATTTCTGTCTCTGAGGTTATGGTGATTTAACAATACTATGCCAGAGAGTACGACCTTACTCAGTGAAGTGCTGCCCGCTTTTCCCCGTTTACCTCTTCATCGGGAAAGATCCATGGTGGAGTGGCTGGTTCTTTGCCTGAGAGGTTCTAGGATTCTTTTTTTCATTCATGACCACTTCAAGCTGAGAAAGACCCTCAGCTCTCTGCATAGGCACAGACTGCTCTGTCCAAGAGTTAAGGTTTACTACCTGTTCGATTATTTGTCTGTTTCTTTGACTACCCGCAAGAAACTGAAAATTATCAACTGTCATTATGCTTTTTTGCAGCGTACTTTTCCATTCCATATCATCAAGAAGATATATGGAGACGGTTTGACCTTTTGGTCTGAAACCAGAGAGGGAAATTCGTATGAAATTTCCCTGAAAACGCCATCGCCCTTTGAAAGAGAGGGGCCCTTGCTTCTTGATTTTACGATGAACGGGACCGCGCTTTACTGTATGGGATTTTCTTTTGCCCCTGGAAAATGCTTTGGTGTGAGAGAGAGGATCATCCTCTTTATTTCCAGGATCCAGGGATATGCTGGCAGACTGAAGGAGATTTCCGTTTGTACGAAGGCATTCGGCGAAAACAAGCCCTCCACTTTGCTCTTATCTATCGTTGAAGGTATGGCGCTTGGCCTGGGGGTTGAGTCGCTCATAGGGATAAGCACAAATAATCAGCTGGCATGCCTGACTGCTGATTATGCAAGAAATTACGATAGATTCTGGGAATCTTTTGAATCAACGAAGATATCCTCCGGTGATTATTACCTGGAACTGCCGCTCAAAAACAAGGATCTTTTTTTGATACCGTCGAAACACAGACGGCGGACATTGAAGAAAAGGGCAACCCGCAGGGAGATCGCCCTGAAGGTATATGCGCATTTTTCTAAGATGAATCTGCTGAAAAACGAGGTCCAGGCATTTCCCCTCGAGTGTCCCGAATCATAGCTTAAACAAAATTTTCCCTTTATTGTCAAGGGCGATGCCCGTGGCTGATGCCTTCATGTCCGGATCCGTCTGAGTGAAGAGAAACTTCTTCATGGGCCCCAGGCACCGGCGAAAGAAGGTGTGCGATCCGGTGAAGACCGGCTCCGGCCTCGCGGTTGCGGCAGTGCCGGGTAGAAACTGTGGCCTTATCACCAATATGGCTGGGTAATGCCGCTCTTCCCTTGCTTTCTCCTTTTTGCCGATATATTGTTTGCCGATCAATCAGACAAATGTTTACCGGGGATTGTCCGGAGTTGCATGGATCAGCGGCCTTTATCGGAGGGCTTCTGCCTCATTCAGAGGAACATTCAACAAATTAACGACAGAAGAACAGGAGTATGAATACATGTCAATTATCACCATTTCCAGAGGTTCGTACAGCAGAGGACGAGAAGTCGCTGAAAAATTAGCCGGTCGGCTCGGATATGAGTGTATTTCCCGGGATATCCTGCTGGAGGCCTCGGATGAATTCAATATCCCTGAGATCAGACTGATCAGGGCCCTTCATGATGCGCCCACCGTCCTGGAACGGTTTCATTACGGAAAGGAGCGGTATCTCAGTTATTTGAAATCAGCGCTCTTGCAGCACGTCCAGAAGGACAATGTCGTGTATCATGGCCTGGCGGGGCAATACTTCCTGAAGGACATCCCCCATGTTATTAAGGTCAGGATCATTGCCGACATGGGCGACAGGGTGCAGGAGGAGATGAAAAGGGAAAATATCTCTGCTGAAAAGGCCCTCTATGTTCTGAAAAAAGACGATGAGGAGCGGCGTAAATGGGGGCTTCAGGTTTACGGGACAGATACCTGGGACAGCCGGTTGTATGATATGGTTCTGCGTATAAAATCCCTGTCGGTCGATGATGTCGTTGGTATTCTGGCGCAGACCGTGCATCTCCCTACCTTCCAGGCGACTGAAAAATCGCAGAAAATGGTCAATGATCTGGCGCTGGCATGTAAGGTACAGGCGAGGATTGTTCAGATTGCCCCTTCAATAACGATCACTGCCAATGACGGGGTCATTTCCTTCAGCAATGTTGAAGGCAAGATAGCTTTCTCCGCAAACCTCCTGTCCGAACTTGTAAATATTGCCCAAAAGGTTGATGGGGTCAAAGAGGTGATCAATACCGTTCGTGGTGCCTCTGAACATCGTGACCATGTGAACCCCTACCATAATATTGGCTAAAAGCCGGAAGATGCTCCTCACTTTGGGGGATTTTAGGTGGTTGGTAAAACCCCCCTGCGTTGGACTGGGTTGCGCGCTTGCCGCGCTGCAACCCAGTCTGCACCTCTCCATTATTTTTTTACGGTTGCCTGTGAAATCTGCAGGACGTCCTGCTCCTTAACATCAATAACCAACCCGCTGGGAGTGGCTAATTGTAAGACTCCCTTATCTTTTTTGATACTATTTATATAGAACGTCTGGCCAGATTTCATAATTACGACCTGCATTTCATGCCGTACCGGTTTTATCAGGGTGATGCCCTCTCTGACGAATTGCGTCAATCGTATACCTTGCGGACTTTTTGCGGAGAGATACGCCGCCCCGGCCAACAGCAGAAAAAACATGAGCAGCAGACACGCAGGCAGCATGATCTTGCTCCTGTTCGGTATGTTTCCGGCTTTTTTACTGAATATTTTCCCGTTCTTCTTCACTTCATAGTGTTCATACAGGTAGTTATCTATTCTCAGATCCTCATGGGGCTTGCTGACGATAAAATTGCATGCTGTGCACGACCTTTCTCCTTCAGGAATGAACGTCCCGCAATTTTCACAAATAATGGTGGAGTTTCTGCTGGAGGATGAGAAGCTTAAATCCTTTTTAACGGAAAATTTGTTATTACAGTTTTGACATTGAAAGGACAGATCGTTCAGGCAAACATGCATAAAATCGATTTTATAGATTTTTTCACAAATACCACATCGAAACCTCATACTATTTTCTCCTTGAAATATGCCGGGAAAACTCTTTCTTATACGCGTGAATATCGAACAGGATATCCGTATTTATTCATAATCCGATTGATATTACAAAGGGAAAACGCAGTTGCCTGCCAATTTCACGCCTTTGAGCGGTATTCTCGGCCTCTTGGAGGCGGACGAGGTCAATACAACAAATCATGCTGATATTGCATCGAAATAGCGAGGAGTATATACACAGAAAACATGCATTGCAGAAAAGTGGTGCCGAAGCCGTCGCCGGAGGGGATGCACCGGTATATGCAGCCTGCCGTGAGAATGAATGGAGACGGTACAAATACGATTTGAGTTTATTGATCCTCCCATTCGGGCTTGTATCGCCTGCAGGCTCCATCCAGGTACCGCTGGGCAATATATCCTCTGTCCTTCCCGTTGATAATTGCTGAAATGACCGGTTCCGGGCCTGATGGTGTGTCTATCACTTCAGCATGTACCTGTCTGATAACTGCGTCTTTATAATTTGCGGTATAGGGTATCCTGCATCCCAATTCCCTGAGTACCTGCTGATTAAGGGGCATGTTGATCAGTCCTGCATCAAAGCCGAAATACTGAAAGGCTAAAGCCGCTTTTCGCGGAGAGGCGCAGATGATAGCGTTTTCTGTATTGAAATGACATCCTTCATCGTCCTGGCATATTCCGGGTTGGACGAAGAGGAGCGGGTAAAAGAGAAGAGAGAGGGGGATGAGTTTATTCATTGTATAACCTCTGTCAGTGTTATTTTGATTTTTAATCAAATACTTGAGTTCTCAGCACGGCTCCGTTTTATTTTTCTATACTCTCCTGCCTCTGTCCTGTGGCGTCGCGTTTTCATCATGGCGGAAGGTGAAAAATTGAAAGGAGATACCGTGGTGAACAATTCAAAAAATCCGTTCAGCAGGAGAAGACGGCTGATTGTATTGAACCTTCTTGAAGGGCGTGCTGCACAAGATACCTTGCATTGGTAACATACCTTAATTGCAGGTATAAATCAAATGTCAATTGAGTTTGCACCCGATGCAAATTATTCGGCCCGGCATATACAATGACGGTGAAAGAGCCTGGATGCAGTTGAAGCCTGTGGCGGGGATGGGGGCCTGCCCAGCAGCAGAACCCCATACGCCTGTAACCGGCATGGCCGGATGCGGGGCTGCCGATCACAACGAATTATGGAAAGTTCATCACTTCGGTATGGCGCGCTTGGCACTTCCGGGGCAATTGTCCGAGCACGCATGCCGGACCGGACTGGCAGTCTACAACGAAATTTGCAGGAGGCATCTCGCTTCGGTATGACAAGCGCGCCGCTCCTGCAAGCCTTCAAATATACCGCTAAAAAAATGTGGATCCTTTTCCGGAGTTCTGAGGGACAGGCGGTTCGTAATCAACGGACCTGCCATGCCAGATCAGGTGAATCTGGGCCTGTTTGTTGCCCGTAATTGTGACATTTCGCTGCAGGTTTTGGTCGCCGTTGGTTGCCTTGATGACATATTCTCCCGGAGGCAGCTTGGCATAAAACAGGGGCCCTGCGTCGTTCACGGTCAGTGTTGCCTGCCTGCCTGTAATCGTAATCGAGGTGTTATCGGTAAAAGAGCCATTTTTTTCGGAATTTGAGATGAAGAGGTTGTAGTTTTTTGCTGTCGCCTTGAGCGCGTTTGTCTCATCAGCTCCGATACCGCCTGTCGTATATGCTATCCCATCTTGATGGTTGACCTCCGGTAGCGCTTGAGACAAGTGGTCTGCTTGTTCCTGTGCCAAGGCCGGTGAAACCATTGTTGCCAACAGGCCGGCTATCAACACTCCTCGTAACATATCTCTTACCTTCATACAATTCTCCTTTTGCATATAATCTCACTCTCTTGCCCGTACAATTGCCACCGATAAAAGATGGTGACAAACAGACGCCGCTGTTGTGGCAGAATGTAATATAACCATTCATAACGGACAGAAAAGTATTTTTTCTCTATACCCGGCATGATACGGGAGCCAGAAAAATCCGGCAATTGATACAATACGTGAGATCCTGAAAATATTGTCAGGTGATGCCTGGTGCCTGAGCAGGTGAGGCCGAAATCGATGTCAAAAGATAAGATGATTGACTCAGGTTTCGGCCCGGGTTCGTGAAATTCCGGATCAGACCTTGAAGTTGCCGGCTATGGCATCCAGTTCTTTGGCCATGCGCAGCAGATCCTCAGAGTTGACCTGGACTTCCTTACTGCTTTTGGAGATTCCCGTCGCCGCCTGATTGACCTTGGAAATATCTTGCGAAATTTCAGTGGCTACCGTCGAGCTTTGGCTTACATTTTTATTGACTTCGCTTATCCCCTGGCTGACCTGGGATATATTGCTGGCTATTTCCTTCGTGGCGGCCGACTGCTCTTCAACCGCCGTGGCAATAGTCGAGGCGATATCATTCACACCGCCGATTACTTCGGAGATGTGGTTTATCTCAACAACGGTGGACCGTGTCGTCCGTTGCACATCATCGATCTGATCTTTGATATTCAAGGTTGCCTGGGCAGTCTGTTTGGCCAGTTCTTTGATTTCATTGGCGACCACAGCAAATCCCTTTCCTGCTTCTCCTGCCCGCGCCGCCTCAATCGTGGCGTTGAGGGCAAGGAGATTGGTCTGCTTGGATATCTCGGTAATTGTCTCGGTGACCGTGCTTATTTTCTGGGCTGCCTCGCCCGACTCTTTCATTTTGTCGGAGGCGCTTTCCGCCTGCTTTACCGCATTGCATGAAACATCTCTTGCGCGCTCCGCATTCTCAGCAATTTCAGTGATTGTCGATGTCATTTCCTCTGCGGCGGCGGCGACCACATTGGTGTTGGTCGATGACTGTTCCATGGCAGCGGCGACGTTGTTCAGATTGGCTGTCATCTCTTCTGAGGCGGTTGCCACATTGGCGGCCCGATGAGAGGTGTCCTCGGCACCGGTGGAAAGGTGTTTGGCGATGCCCGAGAGCTGGTTGGCGGAAGAATTGACGAGTTTTGAATTTTCCGCAAGCCGTTTGATGATGGCCTGCAATTTCTCGATAAATCGATTGAACCAGAAGCCGAGTTCTCCGATTTCGTCTTTAGCTTGGGCATCCAGGCGCATAGTAAGATCACCTTCACCTTCCGCTATATCCTTGAGATTGGCAATTGCCCTGTTCAGCGGCTTGACCATCAGGCTTGCAGCATAGGCGACTATGGCAATGGTCAGGATAATCGCCGCAGTCATGATCGTGATCAGGTCGCGGATTGATTTTGCCGCCATTAAAAATTCCGCTGCATCCTGGGTTGCCGCTACATACCAGTTGACTACCGACAGGGGAGAGTAACCGGCGATTTTGGGAACCCCTTGGAAGGTGTAGTCGTTAACTCCTTTTGCACCGGTAAGCATCTTACTGACAATACCCTCCATGCCGGCAACTTGCTTCAAATCGAGTTTCAGGATTTTTTCAGGAACAGGATGGGCGAGTATGATACCGTTCTTATCGATCATAAAGCCGTATCCAGTTTTTCCAATTGCCTTTCCTGATATGATTTCAGTGAGATAATCAACTTTGAGGACCACTACGACGGTACCGATAATCTTTTGATTTTCTGTTTTGACGGGGGCGCATATTTCACAAATCAGTTTTTGTGTTACCGCTGAATGCCTGATATCGCCGATCAACGCCTTGCCGGAGGACTTAACTTGCTTGAAATAATCAAGATCTGTAATGTTGTTAGCTTTGTATTCCCTGCCATCCTCAAGTACACCGGTTATCCGATTGCCGTCAGCATCAGTAACGAAAATGCCCTGATAGTTCGTGCCCATTTTAGTAAGGATTTTACCGAGGCCTTGAAAAAGCCTGTTGACTTGTTCGGTCGCCTCGGGGGTTCCTGATTGTTTAATTGTGGTAAGGGTCTCGATTACCACAGGAATTGTGGAAATGACTTCTGCCAGTTGTATTTCCGAAGTCAGGGCGTTGTCGGCTAGGCGGGAAAGGTCTTCCGCAATGGTTTTTGCCTGATTTTTTGAGATATCTGTTAAGGCTGTTGATGATTTTGTAGTAGAAATATAGCCACTTATTATGAGTGGTAGTAAAACAAGAGTAATACCGCCAGTAATCAGTCTGAACTTAATCGACGTAAATTTCATAATCTCGACTCCTCAAATTTGATTCATTTATTATTGCTTAACTCTGATGGGAGAAACATATTCGGGTAATTTCACATCCTGGTCTGATTTCTATGGGAAGAAGCAAAGATGGCTAACACCATGAGTGTATGCACAACGGAGAAAAGTACTGATTGCAGTTTTTTTTTGTCTATCAAAATTCAATTCACC
>JARLHL010000090.1 GCA_031292275.1 Desulfocapsaceae bacterium | reverse complement strand
GATGGTGTCTCCGTTGCTAAAGAGATCGAAATAAAAAACAAGATTGAGAATATGGGTGCCCAGATGGTCAAGGAAGTTGCTTCCAAGACCTCCGACGTAGCTGGTGACGGTACTACAACCGCAACTGTTCTGGCTCAGGCGATCTATACTGAAGGTGTAAAACTTGTTGCCGCCGGTGCCAACCCAATGGAACTCAAGCGGGGAATAGATAAGTCTGTAGAGGTTGTCGTCAACAAGCTAAAGGAAATCGCTACCCCGACCAAAGAGCAGAAAGAAATCGCCCAAGTGGGAACCATCTCTGCAAACAATGACGAGACTATTGGTAACATTATAGCTGAGGCTATGGATAAGGTTGGTAAAGAAGGTGTTATAACCGTTGAGGAAGCAAAATCAATGGATACCACCCTTGATGTCGTTGAGGGTATGCAGTTTGACCGCGGATACCTTTCTCCCTACTTCGTAACTGATCCGGATCGTATGGAAGTTAGACTGGATGATCCTTATCTGCTCCTTGTTGAGAAGAAAGTATCCGGCATGAAGGATCTGCTGCCGATTCTTGAGTCAGTTGTCAAGATGAGAAAAAGCCTGTTCATCATCGCTGAAGATGTTGGTGGCGATGCCCTTGCAACCCTTGTTGTTAATAAACTGCGTGGAAACCTACAAGTTGCTGCAGTTAAAGCACCTGGTTTTGGTGATCGCAGGAAGGCAATGCTTGAAGATATTGCAATCCTCACCGGTGGCAAGGTAATTACCGAAGATCTCGGAATCAAGCTTGAGAACATTACCATCGACGATCTCGGTACAGCAAAGCGCATTATGGTCGACAAAGATACTACTACCCTCGTTGACGGAGCTGGCGACAAAGAGAAGATTGCTGCCCGTGTTAAGCAGATCCGAACACAGATTGAAGATACCACGTCTGATTACGATCGCGAGAAACTCCAGGAACGCCTTGCAAAATTGATCGGTGGCGTTGCCGTTATAAATGTCGGTGCTGCTACCGAGATTGAGATGAAAGAGAAGAAAGCTCGTGTTGAAGATGCCCTGAACGCAACCCGCGCAGCGGTAGAAGAAGGTGTTGTTCCGGGCGGCGGTGTAGCTTACATCCGCTGCCTTGAAGCGCTTGCAGCTCTGGAGATTGAAGGTGAACAGGCACTTGGTAAAAACATCCTGCTGCGAGCCCTTGAAGAGCCAATCCGCCAGATTGCCAACAACGCTGGCTGCGAGGGTTCCGTTATTGTTGAGAAGGTTAAAAAACTTGAAGGTGCTTACGGCTTCAACGCTGCTACAGAAGAATACGAAGATCTGATTATTGCCGGTGTTATTGATCCTGTAAAAGTAACGCGAATTGCACTTCAGAATGCGGCATCCGTGTCCGGTATGCTGCTGACCACAGAGTGCATCATTGCAAATCTCCCAGAGGATAAAGAAGCTGGAGGCGGAATGGGAGGAATGATGTAACGATGCGATTGCCCCTCCTCAATCCTGATTTTTCGGGGTGAGTTGCATAAGAATGAAAAAGGGCTTTATGGTCAACCCCTCAAGAAAACAGGATTACCCTCGAGGGGTTGGTGCAAGATATCCGGGAACCCCAAGGAATCGCATCTTGCCTTGTTTGACGAGATGTGACATGGCCCCGACAGTTTTTTTGATCTGTATTTCCGGATCGACACGGTGCTGATAGCACAGGTCGATAACATCCGCACGCCCAGGCGTTTTAGGCTTGCCTCGCATACTTCCTTGACATAGGAAGGTTTAACCATTGATTCCTTTAAAGCTGCCGTCCGGGCCACGCACATTGTCGAATTTCGTCGCCAATACTCATTATCGCGTTGACCCTTGAGGGCAGGGCACGGCCCAGCAGTTATTAATTATGACCACGCAGTAGCCTGCAGGTTGCAAAAGGTTTTGCGGGTCAATTTGCGTGGAGTTGCTCTCTCTTGAGCTGCTGGAAGAACTCGAAGTATGGCGTTCCCAAACGACACAACTTTCTTGAAAAGGAGAGTGGAACAAAACGGGGGGCTGGAAACGTTAAGGTCCTGAATGATGACCTTCGAAAAACATTCTGTCAATAATTTCCAGGTAAAATGTAGAGGAGTAGAACCTCACCACGGCCGTGATACAAAATCCCAGTCCCCGGTTTGTTCCGCACTCCGAATACAGAAGATTACCAATCATAGGAGGATGGATAATGGAAAAGCCCAAGAATGCACCTACTTTACTGTCTCCATTAATGGCAAAGAGCTATAGCAAAAAAACACGAAAAACCTCCGCCCTTGTGAAATGGCTCGAGTACGAAATGTGGACACCAGGCCAGGCTGCCATGCTGGTTAGCGGATTATGCCCCCATCCAGATGGCGGAGGAATCCCCGAAAAAGGAACTGGAGTTTGGGCGCTTAATTATACCTTCCGATGGGGGAATACTGAACCCTGCAAGCATGCTCGGCAAATATTAGAGCTATGGAATGCACGAGAAAGTCCTCCAGATAAAGTCACCCCCGCTAATTTTGTGCAATGGTGCAGAAAAAACAAAATAAATATTGATTGGCCACGAGCAGTATTGCCACTTCCAGAACAACCAACTGTTACGGAAAAATACATAATTGGAAGCAAGGATCTTGAAGCGTTTTTCAACCTCTCCATGAATACCATCAGGAAACATGCAAAAAAACATGGGGTTGAGATATATAGATCCGATGACGATCACTCGCAGCCTATGATAAAAATGAAGGATGCCGTTAAATTGAAGACTAACCTATAAAAAGAATGACGACAAAATCAGTTCAGCACTGAAGTAATTGGAATATTGATCCAGAGGTAATGACCGAAATAGATTATGGAACTCTACGTTTACGATACTGAAACCTTGAGGGTTTTGGCAATAATCGAAGGAAATACCAACGAAGAGTGTGAGAGAAAAGCAGAGGCATTCGGTTACAGAGGATGCGATGGGATAGGATGGACCTATTCACCTTCTCTCGATACAGTGGATGGATTGCTTGATAGTGAGGATTCGGAGATAATCTGACAACCCTTTTGAACAGGCAGCATAATAACAAGCAGAGATTCCACTTAAAATCCACAGAATTTTCTTCAAATAAACTGAGCAACTTCTAACATCATGACAGGAAAAGATAATCCCCGTCGCTACAGGCTTACTCTTGAGTTTGATGGCACCAACTTCAGTGGCTGGCAGAAACAAGCGGATGCCCGAACGGTGCAGGGCGATCTGCTAAAGGGTGCTACGCGCGTCTTTGGCGAAATCAATATGGATCTTCAGGGTTGTGGTCGTACCGATACAGGAGTTCATGCCTTGGAATATGTGGCTCATCTTGAAGTGGTAAGCGATATGCCGCCACACCAGGTTGCCCGGAAGCTTAATGAAACCCTGCCTAAAGATGTGGTCGTAAGAGCCGTTGAGTCGGCGGATAAACGTTTTCATGCCCGCCATAACTGCATTGCCAGAAGTTATATCTACCAGCTCCGCATAAGAAAATCGGCCTTCGGTAAACGTTATGACTGGTGGGTGCATGAGGAACTGGATGTGCCTGCCATGCAGCGTGAGGGAACGATGATGGTCGGTATGCACAATTATGCCGCTTTTGCCGAAAAACAGGAACTCAAAAAATCAACCATGGTACTGGTCCATAATGTCGAGATTTTTGTTGAGAAGGATGTGATCTGGGTCCGTGTAATAGGGTCGCATTTTCTTTGGCATATGGTCCGACGAATGGTCGGAGTTTTGGTTGAGGTTGGAGGTCACCGACTAAAAGAAGAGGAAATTCAAATTCTTTTCCAAGGCCTTTCCAAGATTCCAGCCAACCATACGGCGCCGGCATCCGGCCTGTTTTTCGAAAAAGCCTTCTATGATGGGGAGGAATTGGCAAAATTTATAAGAGAGAGAATTTCAAAACCATTTAATAACTTGTTCCCACCGCCGATCAGCACCGCGATTAGGGCATAGAAAAGGGCATGAAATGAGGTTCTGCAATTTGCAGGGACCGGACGAAGTAATGAGGTGGTCATAAGAAAATGGAAACTGAAGTGAAACACTTAGAAGAAGATCAACTGGCAAACGGCGTTGTGGTCCGGTTTTATGATGAATCCCATAGGGTTGGCCGGAGATCGCTGGCAGGTTACAGTGCGCTACGATGCCGTGGTCTCGGTTTCGGAAACCTTTTGGAGTCGGGTGAACGGAGAGCCGGAATTGATTGAGGAGATTCGTGCCGGCGAACGTAAAACTGGCCCCCCGTGAATTATAGATTATATCAAACATAACATGAGCTTATTGGAGATAGCAGACCTTTTGAATCTTTCTTTCCGGACAATAGAATTGATAAACTTTCCTGCATAAATCCCAAAATTATTTTCTAAATAGACTCAAATGTAGACAGGAAATTATTCAACACCTTCTCAAATTATTTTACTTTTCCTTTCAGAACCGCCGGCTGCACCCTAGTCGATTTACAGGAATAAGAGGGCTGGGCCCTCTCCTGGTTGGAGTATTCATTCAGAGGGAAATTACTCATATCACATAAAATCAACGTAGATAGGATCAAAATGGCTCTCAAAAAAAAAATTAACATTCTCAACGAGAAGATTGACCATCTGACCTGTCAAATTAAGGCACTATCGGAACTTCGGGAAAGGGTGGAGTTCACGATTGACCAAATGGTCCGGCATGTAATCCCGAAGCCTGCCAGGATTGCTTCCACAGGACTTAGAGGTTGAAGATGTTTGCAGATTAGAGAGCAGAGAGAGTTGTCCATTGGGAAAAATTCAAACCCGCAAATATGGAGGTTCATAATGGCTCTATTACGAGGGGATCCATGGCGACAAAATTGAGGATATGGTCGAACGCTACACTGGAGAGCTGTAGGGCACCTCGAGCGGGAAGCCAGGAAGTTATTGCTGCAGGGGATTGGTCCCCCGGAGTTGACATTCTGGAAACTGACAAGGCATTCGTGATCAAGGCGGAGATTCCCGAAGTCAACAAGAAAGGAGTTTCAATAATCAATCGGACCTGGGGAAAGCAGTTGCTTTTCCCGGCCGGTTGTTGCAAGAGGCAAACTGGAAAGAAATTTAGTGTACAAAATCGCCAGTAAAAGAATTTAGCGTGTAACGGCCTTGCTCGCTCTATTTATCGTGGTATTCGATAAGCGGGGGGAACGGCTGAGAAAGAGCGACTTATCTTAAATTCCCGGTCAAATCAAATCTTGCAAAGGGGGATTTCAATTCAGCTAAGCGCTCCGGTGAAACTTTCCAGACAGTCATCAGCTCCCCCCCTCTCTTAACATAAAGGAAGTCTGGCGAAATACCACCGCAATACCCCGGCATCCGTTGATATTGAGAGCAGGATAACCTGATTAAACCGATTTTTCCCGGTGGAAAAATCAGCAAAATATTAGGAATTCTTCTGCCAGGAACTTGACGGCGAGATGGTCATCCTGGACATGCATTCGGGTTTGTATTACGGGATCGATGCGGTGGGGTGCCGCATCTGGCAGATGCTGGAGCAAAAGATTCAGCAGGCGGCCATGATCGGCCGCCTGCTCGAAGAATATGAAATCGAGGCCGATATCTGCTCGCGTCAGGTCACGGCTTTTCTGGCGGAGCTGGAGAAGAACAATCTTATAGTGCGCAGTACGGTCTGATCTGCAAAGCCTGCAAAACAGAAAGAGAGCTACTTAGGCGATTGCCGATGCTGTCTCTCCCCTTCCGAACCATTAAAATATGGACATCATACTACCGGTACATTACTATATCCAACCTGTAATTTTTGTTTTTATGGAAGCTCAAGCACCGGGATGATGCTCAATGCACATACGTTATATAAAAGAGATAAAATGACATACGCCGCTATAACTGGCTGGGGAAAGTGTTTGCCGCCCGCCATCTTATCAAATGATGATCTGGCAACATTTCTGGATACCAATGACGAATGGATTACCAGCCGAACGGGCATGAAAGAACGCCGCATTTCCCATGTGGATGTTTCAGAACTCGCTTATGTCGCTGCGGCGAATGCATTGGCGGCAGCGGGAAAGCGAGCAGAAGATGTTGAACTTATTGTATTTGGCTCCACGACCTTTGATGAAATGTGTCCAAATGCCGCTTCCAATGTGCAACGCCTGCTGGGGGCCTGTAATGCCGCATGCATGGATGTCAACACTGCCTGCACCAGCGGCATGTACAGCCTGACAGTTGCCACGGCCATGATTAAAAGCGGTGTCGTAAACTCGGCTCTTGTTATCGGCGCAGAAGTTGTTTCCAGAATCATGGAATGGAGCAACCGAAATGTCTCGATTTTATTTGGCGATGGCGCAGCGGCATTATACTTAGAAACCAGTGAAATCAGGCAAGGCGTATTGGCCGAATCGTTGGGATGTTACGGCGAATCTCGAGATATCCTGTCGGTACAGGGTTGGGGACTAAAGTATGCCGATAAAAAAAGGATTTTAGGCGAAACGTCCTGGGCATTTTCAGGACAAGAAATATTTAAAAAGGCCGTCAAGGGCATGACTCAGGCTTGTGAAAGGGCACTGGCAAAATTGGGCCTCCAGACTGAGGCCATCGATCTTATCGTCCCTCATCAGGCCAATCTGCGTATCATCGACTCACTGACCAAAAACATGAAACTGCCGAAAGAAAAAGTGTTCATCAACATAGAACGTTACGGCAACATGTCGGCAGCTACCACCTTAGTAGCCTTGGTGGAAGCGGTCCAGGAAGGATATGTCACGGCCAACTGCAACATTCTCGTACCGGCTTTTGGCGGAGGATTAACCTGGAGTGCTCATCTGATCAAATGGGGCGCACGGACCCATGCAATCGCCCAATCCGAAGTATCCTTACCTGAAACGACGCAAACGGGCCTGGAATTAGTCCAGGCCTTACGTTGATGGCCTCGATTTGAGGATCGAGAGCGAGAGCGGAACCAAACAGATTTTCCGCTCTCGTTAGCAGAGGCCAGAGCAGCTGAACCATCACGGCTGACTATCTCTCTCTCCTGCAGCTTCACGATACATGAACTGCATAAAGGCCTTGACCCGCGCTGTCAGCCGAATATCCGGATGGGTTAATATCCATACGTGATGATTACATTCCGGAGGTAATTTCATGAGTTCTATCATCTCAGGGTCGGAGCCGGCTATGTAATGCGGCAAGATGGTCAGCCCAAGTCCGTGCCGCGCCAAATGATAAAGACCTGTCAATTTATCGCAACAAGCCACGACATTGTCCTCTTTTATATAGCGTTTCAGCCACTTGCTGGCTGGCAAGCTAGCCAGAGACTCATTCGGCAGCAGGAATCGGTGCAGGTGAAAATCATCGGTGCTTTTTGGAGTTCCAAATCGTTCAAGATAGGAAGGGGCACCATACAATCTGACATAGATTGGAGCTAATCTCTTTCCAACCATATAATCGGGTTGGGTATTGACCGCCGGAATGACGATATCGGCCTCTCTTTTGCTCAAGTTAGTGTAATGAGTCTTAATATCCAGGTCGATGATAATATCGGGATATAACTCTTTGAAGCGGCGGATATAAGGGGGGAGCCAATAGTATCCGATGGTGTCGGTTGTAGAAATTTTCAAATAACCGCTCAAGTGAACGTCCTTGCCCTGAATCAGACGTTGAATTGCATGCATTTGCTCTTCTACCTGTCGAACCCGGTCGATTATGTCCTCTCCGGCAGCGGTAAGTTTATACCCGGTCTTCAAACGTTCGAACAATCGAACATTCAATTTTTTTTCCAGCCCGTTAATCCGCCGAAAGACTGATGAGTGGTTTACCCCGATTTCTTGGGCTGCAGCTTTGAGGTTCCCGCAGGCTGCCACCTTCAAAAAGTAGAAATAATCATCCCAGTCGCCCACAGTATGCATATTTGCAATCCTCGTTTGTATTTTTGAGTCATTGATTTGCAAATAATCCATGCGCATGGTGCAAGTCAAGAACAAAGAGTAATCCTGCACACGGGTTTACAGATATTGAGGAGAGGACACCATGTACTTGCCAAGTTTTTTTATATCTCACGGATCACCGGATATTGCGCTCATGACTGAGCATCCGACATATCGATTTCTGCAGGAACTGCCCAAAACGTTTTCACAGCCGGACGCCATAGTCATATTCTCGGCGCACTGGTGCACCGAACATGTCATGGTTTCAATGGCTGACCGGCATAAGGCCATTTATGACTTCGGAGGATTCGACCCGCGTCTCTACGCGATGACGTATGAACCAAAAGGGCAGCCGGAGTTGGCGCGTGAGGTTCACACATTACTTGAAAAGGTGGACGGCAAGGCTGAACTCGTCAACACTTCCGGCTTGGATCATGGCGTTTGGATTTTGCTGAAGCTGATGTATCCGAAGGCCGATATCCCGGTAGTTCAAGTTTCGATTCAGCCCGACAGGCCCCTAGGGTATCATTACAATCTCGGTTCAGCTTTGGCCGAGCTCAGGAAAAAGAATATTTTGATTATCGGTTCAGGAGCCATGACGCACAACCTCTATGAATTATCGAGATATGAGCACGATGCCGCTCCCCCTGGATGGGTTTCGGTATTTGCGAACTGGATGAAAGAACGGCTGGAGGCCGGAGAGAAGGATACAGTCCTGCAATATCGAAAACTGAGCCCCCACGCCCTGGAAAATCACCCGACAGAGGAGCACCTGCAACCCCTTTTTATTGCAATGGGCGCGGGTGATGGTGGTATTGCCAAGAGAATTCACACTGCCTCCACCTACGGAACGATAATGATGGATGCATACAAATTTACTGGTATAGCAGCAGGCTGAAGAGAAGGACGAACATGTTGTCTTACACCGCGACATTCCGAAAAATATTAAATATTGGAGAGTACAATGTTCAACAAACTGTTTGCTACAAAGGATGATTTTTCCACCACTGTCCTTCGTCTTGTCCTGGGGGTGGTGATGTTCGCCCACGGTTCCCAGAAAGTACTGGGATGGTTTGGCGGCCACGGCTTTGCGGGCACAATGCACTTTTTTACCGATACCATGGGGATTCCCTATCTGCTTGCCTTGCTGGCAGTGCTCTCTGAGTCGTTGGGTTCCGTCGGCCTGATCGTTGGGCTTTTTACCCGTATTTCCGCCTTTGGCATCGGCGTGACGATTGGGGTCGCCGCGCTGATGGTTCATGTGAGGAACGGCTTTTTTATGAACTGGTTCGGAACGCAGGCAGGCGAAGGGTATGAATATCACCTGCTCGTTGTCGGCATGGCACTGGCTCTTATCATAGCAGGCGGCGGCCACTGGTCACTGGACAGCCTTATTTCTAATAACATTAAGAGGAGACAATCATGAGTCAGTATACAATCGCAGTTATTGTCGGCAGCCTTCGCAAAGATTCATTTAACCGAACTTTCGCCAAAGCCATCGCTCAGTTGGCTCCGCCGGACTTTATCTTTAAGCCGATAGAGATTGGCGATCTGCCGCTGTACAATCAGGATGATGACGGGAATCCGTCCGACCCGGTCAAACGGCTGAAGAATGAAATCAAGGCGGCGCAGGGCTTGCTGTTCGTGACCCCGGAATATAACCGCTCCCTTCCCGGCGTGCTCAAAAATGCCATCGACCAGGCCTCCCGCCCTTATGGCCAGAGTGCCTGGGCCGGAAAGCCTGCGGGTGTTCTCGGAGTTTCAGTGGGCGCCATCGGCACGGCCCTTGCGCAGCAGCATCTGCGCAACGTTCTGGCCTACCTTGATGTGCCCACCCTTGGCCAACCGGAAGTATTTATTCAGGCTAAAGAAGGTTTGTTCGATGAGGCGGGCAACATTGGTGCAGGGAGCAGGGAATTTCTGCAAGGCTGGATGGATCGCTTTGTGGCATGGGTTAAGCTTCACGCAGCATAATTTCGCACTTTGGGGCGTCAATGATTGCAGGTCAGCTGCAATCCGCCCGATGGGCTCAACCTTCCCATTTTATCAGAAAGGTTGAGCCGCATTTTCGCCTTGATAAAGAGGAGAGAATACCGAATAGTGTTCTCTCCTATTTCCGTTTCCGGTTTAACAACTTAGAAACGCAAGCGTTTTCTAGTAAAGCCAAAGAGCTTCTTTATATCCGCCGTAGCCTGCCCAGCCGGATCATCCTCCAGGACGCATCTGCCCCCAATGACGGATGTCTCGAACGCCTGCCTCTCGGATATCCCGAAATCAAGTACCGGGTAGTCGTGCCTGCGCAGTTCAGTCCGACTGATATCCGCCAGCTCGTCCTGATTGCAAAAATTCAGAACAATAAAGGAAGGAACCTTTTTCAGTCTGGCCAGGCCATTGGCCAGGGTCTTCGGTATCTTTGCCAGATTAAACAATCTGGCTCTACAGGGGAAATACACCAGGTCCGCCACCTGCGACGCCAGTGATGCCGCCTTGATTGAATTTCCCGGCGTATCGATGATGACAAGGTCCACATTTCGGCTCCTCGACTTCTCCAGGAGGTCAGGGAGCGCCTCCGGATCCGCCCCGACCACTGCAAGGCCATCGCCCTCCCTTCGCCTCCGTCGATTAAACCATTTTATCGTACAGCCACGAGGTTTTGTATCCACCAGAGTAACTGATTTTCCTGCCCGGACAGCAAATTCCGCCATATGAATGGCCAGCGTCGTCTTACCGCTGCAGCTTTCCGGAGAAATAAAGGCAAGTGTCTTCATAGCGTCAGGCTACCATAGAGAAGTTTATTTAAGACCGCCTTGACATATCTTTCAGATGGCCCCGGATGCAGCTGCAGGAATTCCGCTTGCAAAAACTCAGTCTTTCCCGCCGGTGGCCGCCCCCTCCGAATACCCCATCGGGACGGACGCATCTCTTGCCGGGGCCATATACAACAAAAGCAGACAGGCTGCCCAAAGAGGATTTACTGTACTGAATCCAGGGCGCTGTCAGAAGGAAAGGGTAAGCCGCCGACCCGCTCTTTTTGCGGTCGGAAAATTCTCTGATAACCCAGCCAGCTCAAACGTACGATTAGGATGACAAGCGGAATGAAAATCTGCAGCACAACGGGCAAAAACCAGACCAATACAAGAACATCAGATAGAGAAAACATGGTTCACCTCCGTATGAAATATACTAATTTCATGAGTTTATCCATATACAGGGAAATGCCCCCCACTAGGATCACCTCCTGCATGATAGCTGTTTACTGTATAAAGACCAGATGGTAAATCGGCGATGAACCTATTTTTAATACGATTTATCTGCATGATAGGTAGGGCG
>JARLHL010000011.1 GCA_031292275.1 Desulfocapsaceae bacterium | reverse complement strand
GAGGTGCCATCCATGTTCCGCGAAGGGATGACCGAGATCGAATTGGCAAGTCTGTTCGAGGCAGGTATGCGGCGGCGAGGCTACGGCGGCTGCAGCAAGATGCGGGCCTTCAACCAGGATTTCTTCCTCGGCAACATCACTACCGGCGCGAGCGGTGCTGTCCCCTCATACTTTGACGGACCGGTGGGCGGCAGCGGCCTGACCCCGGCCAATAATCCCCACGGCGCAGGCTGGAAGACTATCTGTCGGGATGAGATTATCTATATCGACTATACCTGCGTGATCAACGGCTACACCGCCGACGGAGCGCGGATGTTCGTACTCGGCTCGGTCTCGGAAACCTTGCAGCGGGCGCACAACGCGGCCTTAATAATTCTGGAGCGGGTCACGGCAGCGATCAGGCCGGGAGCACTCTGCGATGACATCTACGAGCATGCTGCCGCGCTGGCGCAGGAAATGGGCCTGCAGGATAATTTCATGGGAATCGGCAACGACCGGGTCCGCTTCATCGGTCATGGGGTTGGCCTGGAACTGGATGAATATCCGATTTTTGCCAAAGGGATGAAGATGGCACTGGCCCCGGGCATGACCTTTGCCCTTGAACCCAAATTCGTCTTCCCGGAGGGAGCCATCGGCATTGAAAATACCTACGCCCTGAAGGAGGACGGACTCCAGGTCCTGACCCATGCCCCGCAAGATATCATCCGACTCTAGATCGACGATCGACGCACCCCCTTCAGAAGCTTAAGCAAGGATTCATATTACGATCAGGAACCTATGCTATGCCGTGAATCCTCCCTGAAAAAGAGGCATCGGACGGAGAAGGATATCGGAAGACCTCCCGGCTCGAGCCTCAAATCCGGCGGTGATCGCCCGCAGATACCCGTAAGGATTTGCCGGGTGCCGGAGACGGTGTCCATGGGAAAGCGCAGATTGAGGCTGTAAGGCAGAAACCCTTCTTGCCGCCTTTCATGTGCAGCGGGAGAACAACTTCGTCGTGGATGCGATTGCGGTGAAAATGAAAAAAGACGAGGCCGGCGTTAATCAGCCAACGTTGTCGAGACCAATCGAAATTGACGCTCAGAACGCATAAACGCTTCGACAATGTCGGGACTGAAATGCGTGCCTTTTCCTTCTGCTATTACTGTACAGGCCTCCTCGTGAGAAAACGCCTTCTTATAGCAGCGTTCACTCCTCAAGGCATCGTAGACATCGGCCAGGGCCATTATTCTTGCCGACAAGGGTATCTCGTCATTCCTCAATCCATCAGGATAGCCGCTGCCATCCCATTTTTCGTGGTGTGATCGAACGATCTTTACCGCAACCCTCAGAAAAGATTGAAATTCAAGCTTTGCTTCCGCCATTTCAAGAATATTCGCGCCGTAATCGCAGTGATTTTTTATGATTTCAAATTCTTCACGGGTCAGCTTCCCCGGCTTTCTGAGTATGGCATCGGGTATTCCGACCTTGCCGATATCATGAAGCGGAGCCGCCTTGACTATATCATCAATATATTCAGGGCTTACGTAGTCGGCGTATTGCCCGGATTTTCTCAATTCATTCCCCAGCAGTCTCACATAACATGAAGTCCTCTCCAGATGCGCCCCGGTTTCGTGATCCCGCATTTCAGCCAGATACGCCAGCGCCAGGATGGTGACATTCTCGGTTTGCAGCAGCTGCTGATTTTTTTTTACCAGATCATCGTGGCTCCGTCTGATGGAAAGCAGCATACTGGACTGCAGCAGTATTCCCAGAGAGACGAAGAACGCCCCGAAGAAAAAAATCACCCCCACCGAAATATTCCCCAAAAAATGTAATTTCAGCGCTATACCGAGAAATACGACGAAATACCCAATCAGGAAAAACCACATCAGCAGGGAATGTATTTTATAGAGCATTCCAATCTTTTGTTTTTCTAATGAAAAAAACTCCTCTGCCGGATTTATCAAGGTTTTGTATTTCCATATATTGACGGCCATTACTGAACCGCCAAGTCCGATTAAGAGCAATGCAACAGCATTCATATCAATCATTCCAGCTCAAACCTTATAATACATTTTCATCGATTGCCGCATTCCCGCATGTACCGGCAAGGAAACGCCCGATTCCCGCCTGTCTCTGTTTTTCCT
>JARLHL010000089.1 GCA_031292275.1 Desulfocapsaceae bacterium | reverse complement strand
CAACACCCTGGCCGTCGACATGGTGATTTACAGGCTTTATTCCAGGCGATTCAAACTTACCCCGCCTGATGTCGTAAAGGCGCGGCATGGGGAGGCAATGCAGATCCTGGAGCAGGTCCGCACCGGCAAGATCTCATTCGGTATGGAAAACACGGGAGGGGCCGAGACTCCGGATGCCGGCGGTCCGGTGGTGAACGCTCCCGATCGGGTCTTCACCAGGGATTCCTTGGAGGATTACTGATGCTGACCCAGATCGAAGATGCGATCGTCGCCCTGCTGACAACCAAGCTTGCCGCAAGCAGCGCCCGGATCTCCGTGCAGAAAGGATTCGAGGGCCTGCCGCAGCCCGCCGTCTATGTCTCGACCGAGGCTGGCAGGTTTGAAAAGATCAGCCAGTCGACCTTCAGGGAACACCTGACTCTTTTTGTCGACGTCCTGTTTTCACAGCGGTCGGACGAACGGGAGCGGAGGAAGGGGATCTACCTGATCCTGGAGGGCATCCTGCAGACTCTTCTACTGCAGGACCTGGGGCTGCAGGTGAAGCCGATAGAGCCGCAGAACTGGCGGAACACCACGACGGAGGAGTTCAGAAAGCAAGGGCTGCTGGCCTTCTCCCTGGAGCTGACGACCTCATATACCATCAGCAAGCAGGACGACGAGACGGTCACCGATCTGCTCGCGGTCGGCCTGAACTATTATCTTGAACCTGGCGACCGATTGGAAGCCAGCGACACCGTAACGCTTGCCGGATGAGACCCGGAAGCAAAAGGAGGCACCTATGAAAGTTAAAGCCGCGCCGGGCCTCAAGTGCCCGATGGAAGGCAGGCCCAGATCGTATATCACCGATGATAGCGAAGGGGTGGATGTACCCGACACCGCCTATTACCGCCGCATGATCGCAGACGGCTCCCTGGAAGAGGCAGCAGGACAGCCCAAGGCCAGCGGATCAGCACAGGAAACTGCCGCAACTACACCCAAGGACAAGGGAGGTGACCGATAATGGCATCGCCTGATATCTCATTCTATACCATTCCGTCTTCGATACGAAAGCCGGGCAAATATTTCGAGTTTAATACCCGATTGGCTGTCAATACGCTGCCCGCCAATCTGCAGAATATGCTGATCATAGGCCAGCGCCTGGCCGCAGGATCCGTCCCGGCCCTGACGCCAACCCAGGTATTCTCAGGTGCTCAAGCGGCTGATTTCTTCGGTGCCGGTAGCCTCGCGCATTTGATGTGCCTGGCGGCCATCACCGCCAACCCGTATCTGCAGCTGACGGTCTGCGCCTTAGACGATGCGGCCGGAGCCCAGGCGTCAGAGACGCTGACGCTTGCTGCTAACGCATCCTCGTCCGGCGTGCTGACTCTTTGGGTTGGCAATCAAAGTGTGCAGATCGCCGTGAACATTGGCGATACTCCCGCAACGGTGGCCACGGAGCTTGCGGCGGCCCTGGGCCAGATTTCCTCCTTGCCGGTGACTGCCGTGGCAGCCGCAGGCGTTGTCACCCTGACCGCCAAAAACAAGGGAACTGTCGCCAATCAGATAGGGATTGTTTCTACAATCACCGCAGGCGGTATGACGGCGACATTGGCAAACCCAACGCTGACCGGAGGTACTATCGATCCGGATCCATCCACAGCGATGGCCAAGGTATTTGCCCAGCAATATGACGTCATCTGTATCCCGTACAACGATCAGGCGAGCCTCACTGCTCTTCGAACCTATCTGGATAACGTTTCCGGCCCCTTGGAACAGCGGCCGGGCGTTGGGGTCTATGGATATACCGGAGCTCTTGCTGGAGCCACAACACTGGCCGGAGAGATCAATGGAGGCCGTATGCTTGAGGCCTATCTCAGGGGCACAAAGTCACCCGGCTATGAAGTTGCGGCTGCCTTTGCCTCAGTCATGGCCTTCGAAGAGGATCCGGCGATGCCCCTTAACACCCTGGCCTTGACGGGCATAGCGGCCCCGACTGTCGATCAGCGCCTATCACGAACCGAGCAGGAGAATTGCCTGTACAACGGCGTCACCCCGCTTGAGGTAGGACCCGGCGAGGTGGTCCAGATCGTGCGAGCCATTACGACCTATACCCTAAACCCCGCTGGAGTAGCCGATATATCACTCCTGGATGTCACCACTATCCGGACGCTCGATTATGTGCGGAAGGCATGCAGGGAGCGGGTGGAATTGCGTTTCCCCAGGGCGAAGCTCTCCACTAAAACTCCGCCCAGGGTGCACGACGAACTCTATGATGTACTTCTGAAGTTGGAAGAGCTGGAGATTGTCGAGAATGTCGAGGCCAACAAGGACGGCCTGCTGGTCGAAAGGGATCTGCAGGATCCCAACAGGCTGGACGCCAAGATCCCTTGCGATGTGGTCAACGGTCTGCATGTCTTCGCCGGTCGGATCGACCTGATATTGTAAGTCAGCTGGGAACAGTATCGATCTGCTGGAGTACAGAATTCAATTCTGTCCCCAGGTGGGTAAACAGTCCCGCAGGAAAATAAAATGGCCCCGATTTATGTCGGCCAAAGGAGGATCCCATGCCCGAATATGTATCGCTGGTGCTGCTGGAGGTCAACGGCCAGGAGATCAGCGACTTTAAGAGCGTCACCGAAAAAGAGGTGGAGCTTGCCAAGCAGGTGAAGCTGATGAACAAGACCGGCTTCACCAATGTGACGGCGCGTTATGAGGTCGAGGTGGACTATGTGGTGCCGAAGGATGCGCCGGAGTTCGATTTTACAAGCGTTGCCAACGGCACGTTGACCATCGACAAAATGAACGGGGTACGAGACACCTTCACCGGCGTCTACACCCTAAAAATCGGAGCCACCAAATATGATGGCGACAAAGAGGCGACCCGGACCATCAACCTGGGCGCAACAGGGAGAGCATAATCATGATCACTGAAAAAGGCACCTTGCCGATCGGCGTGGAGCTTGACGGAAAGACCCATAAGGATTTCGAGCTGCGGTCCTAATTCGTGAGGGACACGGTGGATATTTTCGAGAACCCTGAAGATGGAAAACGGGCGGCACGGAACAACCAGTTTTTTGCCGTCTGTCTCTATGCGAGCCGCCTGGTCAAGCTGGGCGACCTCCCCAAGGAGGCGATCACCCCGGAGCTGCTCCTCGATATGCACCAGGACGATTACAACGAGATCCTGGAGGCAGCGCAGAGGTTGGAAACACAGGAGGCCACGTTTCGAGGAACGGCTGCGGCCGCTGCGCAAGACGGTGCTGGCCCTGCTCAAGCTGGGGTTTGATCTGCCTGT
>JARLHL010000088.1 GCA_031292275.1 Desulfocapsaceae bacterium | reverse complement strand
GCTGGTCGCCCACCACCAGGACGAGGAAGGCTATCACGGCGCCCGCAAATACATCATCTATCTGACCACCACGGCCAAGGCCTTTCTGCTGCCGGCCATGATTCTGATCTATGTGCTGACCGGCACCCTGGACTTCGCCCCCAATATCTCCACCGGCATCTTCCCGGCTGGCGTCAACAGCGCCCTGGTGATCATGCTCTATATCTTCTGCCTCATAGGCTTTGCCAAAAACGGCGTCATGCCCTTTCATCACTGGCTGCCGGGGGCCATGGTCGCCCCCACCCCGGTCTCCGCCCTGCTCCATGCGGTGGCCGTGGTCAAGGTCGGCGTCTTCTGCACAACCAGGGTGATGCTCTACATCTTCGGAGTTGACACCATGGCCGCCCTCAATCTGGGCATTCCGACCGCCTACTTCGTCGGCTTCACCGTGCTGATGGCCTCCATCATTGCGCTGTCGAAGGACAACCTGAAGGCCCGGCTGGCCTATTCAACGGTCAGCCAGCTCTCCTACATCATCATGGGTGTGGCCCTGCTGACGCCTGCAGGAATCCGGGGAGGCCTGATCCATATCGCCAACCACGGCTTCTCCAAGATCACGCTGTTTTTCTGCGCCGGGGCCATCTATGTGGCCACCCATAAGAAGAACATCTCGGAGATGGAGGGCTTGGGCAAGACCATGCCCTTCACCTTCGGGGCCTTTGCCATCGCATCGCTGTCCATGATCGGGGCGCCGCCGGTGGCCGGTTTCGTGACTAAATGGAATCTGCTGGTGGGCTCTGTCCAGGCCCATCAGATCGGCATCCTGCTGATCCTGATCGCCAGCACCATGCTCAATGTCGCCTATTTCGCGCCGGTAACTTTCAGGGCCTTCTTCGGCAAACGGCCCGAAGGCGAGTCTTTTACAGGGATCAAGGAGGCCCCCCTGGCCATGCTGATCCCCATACTGATCGCATGCACTCTTTCG
The DNA here is from genome assembly GCA_031292275.1 of Desulfocapsaceae bacterium. Lineage (GTDB taxonomy): Bacteria > Desulfobacterota > Desulfobulbia > Desulfobulbales > Desulfocapsaceae > CAIUQR01. The sequence continues at coordinate 6,714 of JARLHL010000088.1, read as the reverse complement.
GTTATCCTTGGTATCTTTCCAGATATAATGATGCAATTTGTAAAGGCGGTGACAGGATGATTGTCAATTTTATTGAGTATCTGAAGGCCAGGTCACGCATGGTGGGCCTGTTTTGCTGCGTCGGGATCGCAGCCATCGCGATCTGGAGTCTGACGGTGGACATGGAAGAGGCCCATACCTGGGTGGAAAGGCATGTGCCGGTGTTCTGGGGTCTGTTCGGTTTTCTGGCCTGCGCCCTGATCATCTTCTTCGCCCGCTGGTACGGGAAAGCGGGCATCAAGATCCGGGAGGATTATTATGACAAGTAGTTTTATTCACCCTTCCCTGATCATGATAGCGGGGGCCTGCTTTCTCCCCCTGTTCAAAGAGCCCTTCCGGAAGATCTATCTGGTGTTGGTCCCGCTTCTGGCCTTCCTCGACGTCCTGTATCTCAGCGCACATCCGGGCACCTACGGCCTCATCCATTTCATGCAATGGACGCTCACCTTCGGACGGGTCGACAGCCTATCGATGATCTTTGGCTTCATCATGGCCCTGATGGCCATTATCGGCACCATCTACGGTCTGCATGTCAAGGACAACTGGCAGCATATTGCAGCATGGTTTTATGTGGCCGGATCATTGGGAGTCATCTACTGCGCTGACTATCTTGTGCTTTTTCTGTTCTGGGAGATGATGGCCTTCGCCTCCACCTTCCTGATCTGGTTTAACAAGGATGCGGGCTCGCTGGCCGCAGGATATCGCTATCTCCTGGTGCATACCTTCGGCGGCGTCCTGCTGCTGTTGGGCTTCGTCCTCCGCTACCAGGCAACCGGCGACCTCTCCTTCATCCAGCTCGACGTCCACAACCCGCAGCTCTACACCTGGCTTATCATGGCCGGGCTGATGCTGAACGCAGCGGTGCCGCCGCTGCACTCCTGGCTGCCCGACGCCTACAGCAAGGCCACCGTCACCGGGGCCGTGTTCATGTGCGCATTTACCACCAAGACCGCCATCTATACCCTGATCCGCAGCTGCGCAGGCTTTGAAATCCTAATCGTTCTGGGCGTTATCATGGCCGTCTACGGCATAGTCTATGCCGCCATGGAGAATGACGTCCGCCGGCTGCTCGGCTGGGAGATCATCAGCCAGGTCGGCTATATGGTTGCAGGCGTGGGTATTGGCTCGGCCCTTGCCATCAACGGTGCCTGCGCCCATGCCTTTGCCCATATTCTCTATAAAGGCCTGCTCTTCATGGGGGCCGGCTCCATTATCAAGATGACCGGCAGATGCAAATTCACCGAACTGGGTGCACTCTACAGGAAAATGCCCAATACCCTGCTCTTTACCCTTATTGGAGGAATGTCGGTTTCGGCCTTCCCCTTTCTCTCGGGCTTTGTCTCAAAATCCATGATTATCGCAGCCAGCTTCGAATCCCATATTCTCTGGGCAGGCTTCCTGCTCTCGCTAGTCTCCGCAGGCACCTTCCTGGTGGCCGGTCTCAGGCTGCCCTATCTGCTCTTCTTCGGGGAAAACCGGGGCCCTGCCGAATCCTACGACAGGGCCAGCGACCCGCCCTGGAATATGCAGACCGCCATGCTGATTGCAGCCTTTTTCTGTATCCTGATCGGCACCTATCTGCCCTTTTTGTACACCATGCTGCCCTACCGGGAAGTGGTCTTCAACCCTTATACAGCTGAACATATGAGCGAGACCCTGCAGATCCTTGCCTTCACGGGCCTGGGCTTCTTCCTCTTTCGGAAATGGACCGCAGCCGAGGCCACCATCAGCCTCGATCTCGACTGGTTTTACCGCAAGGGCGGACAGGCCTTCTTGTGGCTGGCCACCCGTCCCCTGCAATGGATGGACACCGCCTGGGGGACGGCATACCGGGTTGTCGGTCTGAGCACCCTCACCACCACGGCCGCCTTCTCCTCCTGGTTCGACTGGAACGGGATTGATGGTGTAGTTGACGGAACGGCCCGCTGCGTCCGCGCCATCGGCAGACGGGTGGCCCTCACCCTGCAGAGGGGGCAGATACAGCAGACCATCTATTACACGGTCTCCCTTGCCGCCATTGTTCTCTTTGCGTTTGTCTGCCTTTAAACATTGAATTTGAGGACCACCTGTAATGGATCAATTACTTCTCAATCCGGGATTTCCGCTGCTGAGCACCCTCATTTTTCTCCCCTTGGCCGGAATCATCCCCCTGCTCGCCGTCAAAAATGATTCCTTCAGCCGCTGCTGGGCGCTCGCCGTCACCACGGCGGTGGCGGTGCTGTCCCTCTTGCTCGTTACAGGTTTCGACACATCCACGGTAAAGTTTCAATTTGCGGAACATCACAGCTGGGTACGATCGTTGAATATCAACTATGTGATCGGCGTGGACGGCATTTCCATCCTGCTCATCATCCTGACCACACTGATCATGCCCCTCTGTGTTTTGGCCTCATGGTCCTATATCAAGACCAGGATTTCCACCTTCATGATCTGCCTTCTGATCATGGAAACCGCCATGCTCGGGGTCTTCGCCGCCCTGGATTTCGTCCTCTTTTATATCCTCTGGGAGGCCATGCTCATCCCCATGTATCTGCTGATCGGCATCTGGGGAGGGCCGAGGAAGATCTACGCCTCGGTCAAGTTTTTCCTCTACACCCTTGCCGGGTCGATCCTGATGCTGGTCGGCATAATCTGGCTGTACAAGGCCAACCATTACAGTTTCTACATCCCCGACATGATGTGGGCGGACTATTCCTTCGGCCATCAGATCCTTCTCTTTTTGGCCTTCTTCCTGGCCTTTGCGATCAAGGTGCCGATGTTTCCCTTCCACACCTGGTTGCCGGCGGCCCATGTTGAAGCCCCGACAGCCGGCTCGGTCATCCTGGCAAGCATCCTTTTAAAAATGGGGACCTACGGATTCCTGCGCTTCGCCCTGCCCATTACACCCGCCGCCACCGTCTACCTGATGCCCTATGTGCTCTGGCTCTCGATTGCCGGCATCATCTACGGCGGGCTGACGGCGCTGGCCCAGCACGATATGAAAAAGCTGATCGCCTACTCGTCCGTGGGCCACATGGGCTTCGTGACCTTAGGGATCTTCGTGTTGAATGTCCAGGGGATAGAAGGATCCATCCTGCAGATGATAAACCACGGGGTCACCACCGGCGCGCTCTTCCTTTGCGTCGGCATGATCTACGAACGGACCCACAGCCGCGAACTGAGTTCAGCCACCGGCATCGGCAAATTCATGCCGGTCTATGTCACCTTTTTGGCCTTTTTTTCCCTGTCATCTTTCGGGTTTCCAGGGACCAACAGCTTTGTCGGCGAATTTATGATTCTGGTCGGCGCCTTCAAGACCAACGTGCTTTTCAAGCATAATATAGCCCTCGGACTGGCAGCCATCCCGGGAGCGGTCCTGGCCGCCGCCTACATGCTCAGGATGCTGCAGAAGATCGTCTGGGGAGGGACAGCCAATCCTGATCAATCCTGGCTCACGGATTTGAATATGCGTGAGATTGTGACCCTGGCCCCCTTTCTTTTCTTCGTATTCTGGATCGGACTCGGGCCGCAGTCCTTTATAAATCTGATGCACAGCAGTGTTGTGAACCTGCTCGATCAATTCCACACCCATCAGGGGCAGGCTGTTGCAGCCGCTGAGTTGATACTGCGTTGAGAGAGGCTAAACGATTAACGACCTACTGAAGGGAAAACAATGCTATTTCTGCCTGAATTGACACTGCTGGGATCCGGTCTCATCATCTTCCTCGTGAGTCTGGGAAAAGCTGAGAGTGACACGGTTAAAAACATTGCGCTGGGCCTGGGAGCATGTATTCTCATCGCCGCTGTCATGGGTCTCCGACAGCAGGGAGATCTGTTCTTCAACGCCTATCGGGTGGATCTCTTCTCCCAGGTCTTCAAGTTTCTTGTCGCCGCTTCGATGCTTGCCGTGCTGATCTTTGGCCGCAAGCTCGCAAGCGTTAAACAGGACGTCCACGCCGAGTACTACCTCTTTCTCTTTTCCGGGGTTCTGGGCATGATGATGCTGGTATCCAGCGTCGACCTGCTGGCGATTTTTGTCTCACTTGAACTTTCCTCCTTCGCCGTTTACATCATGGTGCCCATGCGCGATGATACCGGAGCCATCAAATTCCAGATGGAAGCCGGGGTCAAATACCTTCTCTTCGGAGTGATGGCCACAAGCATCATGCTCTTCGGCATGAGCTATATATACGGGCTTACCGGTTCCACGCATCTGCCGGTAATCGTGAAGGCCCTCTCCTCTTTTAGCCATCAGCCGGCAGCGGTTGCGGCCGTGGCAATGGTCTTGGCGGGATTCTTCTATAAGCTGGCGATCTTTCCTTTCCACTTCTGGGTGCCGGACATCTACGAGGGGGCAGCCAATGAGACGACGGCCTTCATTTCCTCGGTTCCGAAACTTGCCGCTGTGGCCCTGCTCATCCGGCTTGTCAACCTGGCCGGTGTCGATCAGGGGCAGACCCTGCTCAACCTGCTGAAAGTCTGCGCCGTGCTCTCCATGTTTTACGGCAACCTGTCGGCGCTGGTCCAGAAGGATCTCAAACGTATGCTGGGCTTTTCGGGTATCGCCCATGCGGGCTTCGTCCTGCTCGGCCTGCTGACCATGCAGGCCAACGGCTACGCCAACGCCCTCTATTATATAATGGGATACGTAGTTATGAATCTCGCCTGTTTCCTGGTCATCTGCTCTGTGGCCAAGGATGGCGAAAATATCCTGATCGAGGATCTCAGCGGATTGCATAAACGCTCGCCGCTCCTGGCGATCACCCTGGCCGTCGGGCTCTTCGCTCTGGCGGGGATACCGCCTTTCGTCGGCTTCATGGGTAAATTTTATATCCTGGTGGGGGCGCTGAAGCAGGATTATATCCTGCTGGTAACCTTGGCTGCCATCAACACCGCAATCGCAATCTATTACTATTTGTCAGTAGTACGCGTGACCTACTGCAGCAACCCTGCTCAACAGGAAACAGTGGAGCCCCGCATGCTGACCACGGTTACCGCCCTCATCCTGCTGACAATAATCGTAGCAATGGGTGTCCAGCCCCAGAGATTCATTGATTTCGCCCAGGCGGCCATCCAGTCGATTATGTAATATTTCGCATATTCAGAGAATTCAGTACAAGCAAACCGATCGATGGTTTATTATCCGGTGCAACTCCAGGCCCTTCCAGGTTCCGGACCATGGACAATTCCTCCTCCGGCCCTGGCGGAAAACCGCTATGATCTGCACTCATTTCTCATCGTCGCCTCATGAATCCCTGGCTCATCTGTATCCTGTTTCTCATCTTTTCCCAGTATTTCCTGGAACTCTGCGTCTCTCTTCTCAATATCAAGGCCCTTGTACCGACGCCGCCGCAGGAATTCGCCGATGCCGTAAGCCCGGAAGACTACGCCAGGTCTCAGCAGTATCTGCGGGCCAATACCTTTGTCTCCCTTATCGATAATACCGCCGTCACGGTCATCACCACCCTCTTTCTGCTGGCAGGAGGATTCAATGCAGTTGATGTATGGGCCAGGAGCTTAGGATTCGGAACAATCCCGACTGGTTTGATCTATATTGGCGCTCTTCTGCTGCTTTCTCTTCTTCTCAATCTGCCCTCTTCTCTTTACACAACCTTTGTCGTCGAAAACCGTTTCGGCTTTAATCGCATGTCCTTGAGGATATTTATAGGTGATCTGCTGAAGAGTCTATTGCTTGCCATCGTCATCGGCGGTCCCATCCTAGCCCTTATCCTCTGGTTCTTTGAGCACAGCGGCCCCATGGCGTGGTTATATTGCTGGATCGGGGTCATTGCCGTCGTCATTGTCCTGCAATACCTTGCCCCGGTGATCATAATGCCCTTGTTCAATACCTTCACCCCTATTGCCGACGGCCCATTGAAAGAGGCGATACTGGCCTACACCAGCCAGCAGAACTTCACGATTCAGGGTATCTTTACCATGGACGGATCGAAGCGCTCGACAAAACTGAATGCATTTTTTACAGGCTTTGGCCGCTTTAGAAAGATCGTTTTTTACGACACCCTGACCGAAAAGCTCTCGGAGCAAGAAATTGTTGCTGTTCTCGCCCATGAAATGGGCCACTGCAAGCTCCATCATATCGCCAAAATGCTTTTTGCCACTGTCCTGCACACGGGTCTCCTCTTCTTTTTGCTCTCCATGACCCTGAACAACAACGGACTCTTTCAGGCCTTCGGCATGGAGAATATCTCGATCTACGCCAGTCTGATTTTTTTCGGATATCTTTTTTCACCCGTCAACCTGCTCCTCACTCTTGTCCTCAATATTTTTTCACGACGCCATGAATTCCAGGCCGACCGCTTTGCATCAAAAACAACCGGGTCGGCAGAAAATCTCATCAGCGGTCTCAAAAAACTCAGCTGCACGAATCTTTCGAACCTTACCCCTCATCCCCTGTATGTCGTTCTTCACTCTAGTCATCCGCCTCTTCTCGAACGATTGAAAGCCTTAAGCAAAAATCGGTTTTGAACGGATAGTTAAGTACTTGGAAGAATAAGGGAAGAAAGAGCCTCTACTCTTTTTGCAGATGATGGTAAATACCCGTTGACAGTTGAGGAGGTATGGAGTAGTTTGCCGCGGTCTTTGGGAAGCGCGGAGATTCCGAACGAGCCTTGGGAAGAGGCGAGAGGAGGGATGAGCGGGTTTCGAAGAAGGAGGAAAAGAAAGATATTGACAGCG
>JARLHL010000001.1 GCA_031292275.1 Desulfocapsaceae bacterium | reverse complement strand
TTTCCGCTGAAACCGGCCTGGGCCATCACCATCCATAAAAGCCAGGGACTCACCTTTGAGAAGGCCGTCATCGATGCCGGGGCGGCCTTCACCCACGGGCAGGTCTATGTGGCCCTGAGCCGCTGCAAGACCTTCGAGGGCATGGTTCTCAGTTCGCCGCTGACGGCGCTTGCGGTAAAAACCGATGCCACCGTCCTCCGTTTCATCGAGCAGGCGACGAACAACCCGCCTTCGCCGGCAAAGCTCGCCTGCGCCAGGATCCGCTACCAGCAGCAGCTCCTGACGGCCTGTTTTGATTTTCAATACCTGCGTTCCCGTCTGGGCCGCCTGGCTGGCCTGCTGCTCAATAACGCCCAGATTGTCCATGTCTCCGGAACGGCAGCCGGGATCAGAACGCTGGAGAGGGACTTCATCGACGAGGTCTTCACCGTCGGTGAGAACTTCAAGCAGCAGCTGGCCAGGCTCTTTGCCGCCGGCAGCCTGCCCGAGTCGGACGACGTCATCCTGGACCGCCTGGCCAAGGCCTCGGTGTACTTTCAGGACAAGCTGACCGCGCTGCTCGTTCCCTTCATCAAGGATATCCGGATTGATACCGACAACAAGGAGATACAAAAAAAGGCCAAAGAGGCCTTAGGTCAGCTGGAAAAAGAGACAGCGGTCAAGCTGGCGGCGGTGACGTCCTGCCGGACCGGCTTCTCGCCCGCGGAGTACCTGCGCGCCATAGCCATGGCCGACATCGATCTCAAGCCCGTCAGGGAAAAGAAACGGCAGGCCGCAACCGCCCTGGAATCCGACATCGACCACCCGCTCCTGTTTAAGAGCCTCAAGGACTGGCGGGCGAAAAAGGCCGGAGAGGCCAAGATCGCCCATTACCAGGTGCTGCACCAGAAGACCCTGGTCCAGATAGCCGTCCAGCTGCCAGACAACCTGCAGGAGCTGGCGGCGATCAAGGGAATCGGCAAAAAGCTTTTGGAAAAATACGGCGCGGAGCTGGTGGCTTTAGTCGCAGCCTACCGCCGGGAGCAGAATTCAGCTGCCCCGGAGAAAGGAGAGCGCGCGTAGAAGAAAGCCGCCGACGGAATCCGGCAAGGGGTCGGCCCGTATGAGAACCCCGCCGCCGTACCCGCTATCGCAGCATGTCTCCCAGACCGCTGAAACGCTGGATTTTCCTGACCAGGGCCTGCCTGAATATCTCCTCGCCCGCACTCAGCAGCACCCCTTTCCTGGCCCTGGTGACCGCGGTATAGACCAGCTCCCGGCTGAGGACGGCCCGATCTTCGCCCGGCAGCACGACCAGGACCTCGTCGAATTCCGAGCCCTGGGATTTATGGACGGTGAGCGCGAAGGCGGTCTCGCAATGGGGGAGACGATAGGGAAGGCAGTTCCTCAGGGTCCCGTCCGGCCGCTCGAACCAGACCCTGGGGCTGCCGTCCCCCGGATCGGGAAGACAGATGCCGATATCGCCGTTATAGAGTTCCTGGGCATAGTCATTCCGGGTGATGAGGACCGGCCTGCCGGGATACCAGACCCTGGATAGACAATCATAGCCCCTTTTACCCAGATACTGTTCCACCGACTTATTCATCCCCTCGACCCCCCTTTGCCCCTGGCGCACCGCGCAGAGGATCCGGAAGCTGTTGAAGGCGGCAAAGACCCGCTCAGAGTCGGCAGCGCCTGCGACCAGATCCATATACGGTCTGTAGCGCTCCCCCGCATAGTCCTGCGGGGGCACTTCAAGCAGGCCGACATGCTCACAGACCGGATCGAGAAGCAGCTGCCAGGCGGCCTCGGCATCCCCCTGGTTGACCTTTCGGGAGAGCTGCTTGATGGAGGCGTCGAAGCGGTAGGTCTTCTGCAGCTCCACCGTGTTGTCCGGCAGGGCCCGGACCAGATCGATGAGCACCGCCCCCGACTCCACCGAGGCAAGCTGGTCCTTATCGCCCAGGAGGATCAGCCGGGCTCCCGGTTTCAGGGCGTCCACCAGCTTGCTCATCATGGCCAGATCCACCATGGAGGCCTCGTCCACCACCACCACATCCCAGGGCAGCGGGTTTTCCCTGCAGTGACGGAACTGCGGGGAATCCCTTCGAACCCCCAGGAGCCGGTGCAGGGTCTGGGCCGGAAGGGCGGCGGGAGACGGCACACTCCCCAGGCTGCCTTCCACCGATTGCCGCAGACGCATGGCCGCCTTGCCGGTGGGGGCCGCCAGGGCAACCTGCAGACGGCCGCCCGCCGCCTGCTGAAGAAGACCGATAATCCGGACCACGGTGCTGGTCTTGCCGGTGCCGGGGCCGCCGGAAATGATGCAGAGCGCCCTGCGCATGGCCGTCTCCGCAGCCCGCTTCTGCCAATCGATCACGCCGGGGCCGGGGCCGAAAGAGGCATCCAGCAGGGCTTTGGCATCCGGCACCTGAAAGGTCAGACCGGCCATCTCCCGGATCTGAGCCGCCAGGCGCGACTCATAGGTGAAATACCGGTGCAGATAGAGCCGGCCGTTGTGTACGACCAGCGGCGTCTTCTCTCCCCCCGAGACTAAAGAGGTCCCGGCCAGGATCTCCTCCTGATGCGGACTCACCGGCAGGCAGCTGTGTCCCGCCATCATGGACGCGGAGAGATCCCGGACCAGATCTTCAAAGATCTGCCTGCGCTGGCCTGCAAGACCGCAGCGCGCAGCCAGAAATGCGGCGAAATGGCTATCGAGCAGGCTGTAGGTCAGGGCCTCTTTCATATTCCCGCCCCCATGCAGTCGCTCAACCTGTCCAGTACGTCCTTGTCGGGACGGACGAAGAAGACGCCGCTGCCCGGCTGCGCCGGCACCATCCCCCGGACAAAGAGGTACATCACGCCGCCGAAGTGCCGTTCGTAGCTGTAGCCGGGCAGGATATTGCACAAATGACGGTGCAGCACCAGGGTATAGATCCAGTACTGGAGCCCGTAGTTATGGGTCTCCATGGCCCGGACCAGGTTCTCGGGGGCATAATCCGCGATCAGCTCGCCCAGATGATTGGTCTTATAATCCAGGATATAGTACCTGCCGTCCCACTCACAGAAGAGATCGACGAAACCGGTCAGATAGCCCTGCATCTCCCTGTGGGCCAGCGGGGTCACCGTCGGCTCCTCTGCCAGCACGGCGTTCATCCGAGCGGTGACGATCCGGTCCGGATGAAAATAAAAGGGCATCTCCCGAACATAGCGCCCCTCCTCTAGGGCCGAAAGGCTCAAGCCGGCCGCTGCCGGCAGCGGTGTCGCAACCACATTTTGCAGCAGCCTCCGCAGGCTTTCGGGCTCCGCCTTCACCCCGTAACGCCTGCACTGCTGCTCCGCCCCCACATCCTGACCGGCGGCGATGGCCGAAAAGGGAATGCTCTCCAGGATGCCGTGCACGACATTGCCGAAACCCGCCCCGGCCGGCAGACCGGGACAGGGGATGCCCGCCGAATCGCAGGCTATCCTGTCAGGAGGCAGATGATCGTCATGGTCGCTGAGGGAGGCCAGAGCCGAATAGCTGGACATCTGCCAGTCCGTGCGCAGGCTGCGGTCCGACGGCTGCCGGGCCGCAAGTGTCCCCACCGCGCCGGCGCCCTGGCGGCAATCGACAGTCTTATGCGCCTCATCGGTCACTGTCCGGTACTCAACGGACTCGCGCCGGGCAAAGGACCGCAGTACCTCTTGCTGGCCCTGAAAGTCCGCATATCCGCCGGGAAAGAGGAGATAGCCAAGCCCCGAGGAGAAGGAATCCCCCGCCCCTCCCGTCTGCCGGACATCGGCCCAAAAGATATAATTACACAATTTTGCCCGTGTTACAGCAACATAGAGAAGCCTGAGCTCCTCGGAAAGCTCTTCCTCCACGGCCCTCTGCTTTCGTTCTTCAAATCGGGATGAGCCCAGGTCGGTTACCGGACCGGCCCCCGGCTCGTGACAGGAGACCACCGCCCTCTCCCGCTGCAGCCGGCCGGACCGGCTCCACAGCAGGGGACAGAAGACGATGGGATACTCAAGGCCCTTGGCGCTATGCATGGTGACGATGCGGACGGCCTCCTCATCGCTCTCCAGGCGCAACTCCACCTCCTGGGCCTCCTGCAGTCCCCCGGCCATCATGGCCCGCAGCCACTGCAGGGTCCGGCCCGGGCTTAGATTGTCCCCGGTTTCGGCAGCCTGAATCAACTCCATTAAGTGGTGAATATTGGCAATATGCCTCTCGGCAAGCCTCTGCGAGGCTAAGGTGACCAAGACCTTTTCGTCAATCAGAAGCCTGCTCATCATGGTCATGAATCCCTGCTCCCGCCAGAGCTTAAAGGAGGCCTGAAAACGGTTCGCCCAGGCATCGATGCACGCCTCATCCTGCCAGATCGCCACCAGCGCCGCTCCCGACAGCCCGAACCAGGGAAGGGTCATCGCCGCCTTCAGACGCGGCATGTCGCCAGGCGCGGCAAGGGCCTCCAGCAGCGCGAACATCTCCCTGCAGGCAGCCGTGTCGAAGACCGACTGGCGGCTGGCCACCACTGCCGGGATCAAGGCCTGGGCAAAGGCCTGCCGGTACTGCTCGGCCTGCCTGTTGCTGCGCACCAGGATGCCGATGTCCCGGGGCCGGACCGGTCTCTGGCCATCCTTACCGATGAGCAGCACAGGGCTCGCCGGATCCAGTATGCGGGCCGCCTCGCCCAGGACGAACTGCAGAATGCGCTCCCCCGCCCGGCCCGAGCCCCAGCGCCCGTCATTTTTTTCCGTTTCCGGCAGCTGGCAGTAGATCACGGCAGGCCATGGCTGGCCCTGATACTGCAAGCTTCCCTCCTCCGGGGTCCGGGCCGGAACCACCGGATGATACTCCATGATCGAGGACTGGAAGCCAAAGGCTTGCGGCCTTGAGCCGAACAGCCTGTTGACCTCCTCCACCAAATGGGGATGCGAGCGGTAGTTCTTGTCCAGGGTCAGCCTGGCCGAGGCGGAATTCCTGGCGGCGAAATAGGAAAAGATGTCCGCTCCCCGGAACCTGTAGATGGCCTGCTTGGGGTCCCCGATCAGATAGAGGTAGTGGTCTCCTCCGCCGAAGACCGTGGAGAAGATATGCCACTGGGCCTGGTCGGTGTCCTGAAATTCATCGATGAGCACCACCCGGTAGCGCTCCGCCAAGAGCCCCTTCAGGGGGCTTCCCTCTTTTAAGGCGCAGGACAGGCGCAGGATCAGGTCGTTGAAGGACAAGGCTCCTTGCTGCTGGAGCCGCGCCTGGACCTCCCCGGCAAGCGTCCTGGCCAGGGTCACCCGAAAGGCAAGCAGCAGACCTGTTTCGGCCTGCCGGTAGTCCGCGACCTCGTCCTCCGGCAGGGGCCAGCCTGCCAGGTACGCAAGCCTCTTCTGCTCGCCCCGCAGCGTGCTGCCGTTGAGCTCGGACGTCAGTCTGTCCCGGCTGAGAAGATACAGGCTATCGAACCCGTCGGGGCTGGCCCCGTCCAGAAAGGCACCAAGCCTCTGCCACCCGGTCTCGAAGCCCTCGCAGAACTCCTTCTTGAAGGCCTTGTCCGCAAGCCCTTGGGTAAAGAGGGGGTAGAGGGTGCTGCCATTCTGCCGCCACCAGCCCGCAAGCCGGGCAAAGGCCGAATCGAGCCGGGCCAGCGCCGGGGCGATCTCCACCCCCTCGGGCTCGATCCTGGCTGCTGCCGATTCCGCCCCGATGCCTGCAGAGAGGGCGTCGGGGGTCGGAAAGGAGGAGGTCAGGATGGCACAGGGCAAAGGGGCAAGCCCATAGACCCGGGTCCGCCAGAAATCGTCAACCACCTGGCCGCGAATGGACCGGGTATCGGCAAGGAGTTCCATATCGAAGAGCTGGCCGCTCTCCAGGGCCTGCTCCTGCAGCATCCTCTGGCAGAAGGAGTGGATGGTGAAGATCCCGGCCCGGTCGATATCGTAGAGGGCCAGCTGCAGCCGCTCAAGCATCAGGGCCGCATCGCCCGGTAGCCCGGCAGCCCAGCCTGCAAGGGTCTGGTCAGGGCTGCCGCCCCTGCCCAGCAGGAGGTCGCGGGCCTGGGAGAGTCTGGCACGGATGCGCATCTTCAGCTCCTCGGTGGCGGCCTTGGTGAAGGTGACGATGAGGAGTCTGTCGACGGGAATGCCGAGCTCGGCCACAAAGCGCAGGGCCAGCATGGCAATGGCAAAGGTCTTGCCGGTGCCGGCGCTGGCCTCCACCAGATTGACGCCCTTTTTCAGGCTGAGCTCCGCGGCATTGAAGACCTGCATTTCAGAGGACATCGGGTCTGCTCCAGAGCGGGCTGATGATCTCAAGGCAGAGCTCCCGGAAGTCCCCACCCAGGATATCCTCCGCTTCCATGTTGCCGTAGAGCAAGGCCCATTCCGGTTCATAGCCGGAATCGAGCTGCTCCCGCAGATAGGCACAGGCCTTCGCAAGCGGCGGCGTCGTGGCACGGGCGGCCTGCGCCTGCCGGACGTATCTGAGGCCCGGCTCCACCAGCAGGGGGCTGGGCCGGCCGGAGCCCTGGACAAAGAGCTCGACCATTCTGTCCAGGGAAGGCCCCTGGACGGCGGCGCGGCCGCTAAAGCCGATCAGGCCGTCCCGGCCAAGCACCCTGGTGCTGCAGGCCTGCCCCTGGGCCTGCTCCAGCAGCAGATGATGGAGCCAGCCGGCCAGCAGATCTTTAGCCTTCAGGTCGGCATACCGGGCCAGGAGGATGCCTCCTTCATAGATGTTCGACAAGCTGCCGACCAGGCGATGGCCGCCCGCCTCGCAATCGATCAAGCGGTCGGCGATCCTGGAGCCCATCCCAAGCCCTGCGATTTTCCCGGCAAAGCCCTTGAGCTCATGATATTTTTCGGCAAACGCAAGTTGTCCGGGCATCGCCTGCGTCCACCTGCCCTCGGCCCCCAGCCGCCTGAGCAGCTCCTGCGGGTCGCCCCCCTCCAGGCAATGGTCGACCATCCTCTGCTCCGCCTGATAGGCAGTAAGCCCCATGACCGCAAAGGGCTCGCGGTCCTCGGGAAGATCCTGATCATGCTCCAGGCGGATGCCGAGACAGTTGCGGACAAACCAGCGTTGGGGATGGGCAAAGAAAGCTAAGAGATCGCGAACGGAAATCTGCTGAGACACAGGCGCAAGCTCCCCCGACCACCAGCTTCCCGCGGAGGGGGACGGATGCTGAAACCGGGCGGCAGTCTCGCAGTAGTGCCGGCTGTAGCTGAAGAGCCGCTCCTGCTCGCCTGAAAAATAGCGGCGGCTGAAGGGATGCAGCGGATGCTCCACCACAGGATTCTCGATCCCGTAGGCATCCTTCAAAAAATCCAGGAGTTCGGTCACCACAACCGAGGGCGGGATGGCCTCGTTGGACCGGATGGACCGTCCGACGAAGCTGACGTAGAACGAATCCCGCGCCGCCAGCACGGCCTCCAGGAACTGGTAGCGGTCATCCAGCCTGAAGGACCTGTCACCCGGCCGCGAACGGGGCGGGGCCATCAGGTTGAAGGTCGCATACAGATCGTTCCGGGGAAACTCTCCGTCATTGAGGCCCAGCAGGCAGACGAGCCTGAAGGGGATCGAGCGCATGGGCAGCATCGAGCAGAAGGTCAAACTGCCCCGGAGAAAGCCCGAGCTCGCCTTCTTCTCCCGGGCGGTCTGCTCAATCCAGGCCCGGACGACCTGGATATCCACGGCATCGCCATGAAAGCGGCCATAGGCCTCGTCAAGGGCCAGCAGCATCTGCCGGAGCTCCAGCAGGTCCTCGTCCTCCCCGGTGCCGAAGAGGAGTCCGGCAAGGTCCAGGAGCAGCGCCGACCACTGGCTCAGGCTGCGGCCATGGCGAAAGTCCCCCCTGGCCTGATCGAGGATGCCGATAAACCGGCACAGACCGCCCAGGGCCCGGGCCTCGGCGCCCTCGATGGCCGTGTAGGGCAGGATGCCGTCCACAAAGCCGTCGCTGTCGATGGCATATCCCATCAGCAAGCGCTCAAGCCCGGCCGACCAGCTGTTTTCGCTGAAATCCGGAAGTCCCATCTCCCGGCGCTGCCCGCCCGACAGCCCCCACCGGATCCCCGCGTCGGTCACCCAGTGCTGCAGGGTCTCAAGATCGGCTACGGACAGATCAAAATGGGGAAAGACGGCCTCGTTTTTCAGCAGGTCCAGGACCTCCACCCAGCTGAAACGGCCGTCGAAGAGGGAGAGAAAGCTGATGAAGGCCCCCACCGTACCGTTTTGTCCGCGCAGGGAACGGTCGGCGATGGAATGCTGGATATCGTCGAAGACGGCGGGAATCAGCGGCGCATAGTCCTGGATGTCCGGTGCCATGACGATAATTTGGCGCAGCTCAAGAGACGGTTCCCGATGGAGCTTCTCCAGGATATGGTCCTTGAGCACCTGGACCTCCCTGAGTCTCGAATGGCAGCAGGCCAGGACAAGGGAGCCGTCGTCGACCGGCGGAGAGTCCCTGTCGACCACATCCCGCAACAGATCCGACTGCAGCCGGTGCAGCAGGGTCGGGACGGACCCGGCTGCAGCCGGGTCTTCGAAGCTTTTAAACTCAAGCTCGAAGTCAACGGAATTGAGAAGCATCTCCTGAAAATCCCGCCCCTGCCAGCCAAGCGAAGCCAGAAGCGGATGGCGGTCCCGGTTCTCGACGCTTGCGGCAGCCTCGGCCGCAAGTCCTTTTTCAAGCAGGCTCAGGCGGGTCTTCAACTGTTTTCGCCGATTCTCGATATCCCCCCAGTAATGGCGGCAGGGAGAAAGGAGGTAGAGATGCACATCGCAGTGACCGGCAAGGGCCCGCAGATAGTCGAGAAAGAGCGGCGGCATGATGTGCAGGCCGAAGACGGATATCCTGCCGGGCAGAAGACCCGCGAAATCACCCTCCCGGCTTAATCCGGCGATAACCTGACGGAGCATGAAGCCGCGATGGGGGGTCCCTTCCGCTCCCCGGGCCAGCCGCTGCCAGAGCGCCATCTGCCAGAGTTCGGAGGGATGCGTGGTGGACGGCCTGCCGGCATCCCAGCCGGCCAGCATGTCGGGGCGCCAGATCTGGTACTGGTCGAAGACATCGGCCAGCCTGCACGCCAGCTGAAAGCGCTTCAGGCCGGGGCCCTGTCCCTGCATATAGCCCCTGAGGGGTCCGTAGACCTCGTCCGGAAGATCGTGCAGCAGGGCCTCTATCCGCCAGACCAGAATGCCTCGGTCAAAGCTGTCCGGCATACTCTGCACGCCCAGCCTGCCTGCGATATCCGTCAGAAAGGCCAGCGGCAGGAGGTACTCGAAATTACACCAGCTCCTGAACGCTGCGGCCATGGCCTGGGAGATCATCCGCTCGATCCCCTGGCTCTGAATCAGAAAGACCTCCCGGTCGAAGGGATGCGGCCGCCCGCCCGCCCTGATCACCTCGGCCAGGTGGCTCAGCAGATTCTCAGTCCTGTTGGAGATGTGGAGATAGAACATGATGCGGCAGGACCTTTTGAGGAATACGATTATTGTTGCATACCGACACCTACTCCGGCATACTCGTAAATCGCGAAAAACAGGCCTGCGATAATGCCGATCATGAAAAACAACCGGAACCTGCGTTCCCAGAGCATCTTTCTCCCCTCCGCCATATACTGGAGGAAGGCGATCAATACCCAGGTGACTCCGGCAACATAGGGTGCGGTCTGAAGAATCTGCATGAAGGTCGCCCGGCAGGTTCCCCCCAGGTCTTGAGCCAGTCGCAGATTGAACAACAGGTAGACAAACGCGCTAAGATAAAACGATATCTTTTCTTTGGTACTTTGCATATGGGCACACTCGAGACTCTCTATTTTCCGGACACGATCATTGCAGGGGACGGCCAGTCCCCTCTTTTCCTGCTCTTTGACCGGGTGCATTACCTGTTGCCCGTGGAAACGGACTCCGCTCAACCCCCGGGGCAGTCAGATACTTTCATGGATAATGGATTCTGTCAAGCACATACTCCGGCACCGCTGGGGGCGGACCGCAACCGTTTTCTCCGCCTGGTCACCGATATCAGGCAGAGAAAGGACGATTACGCGGCCCAGCTCAGCTCCCTGGCCGTCGCCTCCCTGTCCGCCCCCAGGCGTGACGACGAGAAATCCAAATCGGCAATCCTGTCGTCGCTGATGGGCGGCGTGCCGGATCAGGGGTCGAAGGAGAAGGCCGCACGGCAGGCCGAACTCTGGCAGGCACGGCTGGTTTTGGCCATGGCTGAGATCCTTGACCGTGAAGAGGCGGAAATCACGCGCGCTCTAAACCGCCTGGATAAAAACAAGATGGAACTTTTCGACCGTCTGCTGGGCAGGGATGAGGACTTCGAGGACGACAGTCCCTTTACCGACCTGGCACAGCTGCAGGAAAGAATCAACCTCCCCCGTCCGGGGATGATAAAAAACCGGCTCAAGGCCTGGCTCAGCCTGTACAGGTCCAGCCCTCTGGCCTGCCGGCTCTGGACCACCACCCGGCCGGAGGCAGGGGAGCTCCTGCTTGAGATGCAGCAGGAGAGGACGGGGACAGCAGCCATCTCACTCTGGCAGATGGAACTGCCAGCCACAACCGGCACGAAGTTGCAGGACAAGCTGGACCGGATACGGACATTCAGGAAGGCAGCCGGCCCGCTGGCCGCCAGGATTGCCGGGAAATTCGAGGCACTTGTCCGGCAGCGACCGACCCTGGATCAGAATGCCGAAAGCCTCCTCCCGGAGGGAAGCGTCTGGGAAAAAGAATGGGCAGGCCTGCTGGAGATCCACTTTCCGACAGAACTCTACGGCCGGATCCCCCTGCAGTTTCATCTCCTGCCGGGCCTCAGTCTCGCTGAACCGGCCGAGGCGCAGCAGGCCGGTTCAGTGAATGAAAATGGGATCCTGGCCATCATCGGCCAGCGATGACGGACTCCTACTTCCGCGGTGTGTCACAGCAAGTATAAGGATTAATGGTCATAACCGGACAATAGGCCGACCGGACCACCTTGTCGGCGATGCTGCCGAACATGATCTTTTCGATCCCCTTATAGCCATGGGTCCCCATGACAATGAGGTCGGCAACGATTTCATCGGCGTAATCAACAATTTTTTCCGCCACATCCCCAACGAAGACACTGTGCGTGACCATGGAGACGCCAGCCTGTTTAAAGGACTCTTCATATTCTTCACAAAAGTGCACCATATGCTCCTCGGCGCCGGCAAAAAGCTCATTTTCCAGATTGGGCATGGCCATCTGCGGGACGAAAAATCCTGAATAATCCTCGAAATTCTGTACGATATACAGAAAATGGATCTCCGCCTTGAAGGTCCCTGCAATATAGGCTGCCGATTCGGCGATAAGCTTTGAATTGTCTGAAAAATCAATTGGACAGACCACTTTTTTTACGTTCATAACTTTTTTCATCGTTCTCCTCCCGGATCTCTTATTATCAAAGCTCGTTACTTCAGTATGGCAAGGCCGCAACTCAAATAAGCTCTCAATCTTGATTGTTTTTTTCAATCTCGTCCATCGACAGGCCCCGCAGCCTGGAGGAAAAGGGGTATACCCGAGTTTCCTGTACTGAAGATCAAGGTTCTCTCCTCCCTGTATTATCCCTCAATACGAAAAAAAGTCAACAATCAGGGACGGATCCTCTCAAAATTACACATTTTTTCAGAACAGATAGGACCTTTGGCCGAGAGTCGGGGCCTCAGTCTCCGCTCTTCCATGCAGCCCGGAGCCATTTCCAGGGAAGAAACATCGAGACCTGACGCTGATAGGTCCGGTAGGCCACACCAAACTCTGCCGCGAGTTTCCGCTCTTCGAGCGTAGCTCCGATGGGAAGATAGACAGACAGGATGACCGCGGCCAGGGCGGCGGGGCGGGTATAAACCGGCAGGATGGACCAGAGGAGGAGGAGAGAGGCCAGATACCAGGGATGGCGGACGACAGCGAAGATCCCGTCACGGGCAAAGGGAGCATCCTCTGTGAGCTGCACCGGAGAGCGGCCGGTGGCAATCTGCCGCAGTCCGAGAAAGTATCCCATATCGTAATGGCGGGCACCACCGTAGAACAGGAGAAAGGCGAGGCCCAGCATCAGGAACCGTACCATCAGCCAGCCTCCCTGCCAGGCGAAGACACACCCTCCGGCCAGATGCCGCGTATACCCGGCCAGCGGCACCAGGGTCGCAAGGGCTATGATATTATACACCAGCCGCAAATACGGTTTTACCGGCTCCGGAAGGCGCTGGATAAAACCCGTCACCACCGGACTGACCAGCAGGCTGTGCAGGACGCACCACGACATCCAGCCACATCCCAGCAGGAGGTACCGGACCGCCATCAGACCGAGGATTTCCGGCCCGGGGCATACCGGTCGGTCAATGCCGCCCGCTCCTCTTCGGGGAGAGACAGGAGATAGGCCTTCCACCCCGGACACCAGGAGGCATGCCAACGCCAGATACGTCCCAAAAGGGACTGCGAGTCCGCATCATACTTTGCTCTGAACCGGCAATCAGCGCAGTGAGGTTTTGCCATTTTCTTCGTCTCCAACAGTCTTTCAGAGGACTTCTCTCTATATATGCTCCCCGACCAGAATCTTCATTCGCTCTCTGGCCCGAAACAATCGCGATTTCACAGTTCCAAGGGTAACCATCTGAGACTCAGCAATATCATCTAAAGTGCAGCCCTCTAGACTCATCATAATTGTCTTTCTAAACGGCTCTGGAATCTGTTGCAGCGAAGCGGCAATCGCGAGCTTCTGCTCCCGGACAAAGAACTCTTCTTCGGGATTTTTCTTATGATCCTCAAGAGATGTATCCACATCAACATATCTCTGCTCTCGAATCCGTCTCTGTCGCAAATACGAAATACAATGATTTCTGGCCACGGTGAAGATCCATGCTGAAAAGGGAACACCCTTTTTTTCGTCGAAAATATTCAGCGACCTGTACCCCGAAAAAAAAACTTCCTGGCCTATATCCTCAACCACATCCTTATCCCTGACAATCTTGAATATAAAGGCAAGCAATGGCCTGTAATATCTTTCAACCAGGAGGGCATACGCATGTATATCACCCGCTTTGATTGTCCGTATGATTTCCGCTTCATCCATGGCTTTTTTCCCTCTCTGGCAAATCGGTTTCAGGTCTCATCTGACGGCGATGGACAAATCGTCCCGTTCAATCAATAGGCCTGCCAATCCTGTTCAATCGAGGCATCCATCTCTTTCTGTCCCAGGACCAGAACTTCACTGCAGCCTTCCCTATTATGTCTGAATCCTTAACAAACCCCCAAAAACGGCTATCGTACGAATTGTCCCGGTTGTCCCCCATCATAAAAAAGGAATGCTCCGGCACCCGTACCGGGCCGAAATTATCGCGCACACCAGCACCACTCGATACAACATGAGGATCGTTATGGATCTCATGCTCATCCTTGGAAGGAATTCCATTTACATAGACCTGCTTATCACGAATCTGAATTTCATCACCGGGGACACCGACAACACGTTTGATATAATCCTGGCTGCGATCAAGCGGGAACCTGAAGATGACGATATCGCCGCGCTGCGGGTCACGGACCTTTAAAATTCTCGTCGCGGACCAAGGCATCTTCATGCCATAGATGACCTTATTCGCCAGCAGATAATCGCCGACCAGCAAGGTATTTTCCATGGACCCGGAGGGAATTTCAAATGATTGAACGATAAATGTCCTGAGAAGAAAGGCGAGGGCAAGCGCTCCGACGATTGTCTCTGTGTATTCCCTGAATTTCGATTTTGACACCCCTCTCGGCCGGCTGTCAATGGCCGCATCTCCCCTGTCTGCCATGGTGCGTTTCCTCCCTGAATGAAATTCAAAACGCGCGTGTCGCGGTTAAGACCCCGAATACGGCCCAGCCCAAAGCCAGCATGTAACGTTGAAGATCGTACAAATTAAAAGGTTTCAGGCCGGATTTTTTTGAAACTTCGTATAAATGAATTTTTTTCATGGTTCGTGAAACAAAATCCGGCGACGGCTCATACTGGGTATTCATGGTCAATTCCCTCCTGCGTTCTGGATTACTGACTGCACACCGTAGACTTTACTCAGTAATACGTTGAAAGGGGAGAAAAGGTTCCCCAAAAAGTATCTATTTTGTGTAGCAGGTGCCTGGAAGCGGAGTTTTGAACCGCAATTATCACCCTGATCGGCAGAGGCGCCCCGTCCATTCCGTCTTCGCGGGCCCCGGGAATTCGTCGAAAAGTTCCGCCCGACATCAGAACGTGATGCAGCACTCTTCACCAAAAAACATACTGTTATCTTCAAGCATAAAGTAAAAAAAACCTTTGCAGGGCTCACCGAACGAATCGCCGGGGCAAGACGGCCGGTTTCCGGCTCTGGACCAATATGGAATTATTCACAATTCCCTGTAAATTTCGTTTGACGGCTCCAGGTATGTCTAGTATTATCGTACACGCCTAACATTTATATTAAGGACAAGCCTGCGCCGAAATCCAGAGAACGATACAGCAAGAGCGCACGTCCGAATCAAAGAGCGGAATGCTGAAAAGGGTTCTCAGGCCACGGTTCCGCTTATTACCTGTCCATTTATATTGAGCAAGCGTCTCAGAAAATCCCCCTCACTCACAAATGCCAGGCTTCGTCCTATTTTATTGCACGGGATTAATCAGGATTACCAAATTCAAAGGATTCGCTTATGGATGAGAGAGCAAGTATAACTGAAATAGGAAAAGAATTTTATCAGATCAGAAGTCTGGAAAAAGATTTCCACAGGAACATCTATCTCAAACGATTTATCGGTCCAGACGGCTCAATTGTACCGATGATCATGGATCCCGGGACAAGACTTGATCTCAAATTTCTCCTGCCTTTCCTGCAAGACAAAATAGGAGGCATGGAAAATCTCAAGATCATATTTCTCAGCCACCAGGATCCGGATCTCACAGCCAATCTTTCCTTGCTCATGTCCAACGCGCCGCAATCACAGCTTGTAACATCTATTGACACGTGGCGTCTTGTCAAGATGTATGGGGTGCCGGAAAAAAGGGTCAAAACGATCGAGAGCTTCAACTCAAATGAAATACTCGTCAAAAACACACAGCACAGACTCCGTTTTGTACCGGCCCGATACTGCCATTTCCGAGGCTCGATGATGGTCTATGATTACGAAAGCCGAATACTCTTTTCAGGTGACCTCTTCGGCGGTGTCAATACCAACCTTGAAGGAGGCATATACGCTACCGAGGATTCCTGGGAGGGAATTTCTCTCTTTCATCAATTGTATATGCCATCCACAGTCGCCCTGAAACACACCATGGAGAGAATTTCAATATTAAACCCGTTTCCGGAAATTATTGCGCCGCAACACGGGGATATCGTCGCCGGCGAAAATGTCTATAAGTTTTTGGGACGGCTCTCCAGCCTGACAGTCGGCGCAGAGCTTGTTTCGCAGGCCGATCTCCAGAAAGAGCAGGCCTTGCTTGCAATAAATAATTTCTTTTCCTACCTCCAGAAGAATTGTGATCAGGTATTGAAGATATTCCATGAAGAATTCCGGAAAGGGAAGAAAATTTTCACCCCCCTTATTCTCATCAATGGCCGGGCAATGGATCTCAAGGTATCGCCGACCGTGACCTTCCAGCAGATCATACATATCCTCAACACCTCCCCGGATGCACGGCCCTATCCGAATCTCAGATCCATTTTCCTGGATATCATCAAAGAGGCAGGTCTCGAGTTTCATTGGGTTGAAGATGAGTAGTGACCGGCGCAAGCGGGAATTAGAGGCGGACGCAGGCCACGCCGACAAGGCACCCTTAACGCTTGATCTCAAATTCGAAACATTTGGCCTGAGTTTGATCGTG
Organism: Desulfocapsaceae bacterium; assembly: GCA_031292275.1. Lineage (GTDB taxonomy): Bacteria > Desulfobacterota > Desulfobulbia > Desulfobulbales > Desulfocapsaceae > CAIUQR01. Next base: position 17,913 of record JARLHL010000001.1, on the reverse strand, counting down.
CAAATGCTCCATACGGAACGCAAGACCGCAGTGTTGCAGGTTACAGCACTGGACAAGACAGGTTACCTCGCCTTTAAAGACGGCGAAATCGTAGACGCACAGTTTGCTGACCGCACAGGCCACCATGCCGCCATAACGATAATCAACCTCCCGGAGGGGCAAGTCAGACTCTGCAGGGAAGCAACAGGAAACACCATCACCATCACTGCTCCGTTTAGGGATCTCTTAGAGGATGCGGCCAAATATAAAACTGCCGGTCAACCGCAGCAGCCGACTGCCATTGACAACAGCCGACCGCCCGCAACGAAGCTCTCAGCGATCCCCATGCCTGCGCTCTCAAATTTTTCAGGAGCAGTCTGGAGCGGCATCATTTGCAGAGAAAACGCCAGGGTCATCGCTCATTCATCACCGTCGATCCTTGATGAGCTCACAGCCCTCAGTCCTTATTTCAGCAAATTTTTATACGTATATCAAAGCAGCACTGACGCTTTCGGAATCCGACAGCCGGCGGTTCTTCAAATCACCGGGAAATTCGGTTACTTTCTCTTAAGAGAATATTATCCGGCAGATCACTTTTTGGTCATTAAAATTCAGAGAAATGCCAATGTCGAGGATATCGTCGGATCGCTGCAAAAAATACGCCCGGGAAAAACCGTATGAATCGTCAAAAACATATGCAGGACCTCTCGAATCTTGAAGGATACCTGGAAAGCTATTGGCTGGATAGTGACGGCCGTTTTTCATCAGGTCCGAACGGCTATCCCCAAACGAAGTGGATAGATAATGCCTTACGCCAGATGTTTGACCTTAAGCAGGAGGTATCAGAAAACGACATCCTCAAAAAAATCGATAATATTACAATCTACGGACAAAACAAATCGGTGTGCTGCCAGTTTATGGGGAAGGCGGATAGCAAGGTGTTGCTTTCCCTTGTCCTGAAACCGCAGCTCACGCTGTCGAAAGTAAAAATCAAGCTGTATGCGATATCGGACAGCTGCAGCAATTTGCAATTGTAAGAGGATCCATCTGTAACTCAGACGTAGGTTTTTTCCAGGAATGTTCATTCCTCGAACCGAACGCAAGGTTTGTGATCATCTATTTTGAGGGCATCTCCGGGCGAGACGGCGACCCCTGCGACACAAAAATCACGCTTAATCCGTTTTCTGTTTTTCCTCTTGGCTTGCAGACCCTCTTATGTTTTATAGTGTGAAGCGGCTCTGTCCATTCCTGCCAAAATTCAATGAGAGGCCTTCACGATGAAGATACATGCAATTTCCATAAGCCCGCACAAGGGCATGCGCAAGACCAATGTGGATTCCGCCTACCTCCTTGAAAACTTCGGCCTAAAGACAGATGCCCATGGCGGCAAATGGCACCGTCAGGTCAGCCTGCTCGCCCAGGAGAGTATCGATACCATGCGGGACAAGGGCCTCGATGTGGTGGCCGGCAATTTTGCCGAGAACATCACCACGACGGGCATAGATCTGCTCACCCTGCCGGTGGGAACCCATCTGGAGATAGGTCCGGCCGAGCTCGTGATCTCACAGATCGGCAAGGTGTGCCACCATAAATGTGCGATCTTTCACCAGGCCGGAGATTGTGTAATGCCGCGCGAGGGCATCTTCGGCGTCGTGCTCCGGGGCGGCAGGATCCGGGTAGGAGACCCTCTCCGGATTACCGGCAGCCGTTCGCCGTCAGCGGGGATTATCGGTACTGCGGCAGTGGAGGCGGCATCGGGAGACCGCCTGCAACAGCAAATCATGAGCCTCTGGCACCCCGCCTTCATCCGTTTTGACCGTCTCAACGACAAAGAAGACAATCTTCAAGAAATCATCAACGATGTTACAGATCTGCAGCAAATTGAATCTCTTATCATTTTTGATCCGCCGGGAAAACACCAGCTGGCCATGCTGGGGATAGAAGCTGAAGTCAGGGGAGCCAACCGTTATCGGAAGGGCAGGACTGAGATTCTCTACTGCCGAAGCCTGGAAGAGGTGGTGAGAGAGCCCGGCCCTGGCCGGAAGCCTACAACCGCTGGATGATATAGAGGAAGGTGGGAAGCCGGCTCTCCAGCTTCAGACGATGGAAGTCAAAGAGGATTGAACGCGAGGGCCGACCGATCCGCCGCGGGGAGAGGTAGATGCAGCCCTTGGGTTTCTTCCTGTTCAGCCCGTCGCGGACCAGCCTCAGGAAGGCCGGGATGTGGTTCTCCGGCAGTTCCTCATCGATGATGAAGTTTGCCGTTACCTCGATATTGGCAAAACGGTCGTTTATTGCCTGCATCCTGGCAAAGGCCTGGGTGATCATCGCCGCCGTGACGGGCTTTCCCAGCCTGTCCAGGGTCTCCTGATCCGCCGATTCCAGGCCGACATTGATGTATATCGCAGCGGGGAACCTCTCCAGATCCTCGAACAGCCATTCGGGGGCATTGAGCAGGGAGTCGACGCTGGCGAAGAGAAAGACGCTGGCTCCCCGCATCACCGAGGAAAAAAGTCCCAGGGCGGTACAGGCCTTATGGATAGAGGCGGTCAGCAGGCCCGCATCGGCGCAGAGCGCATCATGCTCGCCTACAAAGAGGGCGTTGTAATTGACAAGATTCGGGCCATACCAGGACTTCAACCCCCGGATCTGCCTGTCGACTTCCCCAGGCTCCATCTCCCGGAACGGACTGTCGGTCTTCACCCTGCAGAACCTGCATTTATACAGACAGCCCTCAGCCACGGTCAGCGGGATAACATTGTAGTCCACATGTCTGGCATCCGGAGGCAGGACCGTCACCCTGCCTCCGGAGATGGCGAAGAGGGCCTCGGCCCTTTTCTGCAGGACCGCGGGACTGTTCGCCAGGACCCGGCTGAGAAAATCCAGAATCGCCCCAGGCGCATCATGGCCGACGGCTGTATCCCGGAGCAGATCATGCCAGGAGCCGGCGAGCCTGGCCACAGACGGCAGAGAAAGGAATTTCCCGCCAATAAGCGAGTTGGTGGGGTACGGAGTATTGGGCAGATAATACTCTCCAATGGCCTCAAAGACTCCCGCATAACCGCCGGTTGAGTAGTATATCCAGTCATTTCCGACTGTTCTTTTCAGCCATTCCTGCGGATCAGGCCAGTCCCGCCCTTTGCCCCTGGCCTGGATGATCTCATCATTCAAATTGAACTGCAGGATCGCATCCGGGGTCTCAATCTCCGAAAAAACGCCGTACCGCAGGGGATAACTGGTCTTGGTGTACTGGTCTGCGCCTCGTTTTTCAAGGCTGAAGGCAATATCCCTGCACCGGTAGGTCTCACTCATGGACAGGCCTGAGTCACGGCCTTACAGCCCCAGTGGATGCCTATAGTTCCCAGCATGAACTTCCTGAAGCCGACGTCCACAAAGCCTGCCTGGCGAAAAAGCCCGGCGAGGGCCTGGGCCGTAAAGAAATCCATAGTCGATCCGGTAAGGTATGAATAGGCCGCCTCGTCGCTGGCAATGCAGCGGCCCAGCAGGGGAATACCGAAGCGGAAGTAGCACCGGACCAGGGGATAGAGGAGGTTTTTTGCAGGAGGCGTTGTATCCAGACAGACCGCCCGCCCTCCGGGTCGCAGGACCCTGTGCACCTCCCGCAGGACGGCAAGGGAATCCTCGACATTGCGCAGCAGATAACCGAAGGTCACGGCCTCAAAGACATTGTCGGCAAAGGGCAGGTGGTTGGCATCGCAGGCCTGCCAGCTGATGGCGGCCCCGGGAAAACGCCGCCTGGCCTCCTTGAGCATATTCCTCGAAAAATCCGAGCCGATCACCAGGGCATCCGGATGGGATTGTTTGATCAGGGCGGCAATATCGCCGGTCCCGGTGGCCAGATCAAGGACCCTGCCGCCCCCCGGATCTCCTGCTCTCTGTACGACGAAACGGCGCCATTTCTGATCCTGCCCCAGGGTCATGACCCGGTTCATCAGATCGTACCTGCCGGCAATGGCATCGAACATCCGCTGCACCTGCTGCCCTTTGCTCATCGCAGCACCTCCGCGGCACAATTCCCGGACCGCATCAGCATGGGGCAAACCCCGGAGTCCGCGGGAAAGGGATCACCTCCCGGATATTGGCCATGCCGCTGACGAACTGAATCAGTCGCTCAAAACCCAGGCCAAAGCCCGCATGCGGCACCGTGCCGTAACGGCGGAGATCCAGATACCAGCCATAGTCCTCACAGTTTATGCCCGCGGCCTCCATTCGGGCCGTCAACACCTCAAGCCGCTCCTCTCGCTGGCTGCCGCCGATGATCTCGCCGATACCGGGGACCAGGATATCCATGGCCGCCACGGTCCTGACATCGTCGTTGACGCGCATATAAAAGGGTTTTATGGCAGCAGGATAATCGGTCACGATCAACGGCCGCCCGAAGACCTCCTCTGTCAGGTAACGCTCATGCTCCGATTGCAGATCGATCCCCCACTGCACCGGGTATTGAAAGGTCTTTTTCGCCTGCAGCAGGCGATCGACAGCCTCCGTGTAGGTGATGCGGGCGAATTCATTTTCCATCACCCCCCGCAACCGGGTCAGCAGTCCCTTCTCGATAAAGCGATCGAAGAGATCCATGTCCTCAGCGCAATGGGTCATGACGTCGTCCAGCAGATAGGTAAGCAGTTCCTCGGCCACCCGCATATTGCGGGCCAGATCACAGAAGGCCATCTCCGGCTCGATCATCCAGAACTCGGCCAGATGGCGGCTGGTGTTAGAGTTTTCGGCCCGGAAGGTGGGACCGAAGGTGTAGACATCGCCCAGGGCCATGGCGTAGACTTCGGCCTGCAGCTGGCCGCTCACTGTCAGCCCCGCCCTGCGGCCGAAAAACTCCCGGGCCTCTGCCCCGCGGGGGCCATCTCCTGCAGCCATCGCGGTAAGCTGGAACATCTCGCCTGCCCCCTCGCAGTCGCTGGTGGTGATAATCGGGGTATGGACCTGAGAAAAGCCCCGCTCCTGAAAGAAGGTATGGATGGCATAGGACAGGCGGGAGCGGACGCGGGCCACGGCCCCGAGGGCATTGGTACGCGGCCGGAGATGGCTTATTTCACGCAAGAATTCGAAGGAGTGTCGCTTTTTCTGCAGCGGATAATGTTCCGGATCGGCCCAGCCCACCACCGTCAGCCCGGAGGCTAGGATTTCAACATCCTGCCCCTTGGCCGGCGAGGTCTGCAGCATTCCTTCCACCCGGACGGAACAGCCGGCTGAAAGCCTTTTAATCTCCGTCTCATAGTTGGCAAGGCTGCCCTGGGCGATGACCTGGATATTGGCGAGACAGGAGCCGTCGTTGACCTCGAGAAAGGAGAAACCGCCGGTGTCCCTGCGGGTCCGTATCCATCCCGCCACCTGCACGCAACTCCCGACAGGCGATTGTTTCAAAAGATTTTTTATCCGAATTTGCATACGTTCACCTCTCGAAAAAGAGAGCAGAATGCGGCCGCTCCCAAGGCATCCCTAGGAATCTCTCTTTAATATATAGTCATGACGGATATTGGCCATGGAGGCAAAAATCGAGCCCTTGGCCCCCGGCACCTCCCTGTAGACGTCATCCAGAACCTTTCGTACAGTCTCACGCCGGGTATCCCCTGCCAGAGGGCAGAGGTTCGCAACCGGCCTGATCCCTAGCCGGCGGGCAATCAGCCGGACCTCGCTCTTTTCCAGATAGGCCAGCGGACGGATCAGGGCCAGCCTGCCGTCGAAGAGGTCCTGACGCGGCACCATGGTCGAGATATTGCCGCTGTAGAGCATATTGAGAAAAAGAGTCTCCACCAGATCATCCTTATGATGCCCCAGCGCAACCTTGGTGTACCCCCCTTCCCTCGCCAGTTCAAAGAGCTGTCGGCGCCGCTGCCGGGCACAGGCAAAACAGGTCCGCCCCTCCTCCCAGGCCTGCCCCTTTTCAATGGAAAATTCGATATTCAATCCCGCCATCTGTGCGGCGATGACATCGACGGGCCGGGCTGTGCCCAGCTCCGGACGCCAGAATCCGGCATCGATAGTAACTGCATGCACAGAATAACTGATCGGGGCTTTGACCTGCCAGAAGGACAGCAACCAGGCCAGGACCATACTGTCGACCCCTCCCGAGACGGCAACCAAGACCCTGTCACCGTCGCTCAGCATACCGTAATCGTGCATAACCCTGCCGATGCGCCGATTGACCTGCCGGGAAAGGATATCTGGTTTCATGATGCCATGGGGAAATGAAAAAAAAAGACGCCTGCAGTTTTCGACGGCGGGCGTCTTTTTTCACCTGAGAAGCAGAACCCTCTGCTCATTGACTAATTGATATAGGGACAGGAGGCAAGCCGTTCGTGGACGCCCTGACGGACCAGTTCTTCGACGCTCACCCATTTGAACCCGCGATCTCTGGCCTTGCCGAAGGAAAAGAGGTTGCTGAGAAGGGTCTCCTGGGTCTCGTCGAAATTCCCCTGCCAGATCACCTGCCCGTCCTCTACGCGAACCAATTGCAAAAGAAAGGACGCCGAGGCGGGATTGTCAGCGGCATAGTCCCCACCCTCACGTTGATGGTAACGGTTCAGAACCGTCATCAAGACTGCTTCACAATGCAGCTTCTGCCCGATATCCCTGATCATATCCAGCCTGTTTCCTGTCACCTTCGTCGAAAAACCGTCCATCTGAACGGCATTCAGGATTTGAGCCCCCTGAACGGTTTTCAGCTCGTCAGCCAGGACGCTGTCGATATAAAGTGCGCCTTTTCGCAGATTTCCTGCCTCCGAAGAGCTGAATTTCCGATCTGCATCCACGGGGATCTCTGTCGGCAGGACGACGAACCTGGAGATTTTCCTGACTGCTTTGTCAGTATTTTTCTCTGACATTTCCTGCTGGGCGGCACAGGAACAGAGCAAGACAACCGCACAACAGATCACGCACACCTTAGACATGAGAACAGGGGGGATTTTCACGGAAGACCTCATTTCGTATTGCCTTAAATTAAGAAAAGATCATGCCAGGGTCGCTGCCATGAACCGTTACGTTTCAGCTCTAAGCCGGCATGCCGGGAAATCACAGACAGCCTTTGGAAGACAGCGCACCACGAATGCCGTGCATCTCTCCGACCGCCTGCCGCATTGCCCTGCCCAGGCCCTTGAAGACTGCCTCAATGATATGATGGCTGTTTTCGCCGTGCAGGAGGTCCACATGCAGCGTGACACCGGCATGTTGGGCGAAAGCCCTGAGAAACTCTTTGGCCAGGGCCGTGTCAAAGCTCCCGATTCTGCTGTCGGAGACAGCTACATTATAATGCAGGAACGGCCGGTTCGATATATCGACAACGACTCGGACCAGCGTCTCATCCATGGGAAGGCAGCATTCACCGTAACGGGCTATCCCGGTAAAATCCCCCAATGCCTCTCTGAAGGCCTTCCCCAGACAGATGCCGACATCCTCGACCGTGTGGTGGTCATCGACCTGGACATCGCCCTTGCCGTTCACGATCAGATCAAAAAAACCATGGACGCCGAAAAGGGTCAGCATATGGTCAAGAAACGGGACATCCGAGTCGATCATCGTCTGTCCGGTTCCATCCAGAGTGAGCGCCACGCTGATATCCGTTTCCAGTGTCGTGCGCTGGACGCTGCCAATTCTTGTTTGCTGTTCACTCATAGCCTTTCCTTCGTTATTTTCTCTCTCAAGGGCCGCCTTCTGATTCTACCGCTAAAAACACTCTATTCTACCTCATCCCCAAAAAACCATCTCTATTTTTTTCGCCGACCATGGGCAAAAAAGGAAGAAATTGAAAAATAAAACGGAATTTTCATTGACAGTAATTTCAAAAATCTGTATCTTGGCCCTGTTTTGACACAAGCAAAGAGCGGGAATAACTCAGTGGTAGAGTGCAACCTTGCCAAGGTTGAAGTCGCGAGTTCGAATCTCGTTTCCCGCTCCAGATAGACTTTAAAAGGTTCGATATTGATCGAACCTTTTTTTATTAATTAGAGGACCATTTGAGGCACACAATGAAAACCTATCTTGCTCCTGTTAATGATATTGAAAAAAAGTGGTATGTTGTTGATGCAGAGGACAAGATACTCGGTCGCCTTGCTGCCGAAATCGCCTCCCGTCTCCGCGGCAAACACAAGCCGACTTTTTCGACCTTCATTGACAATGGCGATTTTATCATTGTAACCAATGCTGACAAGATCCGTCTGACCGGAAATAAATGGGAGGATAAGAAGTACTATCACCATACCGGGTATATGGGCGGAATCAAAGAAGCAAACGCAAAGAAACTCATGGAAGTTCACCCGACAGAACTGGTCATCACCGCCGTCAAGGGGATGCTTCCCAAAAACCGGCTTGGGCGTGCGCAACTGAAAAAACTGAAAGTCTACGCCGGTACTGCGCATCCGCACGAAGCGCAGCAACCTGTTGTATTAGATATTTAACCCACATGGAGAAAATGACCATGGCTCAAGATCGTTTCTACGCCACCGGCAAGAGAAAAAATGCCGTCGCCAGAGTCTGGATCACACCAGGCAGCGGCAAGATGATTGTCAACGAATTGGATGCGGATGTCTATTTTGCCGGCATGTTCAAAGGACACAAGATCGTCAGACCGTTTCAGGTAACAGAGACCGCTGAACAGTATGATGTCATGGCGACCCTCCGGGGCGGCGGTAAATCAGCGCAAGCCGATGCCTTGTGCCACGGCATCTCCAAGGCCCTTCTCAGTGTGAGTCTTGAGAACAGGATTCCTCTGAAACGATCAGGCTTTCTCACCCGTGACCCGCGTATCAAGGAACGGAAGAAGTATGGTCAGAAGGCTGCCCGGGCCAAGTTCCAGTTCTCCAAACGGTAAGTCCGCCCCGAGTTTTCGCCGGCTGTGCGATTCCGCAGTTTGGCGGATTTGCGGATCAAGGTTCAAGGGAATAACAGATCTTCTGTTATTCCCTTTTTCTATTTGGCCCTCATTTGAGGAAGACGGTCCGCTCCAGGTCCCCTTAACGTGAATTTCTCCGACAGGTACCCCTTATGACAAAAGTCGCAATTATCGGCGCTTCCGGTTACACCGGCGTAGAGCTGGCCCGCATCCTCTGCAACCATCCGCACATTACCCTGACGACCGTCACCTCGAGACAGCATGAGGGCAGCCCCTTGAGCCGGGTCTTCCCCAACCTGCATAAAAAGGTCGATCTCATCTGCGAGAATCTCTCCGCTGCGGAACTCTGCTCCCGGGCCGATGTCTTTTTCACTGCGGTACCCCATAAGACGGCAATGGACATCGTCCCTCAACTGCTGGCAGAGAAGAAAAAGGTTGTCGATCTCTCCGCTGACTTCCGAATCCGGGATGTAACGGTCTACGAGCAATGGTACCAGAAGCACACCTCTCCCCAGTTTCTTCAGGAGGCCGTCTACGGCCTCCCCGAACTCTACAGGGACCAGATCAGATCAGCCCGGCTGATCGCCAATCCCGGCTGCTACCCTACATCGATCATCTTGGGCCTGGCGCCCCTGCTCAAAGCAGGCGTCATTGACCCGCAGTCGATTATCGCCGACTCCAAATCGGGGACATCGGGAGCCGGGCGTTCAGCGCTGGTCGGTTCCCTCTATTGCGAGGTAGCCGACGGATTCCGGGCCTACAAGGTGGCCGATCACAGACATACCCCGGAAATTGAGCAGGAGATCAATCTGCTGGGCGGCTGTAATGTTAACATTTCCTTCACACCCCATCTGCTGCCCATATCCCGGGGCATTCTCAGTACCATTTATGCCCGCCTCGACGACGGCGTCGGCCAGGACCAGGTCCGGGATCTTTACAGGGAAATGTACGACAACGAGTATTTTGTCCGGATCATGCCGACAGATGCCTTCCCGGCCACCCAGTTCGTGCGGGGATCGAACTTCTGCGACATCGGCTTCAAAATCGACCCCCGGACCGGACGGATCATTGTCATGTCGGCCCTTGACAATATCGTCAAGGGTGCAGCAGGGCAGGCCGTTCAAAATATGAATCTGCTGTGCGGTTTCCCTGAGACGGCGGGTCTGGAAGGAGCCCCGTTCTTCCCCTGAACCGCAGACCGGGAGCAATGCGCAACATCAAACTGGTCATAGCCTACGACGGAACGGATTTCGGTGGATGGCAGCGGCAGAATAACGCCCCGACCATTCAAGGGGAAATTGAGAGAAGACTTGCGATAATGATGGCAGCCCCTGTGCACTTGCTGGGAGCCGGCAGGACGGATGCAGGCGTCCACGCCCGGGGCATGGTCGCCAACTTCCATACGGTGAAGACCATAAGCTGCGAGGGGCTTCGTAAGGGGCTCAATGCAATGCTTCCGCGGAGCATCAGGATCCTCTCGGCCGAAGATGCCCCCGACGGTTTTCACGCCCGTTTTTCCGCCAGGGCCAAGACCTACGTCTATTCGCTCTTCACCGGTCCGGTCCTCCTCCCCGCAGAACGACTCTATGTCTGCCATGTCCCCTATGCGCTTCGTGCTGATCTGGTCAAGGACTGTCTGTCAATCATTACCGGGACCCATGATTTCGCAAGCTTCGAATTATCGGGATCACGGGACACAGCACGTGTTGGCGGTCGTGGCGCGATCCGGACTATCCTTGCCGCCGATCTGCATGTTGCAGGCGACGGTCATTACCGCTTTTCGATTACCGGAGACGGCTTCCTGCGACAGATGGTCCGGATCCTGGTCGGCACGATTCTGGAGGTCGGCAAAGGCAGGCTGGCTGTCGATGACTTCCAGCAGATCCTGCGGGCAAGAGACCGAAGCCAGGCAGGTCCACCCGCCCCGGCCCACGGCCTGAGCCTGCAGGAAATTTATTATTAGTCCTGCATGCAATCCGGGAACCTGCACAAATCGCATATTCCATTAGGCAGTCTCTCCCCGGCACAAGGAGAATTATATCTTCTCTCCTGAGATTGAGTCCTCCCTTTTACCCAGGCAGGCTGGTCACCTTTGCCAACCACCGCCAAGCCAAAGGAAGAGCCACACTGCCTAACGTTAAAAAGCAGTATTTTTCCAATCTGGGCACCTGAAATCCGCCGAACCGCAAATTATTATATTATTTTTTCAAAGATGCTGCTCAAGGCCGAAAAAGCCGGCAGGACAACGGGCAAAGAAAAAAAACGGCCACCCCTAGGATGACCGTTTCAGCAAAACAGACTTTGCGCTGCAAAAACATTGCGCACAAATCGCACATCAGGCAAGAATGCATCTGATTTTTAGGATTTTTTGCGGATGGACTGCCGTGCCAGGAGGGACTGCAATTTCCAGGGAGAGGAAAGGCAGATTCGTTCATCATCACAGGTGGACATGACATCGCAGAAGTCGAGAAACTCATGCATGGCATCAGTCATCACCTTGTCTTTCCTTGATATTATCTGGAGTTGACGGGTCATATCCACCCCGTCGACATTCAGACTCTTCAACCAGCCGTTCTCTACCTCGCGGCAGATGGTCAGAGAGGAGAGGCATGCGACGCCCACTCCGGACTCAACCGCCCTCTTGACTGCCTCCGGATGCCCCATTTCCATGACGATATGGATGTCGTCGATATAGTCCTTCATCCTCTCAAGAAAGATGGCGGCCGTACCCGATCCCTGCTCCCGCATGATCCATTTACAATTCTTAAGGTCCGTTTTTACATCGAAAAATTTATTATGGGCCAGAGGATCCGATGGCCCGGCCAAGACCACAAGTTCATCCTTGAACCAGGGACGCGTAACGATATCCTCATGGGTTACCTTACCCTCGACAAAGCCGATATCCATGGCCCCGTCCACCACCATTCGCTCAGCGTACTGGGTGTTATAGACAAGCATGTTGATGTGGACCCGGGGATGGATGCGCTTAAAGGCCCCTATCAGATAAGGAAGTATATAATTTCCAAGGGATAAGCTGGCGATCACCTCGATATGCCCGGCAAGCTTGTCATTTCTCTCCGACATGATCGTCTCAACGTTGCTCACCTGGGTTGTAATGTCCTTCGCCAAGGGCAAAAGATAACGACCGCGAGCATTGAGCAAAAGACTCCGGCCATGCCGGTCAAAGAGGGATCCTCCGAGTTGATTTTCCAGTTCGGCCAGCGCCATACTCACGGCTGATTGGGTGACAAATAATTTTTTACTGGCCTTTGTAACCTGAGCCGTCTCTGCAACCGCAATAAAAATCTCCAATTGTCTCAATGTAATAGACATCATTTACACCATAATTCAATTATTTTAATGAAGTTAATCATATTTTTTTACTAGTGCTGCCTCATCTTATCATTTATAAAAGCACCTTCAAGGTCTTTCTATAATTTATTCTTATTATAATTAACACTTATTTTTTACGCCCAGACAGAAGACTGAAGCTCAATTCAGTTTCCTGTTGACACAGAACTCCCGATTCACTACTCTGGCTCACGTTTGACCGCACTTTCAGTTGTTCTTCAACTCAAGATGGAGCGTCGACATGGAACTGCAGTTTTCGGAATTCCTTTATCGCGACAATATCATCTGGATCACAGCCTTCGCGCTGGGAGGGCTTACCTTCGCCCTCGGTCCAATCCTCATTGTCTATCTCTTGATGCCCCGCCAGACCCGACAGATCAACAACAAAACCAGACAATACATTGAATGCGGCATGGATCCCATCGGCGACAGCTGGATCAGATACGGAGTGGTCTTCTATCTCTACGCCCTGATCTTCCTCGCCTTTGATGTGGATGTGCTCTTCCTCTTTCCTGTAGCCCTGACCTACAACAAGGGGATTTTTCTCTCGTCATACCGTGATTTCGTTGAAATTGTCATGTTTGTCGGCATTCTGTCGCTTGCTATCGTCTATGCATGGATCAAGGGAGTCTTTAAGTGGGAACGAAAAACATACCAACGATAAACGAGGGAATACCGTCCTCGGTCATTCAATTTGCGCTGGCCAACCAGCTGATCAATATCTGCAGGGTCAACTCCTTCTGGCCTCTTACCTTCGGCATCGCCTGCTGCGCCATTGAGATGATGGCCACCGGCTGCGCCCGGTTTGACATGTCCCGCTTCGGCGCCGAGGTCTTCCGTCCCTCTCCCCGGCAGAGCGATGTGATGATCGTGGCGGGCACCATCACAAAAAAGATGATGCCCGGCATCAAGACCCTCTACGACCAGATGCCCGAACCGAAATGGGTCATGGCTCTGGGAAACTGCGCCATCTCCGGCGGCCCATTCGCCTTTGAAGGACAGTACAGCATCATTCTCGGTGCCGACCAATTTCTCCCGGTGGATGTCTACATCCCCGGCTGCCCGCCCCGCCCCGAGGCCCTCCTGCAGGGCATCATCGAGCTGGAGCACAAGGTCTCGGGCTGGAAACGGTGGAAAAATCCTGAAGCGGCGTAATATTTGCGATTCTGTTGATCTCTTGACATAACCGGCCTCTTGGGCCGTCTCGTTCTAAGTTTTTTTGGAGCATCATGATATGATAGTAGAAAAAACGAAACGGGCACTCCTCAACCTCTTTCCTCAATCAGATTCAAGCCTTCCATCTGCTCCACCCGAGGAGGAAGGCACGGCCAAGACCCCGAAAAAAGAACCGCCGCGCCCCAATGGGCTCATTATACGCGATTACAGCGTACACGGCTATCATCTTGACGCCCAGGTTGCCCCGGCACAGCTCACAGACGCAGTCACCATTCTGGATGAAGCCGGATTTTTTGTCGAGAGCATCACCGGGGTGGACTGGATCAAGGAGGGCCAGATAGAGGTCATCTACGACTTCAGCCGCTATGACTTCGACCTCTGCCGGGTGGTCATCCGGACCCGGGTCCCCCGTGACAAAGCTGCCGTTCCCACCATCACCGGCATTTACGCCGGGGCCAACTGGCACGAACGCGAGACCCACGATTTCTTCGGCATCACATTTGAGGGCCATCCCCATCTCATCCCGCTGCTCTTGCCGGAGGATGCTGATTTTCATCCACTTCTCAAGGATTTCAAAGCATGAGTGCCCCGATTAGAATCAGACCAGACGAGACGTTCACGTTAAACGTCGGGCCGCAGCATCCGGCCACCCACGGCGTCCTCAGGGTAAAGATGGAGATGGATGGCGAATATATCGTCAATGCCGAGACGGTGATCGGCTACATCCATCGCATGCACGAGAAGATGGGGGAACTCAAGACCTACCCCCAGTTTCTGATGAACCTGAGCCGGATGGATTATCTGGGGGCGCTGGGATACTCGCACGGACATGTGCTGCTCATTGAAAAGGCGGCAGGCATCGAGGTCCCGGAAAGGGCGGAATACATCCGGGCCATAACGGTCGAGCTGAACCGGATCGCCTCGCATCTCTTCTGGTTCGGGGCCTTCGTCATGGATCTGGGCGGATTCAGCCCGCTGATGTACGCCCTCCAGGACCGGGAGTACATCCTCGACATGCTGGAGGCCGTGACCGGCTCCCGTCTCACCTACAGCTACTATCGCTTCGGCGGTCTCTACAATGACGTGGACGACGACTTCATCGCCGCCGCCCGGCGCTTCATCCCCCGGATGCGCACCTCGATGAAGAAATACCACAAGTTGGTCACCGGCAACATCATATTCAAGAAGCGGCTGGAGGGGATTGCGCCACTCAGTCCCGAAATTATTCGAAAATACGGTGCTACCGGCGCCGTGGCCAGGGGGTCCGGCATCAATTTCGATGTGCGGAAAAACGAACCCTATTCGGTCTATCCCGAGTTCGATTTTGATATCCCCGTCTTTCATGAGTGCGACTCGCTGGCCCGCTATAAGGTCCGGATGGCCGAGATCGAACAGTCGCTGAGGATCATCGAACAAGGGCTCGACAAGCTGCCGGGCGGGCCGATCATGCCGGAGAAGAAGAAGCCGATCAAGATTGCCCCCGGCGATTACTATCAGGCCGTCGAGACCGCGCGCGGGAGTTTCGGGATCAGGCTGGTCAGCGACGGCGGCAAGACCCCCTACCGCCTGAAGCTGCGGTCGCCCACCTACTCCAACATGCATCTTTTCGACGAGAGCTGCCGGGGAATGCTGATCATGGACGCGCTGGCCTTCATGGGCAGTCTGGATCTGGTCATACCCGAGATTGACAGGTAAAGGAGAACGCCGATGAGTCTGACATTGCTCAATGTTATCGTGGCCGTCTTTATAGCCATCGCCTTTGCGGCCTTGAACGCCGCCTATCTGGTCTGGGCGGAACGGCGGGGAGCGGCACGTATCCAGCGACGTCCGGGGCCCAATATCAACGGTCCTTTCGGGCTCTTTCAACCGCCGCTGGACGGTGTCAAGCTGATGGCCAAGCAACTGCTGATCCCCGGCGACGTTGACAAGATCCTCTTCATGGTCGCACCGGTTCTGGCCATGGCGCCTGCCATTACCAGTTTTGTGACCATACCCTTCAGCAGCCATATCGTCGGCCACAATATGCATATCGGAATCCTGCTGGTCTTCGCCTTCGCCTCCATGGGCGGCATGGCGCTGCTCCTGGCCGGCTGGAGTTCCCGCAATAAATACTCGGTCATGTCAAGCGTCAGGGCCGTCTCCCAGGCCATCGCCTACGAGATCCCCATGCTGATCACCGCCATTACCATCGTCATGATCACCGGCACCACCGATCTCATGGGCATCGTCAAGGCCCAGACCGGCGGCTTCTGGCACTGGAATATCTTTCCCTTCAAGGCGGGCTTGTTCAACCCCTTGATGCTGATGTCTTTTTTGATTTTCTTCATCTGCTCACTGGCCGAGACCAATCGGGCACCCTTTGACCTGGGCGAGGCCGAAAGCGAACTGGTCGCCGGTTTCCATACGGAATACGGCAGCATGGGCTTCGGTCTCTTCTTCATGGGAGAGTACGCCAATATCGTCATCGGCGCCTCGCTGACCACCATTCTCTTCCTCGGTGGCTGGGACTGCCCGTTCGGCCTGTTCCCCGGCGTCTGGTGGTTCCTGCTGAAGATTTACCTGCTGATCGCGACCTTCATCTGGATCCGCTGGACTTTCCCGCGGACCACGATCTACGGCCTCTTGAACCTGTCCTGGAAGATCCTGATTCCAGCTTCCCTCTTCAACCTGCTGCTGACCGCAGGACTACTCAAGGTATTTTGATATGGGCGCCTATTTCAGCGGCATATTCTCCGGACTGTGGAGCCTCTTTGTCGGCATGGGCATCACCTTCCGCGAGTTTTTCAGTCCGACGGTCACCGTTCAGTACCCCTACGAGACCCTGAAGATGACCGCCCGGTACCGTGGCCACATCGAGCTGATAGCCGACGAGGAGGGCAAACCCAACTGCGTGGTCTGCGGCATGTGTGAAAAAGCCTGTCCGTCCTCCTGCATCACCCTGGCCGGAGAAAAGCCCGAAGGCGCAAAAAAGAAGGTGCTGACCGGTTATCATCTCGATTTCACCAAATGCTCGCTCTGCGGCTCCTGTGTGGAATCGTGCAATTTCAACGCCATTGAGTTTTCAAGGGAGTACAATCTTGCAAGCACCCGCAAGGAGGATTTTCACTTCGACCTCCTTCAACGATTAAAGGACAGAAACTCATGAACCCAACGCTTCTCACCTCGCAGGGGCCTTCCCTCTTCAGTGCCGACGGCCTGGCAGGGCTCATCTTTCTGATCATGGTAGCGGTCATGCTGCTGGGCGGACTGATGGCCTGCACCTCGGAGCGCCTGGTCCGGTCGGTGGCCGGCTTAGTCGTCTGTTTCGTCGGCGTGGCCGGGATCTTCTATTATCTCAATTCACCATTCATTGCCGTGATGGAGATGCTGATCTATGTGGGGGCGGTGTCGATCACCATCTCCTTTGCCATTATGCTGGCCGCCCCCGAGCAGAGCAAAAAAATAGGGCCCAGCGGTCCGCTTGCCGGTCCTTTGGGTTTTCTGACCGCGGGCCTTGCCTTCGGCGGCCTGGCAGTCCTGGGCTGCCGGACCGTCTGGCCGGTGCAGGCCAAGATAAACAGCGGCAGCATGGAGACAATCGGCGTGCGGCTTCTCAATGAGTATTCAATGGTCTTCGAACTCGTATCCCTGGTCCTATTAGTCGCCATTCTCGGGGCACTCATCCTGGCCCGAAGCGGGAGGAATCACTGATGTCACTGTTAACACTGCATAACAGCTTGGCCACCTACCTGGTTATCGGCGCCATGCTCTTCGGCATAGGCATCTACGGTCTTGTCACCAGACGGACCATCATCAGCATGCTGATCTCCTCGGAACTGATGCTGGCCGGGGCCTCGGTCAACTTTATGGCCTTCAACCGTTTCACCGCCCCGGACCCTGCGGTGGGACAGATCTTCACCCTCTTCATCATGGCCATAGCCGCAGCGGAGGCAGCCATCGGCCTCAGCATCGTCGTGGCCATATACCGGAACTACACGTCCATTGAAACAGAAGACCTGGTCAAACTCAAAGGATAGGGAACCATGAATCTACCAACTGTCAGTTCGCCTACACTCCTCATTGCCTTGCTGGTCCCCCTGATCGGCGCCGTGGGTGTCATGGTGAGGGGCCGGGACGAAAACATCCGGGAAGGCATTTCCTGCGTGGCCTCTTTAATCCTTTTCGGCCTGGTCCTGTCGCTGATCCCTGACATCCGTCATGGCAGGACACTGGTATTTTCCCTGTTCACTCTGCTGCCGGGGGTCTCCATCACCCTCCGGGCCGACGCCATGTCCATGATCTTCGCCATCGTCGCCTCCTCGCTCTGGACTATTGCCGTCTTCTACTCCATGGGATATATGCGGAGCCTGAAAGAGCATGCACAGACCCGGTTCAACGCCTGCTTTGCCCTGGCTATCTTCGGCGCTATCGGCGTGGCCTTTTCCGACAATCTCTTTACCATGTACCTCTTCTACGAGATCGTCTCGGTCTGCACCTATCCGCTGGTCGCCCACCACCAGGACGAGGAAGGCTATCACGGCGCCCGCAAATACATCATCTATCTGACC
>JARLHL010000087.1 GCA_031292275.1 Desulfocapsaceae bacterium | reverse complement strand
GGCATCAAGGTGATCTTCGGCGGCATTGCCGCCATGCTCCACGCCGAAGAGACCATGCTCCATGCCGATGCGGTCTTCCTGGGGGAGGCCGAAGGCAGGATGGAGCAGGTCCTGGAGGATTTCAGGTCCGGGAAGCTGCGGAAATGCTATGACTTTCTTGATGACCGGCCGGATATCGCCCTAGTCGGTCCGGCCCGCCGGGATATTCTCAACCGCCGTCTCTACAATCATAAAGGCGTGCAGATGGTGGACCTGGTGCACGCCTCAAGGGGCTGCCGCTTCAACTGCTACCCCTGCGCCGTGGCCTATCTGGGAGGCAGGCAGTTCAGGCCGCGCCCCATCGATACGACCATCGCCGAGATGGCCGGCATCGACAACAACCGCCTCTTCATCGTCGACAACTCCCTGGCCCAGGATACCGCCTGGGAGACCGACCTGTTCCGGGAGATGATCCCCCTGAAGAAGAAATGGTGCTGCCATCCCATCGAGGACAAACCCGAGGTCCTGGATCTTGCCGCCCGGGCGGGGGCCTGGTATGTCTATCAGGCGGTCTTCGACACCTCCGACTATATCCGCGAGCGGGTCAAACGCTACCATGACCACGGCATCGGCGTGGAGGGGACCATCCTCTTAGGCCTTGACAGCCATACCGAGGACTCCATCAAGAGGCTGATTGATTTTCTGCTTGAGATCGAGCTGGATCTGGCCGAGTTTACCGTGCTTACCCCCTTTCCGCATACCAAAGCCTACAAGGATCTGGAGAGTCAGGGGCGCATTCTCACCCGCGACTGGGACAGGTATACGGCCGATCAGGTGGTCTTCCAACCCAGGCAGATGACGCCGGAGAAACTGGAGGAGCTGCTGGATTACGCCTGGAGCACCTTTTATCGGGATGAGTCGCAGAATGTCAAAATGGCCAAGCTCTTCCAGCAGGTGGTGCGCAAGGAGATGGCCGACGATACCTTCAGGCCGCGGGACAGGGCACTTGCCCGGCAGGCCTTCGGCAGGGGGCAGGGATGAGGAGATGGATGCGTTCGCCGATCTGATACCGGCTGTCGCCTCCCTGCTTGAAGGACCCCGGGATGGGCGGCGGCCGTTCAGCCATGCGGGCACGACCGTGGACGAGGTCTATGGGATGGCTGCCTGGCTGCGGGCGAACCTCCCCGAGGGAAGGGCTGGGGCCGCGGTCTGCCTGGCAGCGGAGGATAAAGCGGTGATTGCTGCGGCCCTGCTGGCCTCCCTGGCCGGAGGGCCGCAGCTGCTTCTGCCTTACGCCTTTTCAGGCCCCGCCCTTGCCGGTCTGCAGCAGGCAACCGGGGCAAGGCTTGCCATCGGCGATGTGGACAGGGATTTTCCTGCCGGCATGAAGGTGCTCAGGCCCCAGGCTGGCGCGTCGGCCCCGCTTCTCAGCGACTTTTCCGCCGATCCCAGGCGGGAGTTGCTCCGGCTGTATACGGGCGGCTCCACCGGAGTGCCGCAGCTCTGGCCGAAGAGCGGGATCAATATCTTTGCCGAGGCCCTCTTTCTGGCCAGGCATTTCGGAGTCTCGAAAAGGGATCGTATCGTCGCGACCGTCTCTCCCTATCATGTCTACGGGCTGCTCTATTCCGTGGCCCTGCCTCTGGTCTCGGGGGCGGCCGTCCTTCCGGCAAGGCCTTCCTTTCCCGAGGAGATCGGCCGGGCCGCCGCGTCCTGCTCCGCCACCATCCTGGTCAGCGTTCCCGCCCATTACCGGGCGCTGCAGGGCAAGAGCCTGAAGGCGCCGTCGCTGCGGCTGGCCTTCTGTTCGGCAGGCGTTCTGGGAATCCATGCCGGAGAAGACTTTTGCCGGAATAATGCCGTGGATCTGGTCGAGATTTACGGCTCCACCGAAACCGGAGGCATCGCCCTGCGCAACCGCTTCCGGGGCGAGGAGGGTTTTACCCCCTACCCGACGGTCGACTGGAAGATCGGCGGCTCTCAGCTTCTGGTCCGCTCGCCCTACCTCTCGGCCGGGCTGGTTCGGGACGGCGATGGCTTTTTCACTGCCGGGGACAGGGTGGAGGCCTGCGGTACCTCCGGTTTCCGCCTGAAGGGCAGGGCTGACTCCATCGCCAAGGTCGCCGGCAACAGGGTGGATCTGGAAGAGGTCTCGGCCCTGATAAAGCGCCATCCCGGCGTTTCAGACTGCCTGGTCCTGGCCCTGGCCGAAGACGGCGGCCGCGGGCAGCGGATTGTCGCTCTGGTCGAGGATGCCGGGGTCAGCGTCGAGGCCTTAAAGAAAACCCTGGCCTTACGCCTTGAGCCCTATGCCCTGCCGCGGACCATCAGGACGGTCGACAGGATGCCGGTGAAGGAAAACGGCAAATACGACCGGGCCCGCATCCTTGAGCTTTTTGCCCAATGAAGCGCCTGGATGAGGGATTCATCGCGGGCTATGCCTGCCTGAGCGCCCGGGCCGACCTGCTCGACAGGATCAACGTCTTTCCCGTCGCCGACAGCGATACCGGCGTCAATCTGCGCATCAGTCTTGCGCCGCTCAGGTCCTGCGGCGGCATCAGGACGCGCGTCGCGGAGCAGCTCTATCGCACCGCCACCGGCAATTCCGGCAATATCGCTGCCTCCTTCTTCAGCGAGTTCCTCTGCGCCGGGGATCTGGATCAGCTGCCCGAAAGGGCCGCCAGGGGGAGGGAGAAGGCCTGGCAGGCGGTGGCCGACCCCAAAAAGGGGACGATGCTCGGCGTATTCGACAGGCTGAGCCGGATCCTGATCCGGTGGCCGCTGACCCTTACGGGCTGCCCGGCGCTCCTGGCCGCCTTGCAGGAGGTGGTGCTGGCGACGGCCTCGGAGCTGCCTGACCTCAGCGAGGCCAGGGTCGTCGATGCCGGCGCTCTCGGGATGTACGTATTTTTCGATGGATTTTTCCGGTCCATTACCGGTTATGCCGACAACAACAGCCCGCTGGAGGCCTTCTTCCCCGGTCTGCTTGCCGTCTCGGAGGCCTTCCGCCCCGCCGCGACAGATTCCCACTGCGTGGACGTCCTGATCAGGGCAGCCAATGGCCGGGCCTTGGATACGAAGGCTGCCGCGGCCCTGGGAGAGAGCGTCATCGTGATCCCGGCCGAGGATCAGGTAAAGGTCCACGTTCATACATCCGATCCGGGGAAACTGCGGGAGGAGCTGAGCCGATTGGGTCAGATCGTTGCCTGGTCCGATCAGGCGATGAGCGCTGAAGACACGGCGGGCGCTGACGCTTCTCCGATCCATATCATGACGGATGCGGCGGGTTCGCTGCCCCGGGAGCTGGCAAGACGGCACGGCATCAGCCTGCTGGACAGCTATGTGGTCGCCGGGGCAGCGGCCAGCCCTGAGAGCCTCTGCTCCGGCGAGGCGATTTACGCCCGGATGCGGGCGGGGGAGAAGGTGACCACCGCCCAGGCCTCGGTCTTTGAGCGGCATCAGGTCTACAGAAGCGTCTGCGAGCAGCATGGCCGGACCCTCTATCTCTGCGTCGGATCGGCCTTTACCGGCAATTATGAGACAGCAATGGCCTGGAAGAGCAAGCACGACGCCGATAATCTCTTTAATATCCTCGATACGGGGGCCGCCTCCGGCAGGCTCGGGCTCATCGCGCTGCTGCTTGCCCGTTATGCGCGGCAGGCCGAGGATGCCGATGCGGTCCTTGCCCATGCCCGCCTGCTTGCCGATTGCTGCAGGGAGTATGTATTTATCGACGTGCTGCGGTATCTGGTGGCCGGCGGCAGGCTGTCGCGGGCCGGCGGTTTTGTCGGGGACCTGCTGCATATGAAACCGGTGATCAGCCCGATGCCTGCGGGGGTGAAGAAGGCGGGCATGGTCCGCAATGCCCGCTCCCAGCTGGCCTTTGCCGAAGAAAAACTGGCGCGTGAGGCCGCAGACTGGGAGAAGGCGATGATCCTGCTGCAGTATTCGGACAATAGGGAATGGGTGTCGGAGGTGGTCCTGGCACGGATCCGGGCCCGTTTTCCGCAGGCGGAGATTGCCGTGGTGCCTCTGTCGCTGACCGCGGGCGTGCACATGGGGCCCGGCACCTGGGCTGTGGCCTTCGGGCCGGTGGCATGAGATGACGGTCTCTGTCGTGATTCCGGTGTACAACCACCAGGACCAGGTGGCCGAGGTCGTCCGGCAGGCCCTGCAACTGGGGCTTCCGGTCTTTGTGGTCGATGACGGCTCAACCGACGGCACGCCGGAAATCCTCGCGGCCTTCAAAGGGATACGCGTCCTGCGCCACCCGGTCAACCTGGGAAAGGGGGCCGCGCTGCTCACCGGCTTTGCCGCCGCATCGGAGGTCGGCGATTGGGCGCTGACGCTGGATGCCGACGGTCAGCACCGGCCCCAGGAGGGCCTGGGCTTTCTGGAAATCGCTGCAGGCGGCAGGAGGGTGATCGCCGTGGGCGTGCGCCAGGGAATGGGCGGGGAGCATGTCCCCTGGACCAGCCGGTTCGGCAGGGGATTTTCCAACTTCTGGGTCTGGGCGGCAGGCGGCCCGTGGGTGGCCGATTCCCAATCCGGTTTCAGGCTCTACCCGCTGCCGGAGGCCTTGCGTCTGGGCGTTGCCGCCAGGAGGTATCAGTTCGAGGTGGAGATCCTGGTGAAGGCGAAACGCTTCGGTATCGGCACCGTCGAGGTCCCGGTCTCGGTGGTCTACCAGCCCAAGGGAGTCCGGATCAGCCATTTTCGTCCCTGGCGCGATTTTTTAAGGAATTCCGCAACATTTTCCCGTTTGATCCTTTCCCGCTTCTTTCCGGACAATCACTGAGATGAACCCCGATTTCTACAGGCTGCTGGTGCAGACGGCAAACCGGCTCGGGCCGTGGGTCTTCGTCGCCGCCTCCAGGCTCATCGCCGCAGGCTATTTCCTCCTGCCCCGGCGCACCGCAGAGAGCCGCCGCCTCTACGCCCTGCTCTTTCCCGGACGGGGCCGCCTGTATCACCTCTGG
>JARLHL010000086.1 GCA_031292275.1 Desulfocapsaceae bacterium | reverse complement strand
TTTGTTTTGACCATTTTTTTCGGCCGACACATCGAACAGGAGGCTTAGCCGCCCTGATTATGCCGAATTGAATTGCGCCGAAAGAGGCAGTGCAAGCACTGCTTCGTCTCGACTCGGAATAATCCGGCATCCGGAATAACTGACCTTATGCCGAGCCCGGCATAATGTAAGCTCCAGACCATAATCGAGATTTGCCATTGCCATTTCTCCATGAGACTCAACCGGCAGCACGCGCTGCTGGTCTCGCCCCCCGGCTTGGCTCCGGAGCGGCAGAAAAAGAAAAGGCAAAGCAAAGCCAGCCACGAACGAACGCGACGGTGGCGCAAAGACGGGAGAATAGGCGAACCAGCGAGGCGGCGGTCCACCCAAGACAGACTGTTGGGTTAGAATGAAGCGATTTTCTTACGCGGGCGGGTTTTATGGAAACGACTGAGAAGATTGTCGAAGCTTATGTTCGCTATGTGAAAGGTTGTTTCACACTACCTAACATCAAGTGTGGAGGGCAATTTGAAATAGATTTGCTTGCCATCCAACAAGTAGGAAAGTCGCGGCTGAAGCGCTATCACATTGAAAGTGGTGTCTCTATTTCTGGACAATTTTCGCGATTAACCAACAAGCCATATTCTGTCGAGACTTTGAAAATTCGCGGAAAAACGGCTGAACAACGAAGAACTTTAGGCTATTTTGTTGAGCGAAAATTTGGTGCACAGCACATCCAGCAAGAGTTGGAGAAATACGGTTTTCTTCCGGGCAATTATTCAAAGGTGATTGTGTCTTGGGGATGGGATGCAGGCTTACTCGAAGTAGCACAGAAAGCTGGTGTGGAGCTTTGGGACTTCAAAACTATTTTGCAAGAGATTGCAGAAATTAGCGGCTCCGGCAAAACATATTTTACTGATGACACGATGCGAACACTCCAACTTATGGCGAAAGCCACAATTAAGTAACCATCTAATTCCAAGCCTCAGCTTTATCTGTCAGTAATAGGTGACTACTCTGGACAAGGTCGCGGCGGTCCAGTTCTCATCACTAACTCGCGCCTAAGCTGCTGAACATAAGGCAGGAGGGCAATTGCATCTTCTTCATAAGGGGCAACGCTCAAATAACCAGGGAGAACAAAAAGCAAAGCCTTGATCTCACCGATGGAAAGAGTAGGCGGCGAAGCCGTGGTTAAAGCTGCGACCTTTGCTCGCCAGACTTTATCAGAATCATCTTGAATGCTTTCTTTTTGCCTAACAGCCTTCCGGATATCCCTCTGAGCACGCATAGAGATCTCGGCAACAATACGCCTAGCTGCCAAGAGCCCAGGTGGCGTAATTTTTTGAGAAACAGTGGAAGGAGGCAAGCTTTCTGAAGAAGCAGCCTCCACCACAGCGTTATATTCGTGTACACAAGATGCAAAGAAGCCGGCGGCGAGATCTTCATAGTCCTGGCGCCAGATGTCGTTGTGCTTATAGAGCGTGCGCCTGGAGACATCTGAAGCCTCTTCCAACTCGACGGTCGTGAAAGAACGACCTTGCTTTTTGAGAGAGTCCAGTGCTTCCTGAATTTTCAGTCGGGCGTCTCTCTTTTTATTCGCATTTGCTCTGATCCAGGAGATCGGTCTGACCGCCGTATAGCTTCGCGGTTGAGCATCCCGTTTGCTTGGCGGGCGCCAGTGTGCGGCACGAGCGGATTGCTCGAGCGCATCGGCGCGACCGCGGCTGATATCTTCGCTTTGCCCATTGTGGCGGGCTTCGAGAAATTCCTTGACGGCCCAATCGCGTTCCTCTTCGAAGCCGTAGCCCATGGCGTGCAGGTTTCGGCTCGGATCGCCGTAGAAAAGATAGTGATTGAGGCAGAAGATCGCCTCCGCCCGTTGTTTAGGACCAGTCAAACCTTCAATGGAAAACTGCCGGCCACGACTCCAATCCTCAACGTTCATCCCTGAGGGCAGGTGCCCGAAAATCGTGGTCACTAAATGCCCATACTCATTATCGGGCATCGTTACGGGCGACCGAAGTGGTACTACATTTGAAGCTGGGCTAGTCGGTAGCTTTGCTTTTTCTCGCTTGCTTTCCAGGTCCAGGACGTTGGCCTTCAACTGCCGGAAAGCCTTAAAGGTGTTAGCATCTGAGTCGAGCAGATCTAGAAAATATGTCAGCGCTTTAGTCGGCGTCATCTGTTCGCGATAGTAATCGACATCAAGTGTCTTTTTATCAAGCCAGGCAAAACCATGCTGAAGTGGCAGCCGCAAACCCATACCCTGTGAGTTCTTGCCAGGATTTGGGAAAACTTCAAGCGTGCCTTTTGAGACACTAAAATCATTGAGCTTGAGCAGTGCCACCAGCTGGCGGTGCAATTCTGCACTATTTATAGGTTCATCGAAGAACAAGTAAAGGTGCCAGCCTTCGCTGTGACTAGATCTAAATAAAGTTGACCTGGTCAAACCGGCGCGGCTGAAAACCTTGAGCAATTTCTCCAACTGCTTCTTATTATGGTATTTGCTACCGGAGTCAATATCGATGACGGCGAACTGGCTGTGTTTACCAGCCCTAGCGCCCAAAAGGAATTTGTCGTGAGCAAGCGATATGGCTTTGATAATTTCAGTATCGGTCAGTGACCAGCGGTCATTTGCCGATGCCCAGGTGCCACCACTCAATGGCCGATAAATGTAGCCATAGCGGTGAAACAGCGCTACGAAGCGGCTTAAGTCAGTCTCCCACCCTGCGGGGAAATAGTTTGAGCGCGCAAATTTAGGCCGCGCATTCGACGGCGTCGAGTGCGCATGTGCAAGTCCAGAAATGGCTAGTCATCCTGTAAAGGGACGTGTTGACCTAACCGGACTTTTCGCTTATTCTTTGATCAGTTCAGGGAATTCGACAAACCTGATAGACACAAATGAATAGAAAAGGCCGCGAGGTCTTTGCTCAAAGCACTGCCCCAGGCAGTGTTTTTTGTTTAAGTTCTAGTAGGGCTTTCTAGGAAGGCATTGCCTTCGATATATACTTTCGATATTTAGCGGTAATCACCACCTGTGATACCGCGAAAATAACTATACATGGTGCATTAATTACGTGCAATAACGTAATCGATCAAACGCCGCATAAGATCCTGATCTCCAAAATTGCGGAGGCTCCGGAGGTACCCAGACGTAACCCCCGGAGGTAGCCGGGGAAGCAAGCCTGGTTTTGGTTTGGAGATCTGCGGATCTTCCGGAGTTGGAAGGGCAAAAACTCCGCACAACCTCCGTGTAAAAATTGCCACCACTGAAAATTCACCGTATTTGGCACCATGAGAAACCTCCGAAAAGCCTCCGGAGGTCAGTCCGAAAACCTCCGGCAGCCTCCGGAGGCATGCGGAGGTGAAACCGCCCACCTCCGGAGGCTTCAAGCGCCAGCCGGAGGTCAAACTTCGGAGGCTCCCGACATAGTGCCATTCGGAGGACTGTGCCAACCTCCGCCACCTCCGGAGGTACTGAGGCACCAAACCAGAATCTTCTTTAGTCAACTTCGCCACCACCGTAAGAGCGGCAACCAAACAGCCTCCGGACACCTCCGGAGGTACCTAGACAAAGGCTCCGGAGGACATCCGGAGTTTTCAAAGTGGTGCTTCCGGAGGTAGTAGATTTAGCGTATAATCCTCACGGGCTCAAGCTTTCCGGGTATATCGCCCGGATATAGAGGAAATAGATGCAAGGATCATCACAGCTGACGGTGAAGCAAGTAGCGACTGCGCTTGGGATTGACGAGCGGTCGGTCCGCGAGAAGCTCCAACAGGGTTCGCTTAAAGGCATGAAGAAAACCGTCGGTCAAAAGGATCAGTGGTTTGTTCATCAGCGTGACCTTGATGCCGAACTTGCTAGAAGAGGAATAAGTCCGATAAATCACCCCTCACAGGTGGCTGTCCAGTCCTCTATGGCGTCAGAATCTCCGGTGGCTCCGGTAATACCTCAGACCTTTTATCAGCCAGAGGCAGCGCCTCCGCAGGGCTACTTTGCACCTCCGGTCCAACAGGCAATGCCTCATCAGTTCGCCTATTCGCAGCCTCCGGAGGCTCAAAATGTACCTCCGGTCATGAACGCCCCGTATAAGCCGGAGGCGGCGCCAGCGTCTCAAGCCTCCGCACCGGCCACGCCACCAGCTACAGAGCAAGTGCACCAAGCCACGGCGACCATGGAGCAGGATTATGAGGACGTGACCGACGCCACTGTGCTTGAAACCAGAGCCGACGGATCTATCTTTGAAAATGAACATGCGGAGGCTCCAACCTCCGGAGGTCACGTGCGGAACTGGCGCAATGAAGACCTGGAAGGCCAGGTTACGGCGGCAGCCGAGAAAATTCTCAGACCGATGATGGATCGGGTCCAAGAGCTGACCAAAGAACTCGTCCTCAAAGATCTGAAAATTGAAGAGATGGACAAGCAGCTGAAACTCCTCCCGGACTTCGAAGCCCAAAAAGCCAAATTCCTTCGCGAGATAGAAGCCGAACGTACTGCTGCTGAGATCCAGTTCAATAAGGTCAAAGAAAAAGAAGAAGAGGCGAAAGCCCTGGAAGCTGAAAATGCCCTCTTAAAGCAGAAGGCCGACGAGGCAGTTTTGAGAGCAGAAAAGCTTGCAGATCTTGAGAAAGAAGTTCAGGAGTTGAAAAAACCGAAGCCAACTTTTTGGCAAAAGTTACTCGGGCAATCTAACGGATAGCAAAGAGTTGCCAAGCGTTTCCGTCCGCGAAAATCCAGTTGACGAAAGCGTTTCAGGTGACTACCATACGCTTGTATGGCGTGTTTAATTATAGAAAAAAAATGCCTTTAAAGATATCGACAAATGCACTCGAAGTACACATTTTCAAATGGCGCGCGCATATAAAACATATGCGGTTTTGCACAACCTCTGGAGACCTCGGTCCCCTGGTGAGTTTCTCGGCCGAACCCGGCACCCTAAATCGTTTGAACCCGGCACCCTAAATCGGTGAACTCGGCACCCTTGCAAAGAGAAGATTTTGTCCGCATCGCATCTTTAGCAATGCGACCGCAATTTGACGGATATTTGTCAGCGATATCCTGGCGGTAAAATGAGCATTTTGGGGATATGTATCGGCGCATTTGACACTGGCTAACCGGCACCGACACTCGTTCTTGTTGTTCCAGCAATAAGAGAGTGCCGATGCCAAACGAGAGGTTAACCATGCGAATGATACGCGAAATTCTGCGCTTGTACTACCAGCGCGGAATAAGTCAAAAACAAATCAGCAGGAGCTTGGGCTGTGCCAGAAGCTCAGTCGGAGACTACATAAAAAAGGCTCAAAAAGCCGGCCTTTCGTGGCCGCTCCCTGCTGAGTTGGACGACGAAGATTTGCTCGAGCAGCACTTGTTTCCGCCGGCCACAGAAAAGCGAAAAGCGCAGCCAGACTGCGCGTACATCCACGTTGAATTGAAGAAAAAGGGGGTGACTTTAGAGCTTCTTTGGCTCGAATACAAAGCAGCAAATCCAGACGGATACCAGCAAACACAATTTTGCGACATTTACAGAAGTTGGCGGAAAACCCTGGGCATTGTGATGCGTCAAGAGCATAAGGCTGGACAGAAGGCCTTTTCCGACTTCGCTGGTAAGACCTTCCCGATCACTGATCCAGGAACCGGAGAAGTAACGCAAGCACACCTTTTTGTTTGCGCACTCGGAGCCAGTAGTTACACTTTTGCTCAGCTTTTTCACAACGAGAAGAGTGAGTCCTGGTGCAATGGCCACGCAAAGGCTTTCGCTTTCTTTCAGGGCTGCCCTGAAATTGTGGTGCCAGATAATCCAAAACCGGTAATCACTAAAGCTTCTCCATATGAGCCCGACGTCAATCCGAGCTTTGCGCAGATGGCTAGCCACTTTGATGTCACTGTCATCCCAGCGAGAGTTCGGAAGCCCAAAGATAAAGCGGTGGTGGAATCCGCTGTCGGCGTTGCCACGCGTTGGATTTTGGCTGCCCTAAGGCATCGCACCTTCTTCAGTCTTGGCGAAGCTAACGTGGCCGTGAGGGAGCTTCTGAACAGCCTCAATGACCGACCATTCAAGAAGCTTCCAGGTTGCAGACGGAGTCGATTCGAGGAAGTCGACAAGCCCGCTCTGCGAGCTCTTCCATCAGCGCCATACGAGTTCGCTGAAATTAAGTATGCCGACGTAAATATTGCCGACTACCATGTTCAGTTTGATAAATGCTGGTACAGCGCACCGTTTCACCACCGTGGCCGGCGCGTTGAAGTGCGTGCGACGGCGCATACAGTTGAAATCTTTCTGCGCGGCACACGCGTTGGCACCCATCCGCGATTTGTCACTCCTGGACACACTTCTACACTGCCTGAACATCGCCCGGCAAACCACAAAGACTACGGAGACTGGCCGCCAGAAAGACTTGTTCGTTGGGCAGCGCGAATTGGCTCGCCGACAAAACTGCTAATTGAGCGGCTGTTGAATGAGGTTGAACACCCGGAACTAGCCTACCGCAAATGCTTCGGTATCCTGCGGCTAGCGAAAACTTTTGGAGACGACCGCCTGTCACTTTGCACGATAAATGCGACAGTTTTTTGCACGATATTTGCGTCGGTTGACCGGTCTACTACAAAATTTCGACTAAAAAATCACGCCCGGAGATATCGATAAAGCGTAGTGAAATGCACCCCAAAAACATCCGCTG
>JARLHL010000085.1 GCA_031292275.1 Desulfocapsaceae bacterium | reverse complement strand
CTCTGCCGGATAACGGTCGTCAGCTGTATTTTCTTGCAGGCTTTTTTCTAGAGTTCCATCGGGAACAAAGCAGTTAAAGAATTCGGAATTGGAGATCTATGCGATGAATGAACTGATTATGATGAAAATCAACGGAATGGAGGTTCATTTCCAGAAAGGGAAAACGATCCTCGAAGTCTGTAAGGACGCTGGAATTTATATCCCGACCCTCTGTTACGATCAGAGGTTGAAGCCCCACGGAGGCTGCCGGCTCTGCCTGGTGGAAATCAAAGGCCGGCCCGTCCCACTCACCTCCTGCACCACGCCCGGTGAGGCGGGAATGGAGGTGACCACCGAGACTCCGAAGCTGACCCGTCTCAGAAAGACAGTACTTGAGCTTCTGCTTTCCAATCATCCTAACGATTGCATGGTCTGCGAGGCCTCCGGCGACTGCAGCCTCCAGGAGATGGCCTATCTCTATGAGGCGAGTCTTGATCGCTTCCAGGGTGAGAAATGGAACCTGCCGATCAGGGAGGATAACCCCTTCATCACATTCGAGCCGAATAAATGCATCGTCTGCGGGCGGTGCACCAGGATCTGCAATGAGGTAGTCATGGCCGGGACCATAGATCTGGCAAATCGCGGGTTCGGCGCTATTCCTGAGACGGCCTTCGGTAAACCGAGAAGCCTGGAAAATTGCGAGTTCTGCGGACAGTGCGTATCCACCTGCCCGACCGGAGCCCTCACTGATAAAAAAGGCAGGGGGAAGGGGCGGAAAAGTGATGTCAGGAAGGTGAAGACCACCTGCACCTATTGTGGCACGGGGTGTAATTTTTTTCTCAATGTCAGAAATGACAGGGTAGTCCGCGTGACGTCGGACTACGATGCGCCGGTGAATAAAGGAAATCTCTGCATCAAGGGACGGTACGGATACGATTTCATACACAGTGAGGCGCGTCTGAAGACACCGCTCATCCGGGAAAAAGAGGGTTTCAGAGAGGCATCCTGGGATGAGGCCCTTACCCTTGTTGCGAGTAAATTCAATGCCATTATCAAGGAGCATGGACCGGACAAGGTTGGCGGTTTCTCCTCATCCCGCTGTTCCAATGAAGAGAATTATCTTCTTGCCAAATGGGTGCGCTGCGCGGTCGGTTCCAATAATGTCGATAACTGCGCCCGAGTCTGCCATGCTCCGACTGTTGCCGGTCTGGCCCAAAGTTTCGGTGCGGGTGCGGCAACCAATTCCCTGGAGCAGATGTCGGATATCGATACCATCTTTGTTATCGGTTCCAACACCACAGAGGCGCATCCCATAGTTTCCCTCTATCTGAAAGAAGCGATAAGCAAAGGCGCCAAGGTCGTGGTGGCGGATCCCAGAAAGATATGGCTGGCCAATCGGGCCGATGTCTGGCTGAACCTGAAGCCGGGCAGCAATATTGCCCTGATCAACGGCATTATTCGGGTTATCATCGAGAATGGATGG
>JARLHL010000084.1 GCA_031292275.1 Desulfocapsaceae bacterium | reverse complement strand
TGCCAGCGACTACCTGCTGAAACCGTTTAAGCCGGACCAGCTTTCCCTGGTGATGGAGAGAATATTAAGTCAGCAGAAAATCACCTCGGACTATCATTATGTCAAGGGATGCCTGGATCAGATCACCCGGTTTGACAATATCATCGGCCAGTCTCCCTCCATGGAAAAACTCTACGCCTTAATCCTGGAGGTGGCCCAGAGCGACGCCTCCGTACTGATCACCGGGGAAACCGGCACCGGTAAGGAACTGGTGGCAAAGGCCATTCATGCCAAGAGCCCCAGAGTGCAGCTCCCCTTTGTTGCCATCAACTGCGGCGCTCTGCCGGATGCGCTCATGGAAAGTGAATTGTTCGGGCATAGAAAAGGGGCCTTCACCGGGGCAGAACATTCCAGAAAGGGCTTTCTGGAAGTGGTTTCCGGCGGCACCCTCTTTTTGGATGAAATCGGAGATATAAGTGCAAGAATGCAGGTGGACCTGCTTCGGGTCCTGGAGGATAAGACTATCTTCAGCGTCGGCAGCAAAACCCCTGTCGAGGTGGATTTCCGTCTGATTTCGGCCACTCGGAAAGACCTTGAGAAGTGCATTCAGGAGGGGGAATTCAGGGAAGACTTCTTTTATCGTATCAATGTCGTCAGGGTTCACCTGCCTTCCCTGCGGGAACGAAAAGGTGATATTCCCCTTCTTGTCGATCATTTCATAGCAAAGTACAGCCATGAAACCACAAAGTATGTGGACAGAATAAAACCGGATGCCATTTCCCTGTTGACCTCCTACGATTGGCCAGGAAACGTCAGGGAACTGGGAAATGCCGTAGAACGGGCCGTTGTCCTGAGCAAATCCCGGACACTTACCGTTGAGGATTTTTCATTTCTTAGACCGGCCTATGCAGCCCAATCCGCGCCCCGGACATTACAAGCGGTACAGGAATCGCATATTCTCAAGGTGCTTGATGAACAGGACTGGCAGATTACCCGGTCGGCAGAAATTCTCGGTATCAACCGCGTGACCCTCCATAAGATTATTAAACGGAGCAACTTGAAAAAACAGACATGAAAGAACAGATCGGAGTGGTTCCCTTGGGGGAGGTTCCGGCTCTGGCCGTCGAGGTGATCGCGGCCAATATTACTGCGTATTACAAGTTGCCTGCGGATATTCTGCCCATGCTGCCTATCCCCGAGCCTGCCTTTGATGAGGCCCGGCTGAAGTATAATGCCGGTATCCTTATCAATGAGCTTGATGCATTGGATTTTGACGGCTATTCTAAAATTGTGGGTGTCATATCCCGGGATATGTTTATTCCGATTTTCAACCATGTGTACGGCCAGGCAGTCCAGGGCGGCAGGCTGGCTTTGATATCGCTCTTCAGGCTGAACAGGAACGCCGACGGATCAACACCACCGACTTTCCTGTTTTTCGAGAGGGCGGCCAAGATCGCGCTTCACGAACTTGGCCACCTGTTCAACCTGTTCCATTGCAACGAAACCAGATGTATCATGCACTTTTCAGGGGTCATTGAGGATCTGAACAAGATCCCCTTTTACCTGTGCCGGGACTGTGCACGACGGCTGCCGCTGTAAAATCCCCTCATTTTTTCGGACTTCCTAGAAATGATTTTACGAGATTGTCCCATCCAATCTCGGGAAAGCTTGCATATATATCATCCACCGGGTCGCCTCCGGCGGCAGCCAGGTTCTGGTATTCAGGCCCGATCAGGCGCAGGAGTTTCTGGCTCTCCCGATCTGTCCATTCAAGGCTGTCTTTTCCGTAAAAAAGCCCCTTGAGGTTCAGCTTGGGCATTCTGGGCTCAAGGATGCAGAGCCAGCCCTCGTTGTACGGATCCTCATGAACGATTTCCGGATGCTCCAGGACTCTGCTGTTGATTGCAAGCACAGTCCCTGTAACGGGAGAGCATGCTTCGGCTTCATTTTCCGTGCGGGAAAAGGCCAGTCCGGCCTGGTCTTTTTTCAGCTTGGCACCCAGAGGGGGGAGGGAAATATTTGAGAAAGAGCCGAAGAGCTTGACCATGAAGTCGTCAAACCCGATCCTTACCCGACCGCCGTGTTCGAACCGGGCCCAGGTATGCCCCTTGTGATAGTAATACTCGTCGGCCAGAAGGTAGCCGGATGCTTTCAAACAGGCCGGTTTTTCGTCACGGAGATCCATATCCTCATCATCGAGCATCTGGTCATAGGCGCAACGATTGCATTCATACCCATTGACACAGACCTTTGCTGCAGTAACCCGCCCGGTCAGCGCATGACGACAGGGAATGGTGGTCCCTTCATAGATGCCTTTCACATTCTTTGCCCACCCAGCCCTTTTTTGGGGGGAGTCGGCACTAAAGGTCCTCTGCATGGCCTTGTCAAACGGGCAGGTCCGGCAGTCATACACATTGTCGCACAGCCTGGACTGAAACATTCCCGTCTTCGACCAGATGCATTCGTTTTCAATGACCTGGAAACCATTGATGATGTTGGTCTGCTTTTTAGCTTTGACGTCTTTTTTCTGTTCATTCGATGACATTTTGCTCTCCTTATTAATTAACTGATACGTAGTTGTTGGGTGTTGCCTGAGGAGTGCAATACTGGTGCCATAGAAAAAAATGATGCGAAAATTATGGTATTATTCTTTTAAATCATAATGTTATGCAGATTTTCTGTAGAAAAGTGTGAAAAGGTCTATGCAAGGCCACTGGGAAGAACGTAGCTTTTTGCTACATTATGGAACCAGTCTTTTAAGGATAAAAGGGTAAAAGGGCGATAAACTGCGGGTTTGACAGGTGTTGCCAAAAGCAACTTACCTGGAGTGTTATTTTTACACTCCAGTCATTCAATCTGTTTCAACTGATATTTGCTCTGAATTGTCACTGGTTGTGTAGACACTCTTCTTTATTTCCATTGGTTGTCACGTATGCTGTAACAATCCAATAATATAAAGTATATATAATATATTATGTTGTTGACAGTGCCTAGCTGTCAACATTGAAAAACACATCATTGTTGACGGTTTGTGCTGGTGACATTCAGAAATGAACGACTAGAAACCTGAGAGGAGGGCTGGGTGGCGAAAGGAGGACAAATCATGGAATATTTTTCTTGCAGAACGTTTCGAGTATCGGCCAAATTATATTTCAAACCTTGCGACAAATGGTGTCAAACCTCGCGGCGCGTTGCA
>JARLHL010000083.1 GCA_031292275.1 Desulfocapsaceae bacterium | reverse complement strand
GCCCATCTGACGGTTACTTTTGTATCTGATCATGTGCAAGCCTATTAAGGGTTTTTGTAGTATTTCTTGCACATTATAGCATATATACAGATATTTACATAAATAATATCAAACTATTAACTGTTTTTGAGGTTAATCTATTTAGAACGACAAAACCGGGACAGATATTGCGCCTGTCCCGGTCATTTTTAGGCTACAAACGTGGTTTCAAACCTTGCGTCAAAAGGTTTCAAACCTTGCGACGCGCTACAGGTAGCACCGAGGTAGCACCGAACCAGAAAGGGGTTAAGTCTTATTGACTTAACCCCTTGTTTTTAATGGTGCGCCCGCCGCGATTCGAACGCGGGGCCTACGGATTAGAAGTCCCCAGTACATATTATTCATGTAATTAATATATTTATATATTATCGTCTTCTTTTTCATGACCATATGGACATTCATTCTTGACCATATCGTTCAATTTCCTCCCTTGCTTTCGAAGGTATTCACCGGCCAGGTGTTGATACATCCCTGTGGTAGAAGGACTGCTATGCCCCATGATTGACTGTAGAGCAGAGAGATCATAGTTGGCCATTGTAGCATTTGTACCGAAACTGTGACGTAAAAGGTGGTGGTGAAGATGCTTTTCGATCCCAGCTTTTTTTGCAGCTCTGAGCAGGGCCTTCTTTATGCTCGTATAAGGAACTTTCGTTTTTGGATTTACTGTCAACCACCCTTCTGTTTCTTTTCGTTTTTCAAGCTCAAGCAAGAGCCTGTCTGTTGTGATCGGCACAATTCGTTCCTTATTCCCCTTCCCTACTACAAATATTATTCCGTGGTCAAACTCAAGGTTTGATCGCTTCAAAGTCAACGCCTCGGTAATCCGGAGTCCAGCATCGGCCATAAGAAGGTACACCAACCGATATTCTGGTTCGATCAACTCGAACACCCTTGTCACCTGCTCCGGAGTAAGCGGCCGTGGTTTGGGTGGGGCTGTAAATTTTCTTGAGAAGCCGACTATTGGAAATGAAACAGGATCACAGAAATCATTTTCGGCAGCCCATTTGAGCATGGCACTCAAATAAGAAAGTTCTTTATTGATGGTCCTGTGCTTGACTCCAGTTTCCAACCTTGATGCCTTATACTGCTCGATCAGTGCCCTGGACAAGGCTTTTGGCTGCAGCTTACCAAATCTAGGATTAAGGACATTACGCCAGCAGGAAGTTACATCCTTTGCGGTGGATTCAGCCCTATTGGATCGGTAATATGACATCCAGGCCGGAAAAATAGCAGACATGGTTACAGCACGAGTGATAGGTAAATCAGCATGGCGGCGCATGATCTCTCTTTCAAACGCCTGAGCCTCTTCTTTTGTTCCTGATATTTCGATCCGCTGACGCTGGCCTTTATATCCATTCGGCCTACAGTCAATAATATACCGTCCATGTTTGGTTGGGTGCTCTCTAACGCTCATTTTTTTGCTTTTTGTTTAGCTTTCTTACTGTCGAAGCTGATTAAAATAGTGCACCTCACTGGACCTATGAATAAAACACCAGACGCCACTATTGTGCATATACACTTGACAAACAAAATGAGCAATGATAGACATAAGAATTGGTTAAAAAAGAATTGCTTTCAATTTTAAACTTGAAACGGTTATGAGTTAACTACTTTGTCAACCGGTTCCTGAAGTCTACCCTTATCACTACCCCCACCCCGTTTTTTTAACCATTCGGTCATCTCGGGAAATCTCAATGGAAATTCCTGGGTAAATGCTATTGCCGTTTTTACTGTTCTGCCATTTTTCTCTACCTGCCAAATTTTCACCATCTCAAAAAATTCATCCATGGCTTGATCGAAAAAATCTGACAGTTCTTGTTGCTGGATTTGAGATCCAGTGACTGATTTTTCATTGCTAAAAGACATTTCCCCTTCGCCGATTGCAAGCCACATGACCGATACCCCTGAGGCTTTAGCCATCGAAATCAAATGAACTCTCGATGGTTCCCCACCATGCAAGTAAGAAGAAATTGTTGTTTGAGATACGCCAGACGCTGTTGAAAGTCTCGATTGACTTCCCATGGAATCAATTATTTTCTCCATCCTAGCGATAAAGCTATAATCTTTTTTAGTTTTTTTTCCTGACATATTAATAAATTAGAATTAGCGGCATGAAATGCAGCGAATTATTGATAGGTTTACTGTTGACCGCCTAACATTATTTCGTTAATATCTTTCCAGGAACAAAATTATCTTACAAATAACCCAATAAGGAGCGGACATCCAAAGCCAACCATGAAAGATGACAACCTTACCGATCCGTTGGAAATAAAATACGCATTGGAACGGCAACTCGGTTACGGAGCATTAAATAAAATTGCAATCGTCTGTGGTGTTTCGCCACCTTCAGTTTCCAATACAATCAGAAAACGAAGGAGTAGCAGAAAAGTGTTGGCCTGTATTGCAAATATCATCGGGCAACCAGTCCATGGCATAGCTCCTGCGGTTTCCGAACCAATGGGGAAGCCAATAGGCGAAGCACCTTCGCCTATCAAATAGAATGATTTGCCTTAACATTTGCCTAGCCATAAAAACAAAAAACCACGGCCCCTGCCGTCAACTATTAAAAAAGTGACGAAAAAATAGGCTACAAAAGGGTGGCACCTAATAGCCTAGCAGGAGCCGGGGTTTTTTCCTATACTTTTTTTCATTACAAAAATAATGCCATGAAAACACTGGAAGAACTGATAGCCGAACAACTAGCTGAACAGAGGAAAACAAACGAGCTTCTCAAAAGCCTAGTAGAAGCACAGTCGGGCACAGTCCCCAGAAAATTGAGTGTGGACGACGAAATCCGGATGGTTCGGGCATCAGGGCAAGACATAATTTCATATCTTAAAACCAGGGGAAAAGAAGAAGGATCGCTCGACGCAAAAGCTAAGGGTCGGAAAGCGATTCGCATCCCTTATGTAAAAAAACGGGCAGGCAAACAGAGAGTTTAATGGAAAAAACCATGGAAAAAATTCCTTGTCTGCCGACGAATCCGGATTCCTATGACTCACCTAAGTTGCCAAAGGCAGCGAAGACTTCACAAATCCTGCCCAATGTTTTGCTCCAATCGGCCCTGTTCGGGATGGTTCAGCGTGGAAGACGCAAGTATCATGAGAGACACAAAATTGCCTCATTCAACAATGTTTGCATTTATTTCACGGGAGCTGAGCTTGACCAAGGAGATCTAGACGTTTTTATCCATGCGGTGCACTTGGCGTCTCGTTCAACCAATCCATTTGGAGTTGAATTTACTGTCCGGGGATTCCTAAGGGAACTTGGCAAAAAACCCGGGAAATCCGGGCAGGATTGGCTGTTCAACTCAATCCGCCGATTGAGTGCATGTTTGGTTGAGATTCACTGTGGAAACCAACATACCGTATTAAGCATGATGGGCGGAATTTACGGAGGTCCCCTTATCTTTGATTTCTTTCACTACCCAGAGAAAAACAAATTCTTCCTCAGGGTAAACAGCAACCTTGGCTCAATGTTCGATTATGGCTGGGCAAAGATATCTTGGCAAAAAAGATTGCAGGCCAATACCAGCCTCGCAAAATGGCTGCATGGCCTTTACAGCAGCATGATACCGTATCCATTGAAAATTGAAACAATATATCAATTAAGCCGGTCGAGTTGCAAAGACACATATAAGTTCCGTTTTTTACTTAAAAATGCATTGAACGAACTGGTTGCGATCGGGGTATTTAAGTCCTGGGAAATTGCTGAGGAAGGCAAAGTGCATGTCATCCCCTCACCGAGGAATCCACCCGAACCTTGATAGAGCTAAAACAAACGCACCAATAATTGTTTCCTTTAGCGACAGAGAAAACGCGGGAAAATCAGCGTGGCGTAGCGGGTTGAAATAGTGAGAATAAGGTACTTGCCGTGGATGTCTCTCTCTCCATAACCAATTTGGGGAGCAAACTTTAAATTTAGGATGACGATTTTTGATGTTCTACCATGTTTTTTCAGCATTGAAGAGCGTGGCATAGCGGGTTGAAACCGTGGCATAGCGGGTCAAAAAGGCGTGGCGTAGCAGGTTGAAGGTGTGGCGTAGCAGGTTGGGGGTGTGGCGTAGCGGGTCGGAAAACCGTGGCATAGCGGGTCGGAAATCGTGGCGTAGCGGGTCGAAAATTGACATTGTTGCCTTGAATTATAACTCGTATTTACAACGACATACAGAAGCAACAAATCCTCCGTATAAGCTTTTAAAAGTATTTATATAAAAAAGAAAGGAAACACCATGAGCACAATCCATTTCGTCCTACAAGGCAAAGGCGGTGTCGGTAAATCACTGGTAGCATCTCTTCTTTACCAATATCTGCAGAAAAAGGATGTTCCTGTCTTTGGCATAGATACCGATCCGGTAAATTCAACACTCAAAGGCTATAAGGAGCTCAACGTTGAACAGCTCGACATCATGAACGGTGACGATATAGACCCACGGAGGTTTGATCGGTTAATCGATAGTATTTTTCAAAAGCCGGAAGACACCCATATTATCATCGACAATGGTGCTTCTTCTTTTGTGCCGCTCTGTTCATATCTCAAAGAAAGCGATGCCTTAAATTTTCTCCAAGAAGAAAATCACCGGACTTTGCTGCATACAATCATGACCGGCGGACAAGCAATCGTTGACACCTCAACCGGCCTCAAGAGTTTGGCTGAATCTTTCCCTAACGCTCCTATAATTGTTTGGAAAAACAGTTATTTTGGAGAAATTGCCATAAATGGCAAAGTCTTTGAGGAATTTACTATTTATCAATTACATCAAGATAAATTCCGCTCAATTATTCAGATCCCGATTCGGAAACAAACTACCTTCGGCAAGGACCTGGAAGAGTTGTTCGCAAGACGCGAGACATTTGAGGCTGCGATCAATTCCAGCCTGCCAGTCATGACCCGGCAACGCCTGAAGACTTTTTGGAGAGATGTTCAGGAAGCCATTGACCTGGCGCAGTTGGTTTAACAGGAACGGGTGTAGGACCATGACCGATCAACAGCAATTCAATGAAAAAACAACTCCTTCAGCATCCGAAGCTTCTTCAATGCCGCTCATGTCGGAAGGCATCGGTCTTTCGCATGAAGAGGTTCGAAGGCTTTTGCAGGGAAACCACGGGAAGATCGAGAATGACGATCCGATCCTGATGCTGATCACAGTGCTCAACGCTTTTCTTGCCGAAGAGGAGAAACTGCTGGACCGGCATAACAAGGCATTGAGCCGGATTATCTCGGAGCGTACCGAAGGGTATATCAAAGCCGTCCAGGAAACCACGGCAGCTCTGGGCAAAAGCCTTTCATCGTCATCCCTGGAAGGAATTACCCGAATTTTTGAAGCCCATGGCCTGAAGATGGAACGATTGAAGACGAATATGATGTGGCTTGCCGCTATTGCAGCCACATCGTCCCTGGTCAATGTAGCGGTCTTCGCTGTACTGGCCTTATTGAGGAAGTAATTTATGACTGATGAAAAATCAGCGAGGGTTTGCACTTCCATGAATCGGAATTATGCAGGCTTGTGCTCTTTCAACCATTCACGCAAGGCATTGTTCACGCGGGTCTGCCAGCCTCTGCCTGTGGATTTGAAGAGGGTAAGGATGTCGTTATCCAGCCTGATAGTGGTGGTGGACTTTGCACCGGTGCCGGCAGGACGCCCACGCAGAGTTTTTTTAACAGCTTCCCGGTATTCATCCTTGGAAACTACCCTGTCGCCGATCGTCATTGTGGCATTTTTGAAAAATTCATCAGTTAATTCCGGAGCATCGTCCGGATCAACCCAAGAACTCGGAGTATTTGCTTTTTTCGCGGTCATTAGCATACCTCATCGAAATTATGCGGCGAGCAGGGCCGCGCTGCGTCCAGATCAGAACGACCATCCGGCCATCCAGATAACCAAGGCTCATAAATCGGATTTCACCATAGTCGAACCTTGTGTCTTTCTCCGTCAACAATGGGCCAGCAAAAACTTCCGGCGCTCTGGCAAAATCAAGCCCCCGTTCCTGCAAGGTGAAATCACATTTGTTCTGGTCGAATTCAATTTCCATCTAATTATCGTACGTACATTAAACAAAACTGTCAAGCTGCCAAAATTACAACTTATGCAAAAGGTAAAGAACCATGACCGATGAGCAAATTGAGAAACTGTTTGGCCATGTGCCTTATTTTGCAGATCAAATCATTGAGAAATATGAAATATTTCCTGATTATCATAAGTTCGTCACCAGCGAATATTGGGCAAATGAGGGCAGTGTCAACGTGCTTGATGTTTGCGGCACCATGCACCCAGACTATGCAGGCATGAGCTGGCGGGAGTTTTTATCCAAAGGCCGGCGCATGGATGGAAACCTGCGGGCATTCGCCAACAATCCGTCATACTACACTGATCTGGTTCGCCGCTTGCCATCCATTTTCTATCACAAAATAGACGCCAGGACCTTTGTCGTCGAAGACGGCAACCATCGTACCTGTATTGGGAAGTTTTATCTCTATGGTCTCGATAATCCGTATATTCACAGGGTGCATATCACCGAATCAACAATCGACTGGCGCTTTGCCGACAGTTACCGGCGTTTCCTGGATGTATCCCCGGCAAATTGGAGGGCGGAGATGGTGAAAAAATCCACACATAGAGAAGATGGTGAGGGTTGGATGAGAGATTTCTTCGCCTTGTCCCTCAAGGTGCACAACCGCGATAGCCGGTACGATTGGGAATGGAGCCGTGAGGACCTGGAGCGTGAACTGCCGGAGTTGGAAGCTAAGGCTAAAACCGGACCTGAATCCGGTCCAGGTATTTTCAAAAGGCTGTTCAACATCAACTTCAATAAAAGGACGCAAAATGGCAACTGATAAACGGCTTTTGGCCTCTCTGGAACATAACATGGGTCCTGTTATTATGACGGCGCTGCGAGATCCCGACGTGGTTGAAATCATGCTGAACCCCGATGGTCGGGTCTGGATCGAAAAATTGGGCCAGGATATGCAGCCTGCCGGCGTTATGGATCAATCGCAAAGC
Source organism: Desulfocapsaceae bacterium (assembly GCA_031292275.1). Taxonomy (GTDB): domain Bacteria; phylum Desulfobacterota; class Desulfobulbia; order Desulfobulbales; family Desulfocapsaceae; genus CAIUQR01. The sequence goes on along the minus strand of JARLHL010000083.1, from coordinate 47,760 downwards.
CGCCTGATCATCTCGCTGGTTGCAAGTGGCCTGGAAACCGTGGTGACCACGGAAAATCCGATTGTCGAAGGAGAACTTCCCTTGGACGGATCCAGGTTCGAGGGATTGATGCCGCCGGTGGTTTCATCGCCCAGCTTCACGATCCGAAAAAAGGCGAGCAGGGTGTTCAGCCTGGCGGATTATGTGAACGCAGGCATCCTGCCCCAGGAGTGTGTCCCGGTCCTTCAGGCAGCCATTATGAAGCACAAAAATATTCTGGTGGTTGGCGGCACCGGATCAGGAAAGACCACCCTGGTTAACGCCCTTATTTTGCAGCTCTCAGAGTTGTGTCCGGAGGACCGGCTTTTGATCCTGGAAGACACCATGGAGCTGCAATCCAAGAGCCAGAATACCGTGTTTTTCAGGACCTCGGATTTTGTGAACATGCAGCGTCTGGTCAAAGTGACCATGCGCTACCGGCCGACCAGGATCATTGTGGGCGAAGTCCGGGACGGTGCGGCGCTGGATCTGTTGAAGGCCTGGAATACCGGGCATCCCGGTGGAATCGCGACGGTGCATGCCAACAGCGCCGCCGAAGGCCTGGACCGGCTGGAAGAGCTGGTGGCCGAAGCGACAAGCGCTGCAAAACAAAAGCTCATCGGCAAGGCCGTCGGCCTGTCCATCTTTATCGAACGCGCACCCGGTGGACGCCGAATATCGGAAATCCTGGAAATAAAAGGCTATGAACCCAACAATAACCAATACAAAAAGGAGGTTATCTACCATGCTTAAATTTGCCCGCACATGCAAGAAGATCATCATTCCGCTGTGCCTGACGGTTCTGCTGCCGGCAACAGCCTTTGCAGGCGGAATATCGGAATTTTCAAGCCCGCTGGAGCAGGTGGTCAACACGATCACCGGTCCTGCCGGTAAATGGATATCCATAGTCGCCATGGCCCTCTGCGGCATCGTCTATATCTTCAACAAAGACGATCTCTCCGGCGGCTTCAAGCTTCTGCTCCAGGTCGTCTTTGGCATCTCGTTCATCTGTTTTGCCAGTTCCATCGTCAACAGCGTCTTTTCGTTTTCTGGGGCGGTGCTGTAATGCGCACAATTCCTATCCGCCAAAGCCTGCATAAACATTCGTTCGCTCTGGGCGCTGAAAGGAACCTGGTGATGCTGAGCGCGCTTGTCAGTCTGCTGGTGGCAATCGGCGGCCTGACATTCATCGCCGGGATCGCAGCGGCTCTCTTCTGGGCCGCTGCCCTTATCTGCCTGAGGCGCATGGCCAAGATAGATCCGATACTGAGCCAGGTCTGGTTCAGGCATATAAAACAGCAGGATTTTTATCCGGCCCGGGCTTCTCTCTGGCGAACCACAGGAGGATTCAAATGCTGAAGCTGAAAGACTATCGATCTGAGGTTAAAGGCCTGCCCGATCTTCTGCCCTACGCCGCCCTGGTGGCCCCCGGAATCGTTCTGAATAAAAACGGCTCGTTTCTGGCAGGTTGGGAAGTGCGGGGACAGGATACCGCCTCTTCAACTGCCGATGAGCTGGCGTGGGTGTCCCTCCAAGCCGGCAATGCGATAAAACTGCTGGGTTCCGGCTGGATGCTGCATGTGGATGCGGTGAGAAGGCCCCATCTGGCCTATCCAGATCGGGCCGCAGGGCATTTTCCCGACCCGGTGACCAGGCTTATCGATGAGGAACGGCGGACCTTTTTCGGTCGTGGCCTGTGCTACAGCACCAGGACGGTGCTGATCGCGACCTTCAAACCCGACCTGCAGGCGGCAAAGCTCGCCGGAAAAACACAGTCCGGAACGGTGTCCACACCTGCCATGGAGAAAGCGCTGAACCAGTTTCATTCCACCATCGAAGAGTTGGAAGATGCCTTGTCTACCGTGCTTCATATGGAACGGCTGGCCGAGTATACGGCCTTCGATAAAGACGGCGGCGAATACCTGGTGTCGGATCTGCTGTCGCACCTGCAGCATTGCATAACCGGAGAAATGTATCCGGTCCGGGTGCCGGAGGTGCCGATGTACCTCGACGCCATCCTCGGAGGGGTGGACCTGGTCGGCGGGATATCGCCGAAAGCCGGGGATTCGTTCCTTGCGGTGGTGGCCATCGACGGCCTGCCTCAGGAGTCGTGGCCGGCCATGCTTTCCTCCTTGGAAGGGCTGTCAATGAGTTACCGCTATTCGACCCGGTATATCTGCCTCGACCAGTTTGACGGTATCAAGGCAATTGACGGATACCGGAAGGGCTGGAATCAACAGATCCACCGGTTTATCGATCAGTTTCTAAACAACCCCAATGCCCGCGTCAACCGCGACGCGCTGCGGATGCGGGAAGACTCGGAAGAGGCCTTGACCGAAATCCAGAGCGGAGTGGTGGGAATGGGCTATCTGACATCATGCGTCGTGTTGATGCATGAGAACAGGGAAATGCTGGATGACCAGGCGCGGGAACTGCGGCGCATATTTCAGACCCTGGGTTTCGGTTGCCGCATCGAGAATATCAATGCGCTTGATGCGTGGCTCGGAACCCATCCGGGAAACGGATACGCCAATCTGCGCCGTCCTTTAATCAGCAGTCTCAACCTGGCGGATCTGCTGCCTTTAGCCACGGTCTGGACCGGCAGCAAATATTGCCCCTGCCCCTTCTATCCTCTCGAATCACGGCCTCTGGCGGTTCTGACGACGGACGGATCCACTCCTTTCTGGTTTAACCTGCACAATGGCGATATCGGGCACACCCTGGAAGTCGGACCAACCGGATCCGGGAAATCGACTATGCTTGGGCTGATCGTAGCCCAGTTCCGGTGCTATCCGGAGTCTCGCATAGTGGCGTTCGACAAGGGCATGTCACTCTATCCCCTCTGTCTTGGAGCGAGTGGTGATCACTACGATATCGGCAATGACGCCTTGTCGTTCGCTCCTTTGCAGCGGATTGACGAGTCAGAGGCCGAGTTTTCATGGGCGGCCAACTGGCTGGCCAATCTGGCAGAACTGCAAAAACTCACCATTCTCCCCAACCACCGCAACGCCATCCACACCGCCTTGACCACCCTGAAGAGCAACCCCGACGACATGCGTTCGTTAACCGATTTTTGGCATGTCGTCCAGGACCGGGATCTAAAAGACGCGCTGACCCATTACACCGAGGCGGGCGCCATGGGCCGCCTGCTGGACGCGAAAACCGATAAGCTCGGCTTTTCCAACTTTATGGTCTTCGAGATCGAATCGCTGATGGAGATGGGGGAGGCGAATCTGGTCCCGGTCCTGCTGTACATCTTCCGCAGGTTTGAGAAATCTCTCAACGGCCAGCCTTCGCTTTTGATTCTCGATGAGGCATGGGTCATGCTGGGCCATCCGGTGTTCCGGGCCAAGATCCGAGAGTGGCTGAAGGTTCTCAGAAAGGCGAATTGTGCGGTGGTGCTTGCGACACAGAATCTTTCCGACGCCAAAAACTCCGGTATATTCGATGTTCTGGTGGATTCCTGCCCGACCAAGGTCCTGCTCGCCAACCATGCCGCCCGGCAGGAGAATCAGCATGATCTCTATATCGATGTCGGCCTGAACGAACGCCAGATCGACATCATAGCAAACGCGATCCCCAAACAGGACTATTACCTGCTGTCACCCGCAGGCCGCCGGAAAGTGCAACTGGCGCTCGGTCCAAAAACGCTGTCCTTTATCGGTGCCTCCGATAAGGAGAGCCTGTTGCGAATCAAACAGCTAGTTGCCGAACACGGCCCTGATTGGCCGGAAACCTGGCTGAAAGAAAGAGGCGCATTATGACGATCATTACAGAAGACGAAGAAGTGGAAAGGATCATGAACAACCTGCTGGAGGTGTGCGGGTTTTCCGGATCCCATAATTTCGGAATAGAGGAAGTTTTGGACTGTCAGCTGCGCAAATTAAGTCAGATCGATGACTACCGGGAATTCATGAGGGCCTTTCTGAGTCACGAGGGCGATTCGATCGGGATACCGCCTCCATGCGAATGTTTTCCCTGGATAGAGCCCATCATCAAGGCGCATTACCTGTTTCTGGAGAGCCTGATTGCCGCTTTACGACCGACCTTTCCGAATACGGGAAAAAACACGTGGAATAACATTCCTCCCAATCGCTGGCGGGGATGCTGTTATGAGGACGAAATCATGTGGTCTGAGGTCTGGATGCGAGAAAACGATATCAAACCTTTTAACCCCGGTGATTTGAAGGCTTGTTACGACCGGGTAATGTATGTCGTCCTGCCCTGGATCGGCCGCCGCCTTGATGATAACCGGCGAGTGGCGGAGTTTTTGTATCGTCATAACGCCGCTGTGCGGCCATGGGCCTTAAGCTGGATTGAAAATATCGATTTTTTTCTTATGGATCTTTGGGACGCACTGGAAATGTACCAGAAAGCGGAGTTTTACAGAACAAAATCCGCCTGGCAATCCTGGCAATCCCAATTCCTGCAGTTCCGGCCCTGGCCGGAATATTTCAGGCCCTGGCCAAAACCCATAGAGGATCATCACGCGGTCTGGCTGAAATCTAAATCCCAGCGAGCCGCAAAAGTTCAGCACGTTACCTTTCAGGACAAGATCGTCAATACTATGAGGAAATAGTAATGAAATTAAAAAAAACAGTAATAATTATCGTCACCGCTCTGCTGTTATCAACCTCAGCCGCCCCAAGCCGGGCGATATTCTGCAGCAACTGCAGCACGATAATCCAACAGATACTGGACCAAATCACAAACATTGAGCAACTCTCGGAACTGATATCTCAGACCGAACAATCCATGCGGCAGACCGAGCAGCAAATCACCATGGTCAACAACATGCTGCAAAACACCAAGAAGCTGCCTTCCGCAGTCAACGGCCTTACTCAACTTGCGCAGCTGACGGTCCAGTTGAACGTCCAGCGCGGCGATCTCACCTCGCTTGCGCAGATATTCAATAACCAGTATCCGGAGCGAACAACATTCTCAAACATCAACAACCAGCAACTGCAGTCCTACCAGGATAACTGGTCGCAGGAAGTCGACAGGGCATCGCAGGCGACGTTTCAGTTGAGCGGCAAACAATTGGCCGATCTTCAGGACTCGGGCGGGCTGCAGGACCATATCAACCAGCTGACCTCAACACCTGACGGCCAGATGCAGGCCATTCAGGCGGGAAATCAGCTGTCGGTCATCCAGATCCAGGAAGCGCGGGCGTTGCGGGAACTGGTGGCCACCAACACCCAATCGATGGTTTCCAGCCAGATGAAGGCTGAAAAAAATGATGAGCTGAGGATGGAGCAATGGAGAAAGGCCACTGCTCCAGGCGATCATGATTTCAGCTCATGCGACAAACCGTTACCGAGGTAATGGTTTGTCGCTACTGGAAAAATCACGTTTGGGATCGACAAAGAATGCAGCCCTCTGTTGGACTTTCACTCTCTCTTGGGGGGTGAGAGATTTTAATTGATCCGGAGTGAGTGCATGTGCTTGCTCCGCAGTAAGTGAATCGACGTCAATTTTTTCTTTGCAGGCTGACAGCAACATTCCGCCCAAAAAACATACCAAGACCATCGAGGCGATATTAATGCGCATAAGAATAATCCTCCCTTTTGTTGTAGCAATGTTAGCGATTTCAGCTTCCACAAATTGTTATGCGGAAGTCAACGACAATGTAATGAGCCAGTTAACTACAGCGTTTTATGACAAGGCAACCGTCTACGGCAACGCTCTGCAGGCGTATGCCCAATATCTGTTTTATCTGTGCCTGGTGCTTGATGTGGCAATCATGGGCATTAAATGCGTTCTCAGCCAGGCGTCGATAGCGGACACCATCAAGCAATTTTGCATGATACTCCTCTTTGCCGGGTTCATTTTTTCAGTGATCACCCATTACCATGAATGGACGGCAGATATTATCAATGGCCTCTCTGGTCCCAACGGAATAGGCAACGCTATTGGCGCTCCGGACATCAACGCGTCACCTTTTAGGACAGGATTAAATATTTTAAAACAGATCCTTACTGTTTGTAACGGATGGCAGCCTATTGATTCACTGGCGTACATGATCATGGGCGGCATCATCCTCTTTTGTTATGCCATGATGACTGCTCAGATAGTTCTTATCCTCTGCGAATCCTACATCGCCATGAACGCAGCCGTCATACTGCTGGGTTTCGGCGGGAGTTCTATCTTTAAAGATTTTGCAATCAACACCATGCGTTATGCGCTTGCCGTGGCCTTTAAGTTGTTCGTTATGCAATTGGTTCTTGGTGTCGGACTTTCGTTCATAAATGATTTTGGGACTAACGTTTCCACGAAATTCGACGACTTATTTGTCCTGCTTGCGGCTTCCATCGTGCTTCTCGCTCTGGTCAAGACCCTGCCCGAGATTGTTGCGGGCATCATTACCGGATCGCATACCGGCAGCGGGTCCTCTTTGGCGTCTTCTGCCGCTGCCGTAATGGCTGCAGGCGCTGTTGCCGCGACCGGCGGAGTAGCTGCTGCAAGAAGCGCCCAGACAACCATCAACGCCGCCAGAATGGCCAACGAGCAAGGAGCATCCGGATTTGGCAAAATCGGCCAGACGGCCAAAAACCTCTGGGCCTCCAATCAGGAGGCCCGGAATATGAAAAACTCCCATGGCTCAGTAGGCCAGCGCATGAGTTCAATCATGAATGACAACCTCACCGCAGCAAGAGCGGCGAACAACCCGCCCCAGGGAAGTGCGGGGGCGGATGCCGCAAAGACCATGAAAGTCGCTAAAAATACCTTTGAAGAGGAAGAAAAATCTAACAAATAAGAAGAGGATTTTCAATGAAATTCAGTGAGAAAAAATCAAGAAAGGACGCTCGCAACAAGAATAGCGGCAATCCCTATCTCAACGCGCGGGAAGAATGGCTGGAACGGTACGGGTCCTATGTCAGCCTGGCGGCGCAATGGAGGCTGGTTGCCTTTGTCTGCCTGAGCATTGCCGTCATATCCATCAGCGGAAACGTGATGCAGATCAAGCAGAAAAAAATCGTGCCGTACATCATTGAGGTGGACAAGTTGGGCAATGCTATGGCCGTAGGCAGGGCGGATCAACTCAGCACATCACCCAACCATCTTATCCAGTCGCAAATTATCGGCATAATCAATGACTGGCGGACGGTTACCGCTGACGTTGAACTCCAGAAGAAAATGATAAACCGGCTGTCCTATTTCACCACAGGCGGGGCCAGAAATGCACTCAAACAATGGTATACGGATAACAATCCCTACACGATCGCCAAGGCCGGCAAGCTTGTTCATGTGGACATAAAAGGCCTGCCGCTGCCGGTCAGCAATGAGTCCTACCGCGTCGAGTGGCAGGAAACGGTCAGCAGTCAGACCGGCATCGTGCTGGAACAGCAGAATTACGAGGCCATCTGCACCGTTCAGATCACTCCGCCCGAATCGGACGCCATCCTCATGTACAACCCCGGCGGCATATATATCAAATCAATATCGACGACCAAAACACTTGGAGTAACAAAATGAAAAAACGTCTGCTGTATCTTGCATTGATCCTGTCGGTCTCACCTCCGGCCATATCGGCGGCGAGCGCCCCTGCTTCTCCGCATTCCGTGACGGAATACCTGGATAAGACCGAGGTCCCGCTGACGGAAAAGGAAAAGAAGACATTGCTGCTTTCAGGCCAATGGTCCTCCGACATACAGCCTTATATATCCTCAGGCGGCAAGCTCGTATACGTGCATGGGGCAAGCGTGCCCACCATCATCGCTGCCCCGATGCAGGTTTGTGACGTGGAGTTTGAGCCCGGGGAAAAGATCAATGAAATTGTCGTGGGCGACTCGGCCCGCTGGATGGTCGAATCGGGGATGGCTGGGGCTGCCACCCATATCTTCATAAAGCCCGTGGACGCAGGCCTTGAATCAAGTGCCATCATCACCACGGACCGCCGGGTCTATCACCTCCGGCTGATCTCCCAGCGCACTGGCTACACACCCTATGTCGGCTTTGTCTATAACGATGATCTGAAGCGCATGGCGAAACAGGAAAAAGAGGAGAAGGAAAAAGACAGGGAATGGCAGTCGACCAGCGATGCGGAGGGCCATGCCGTAGATCTCTCAAAGCTAAATTTCAATTACAGCGTCGACGGCTCCACCTCCTGGAAGCCCGACCGGGTCTATGACGACGGTCAAAAAACCTATATCCGGCTTCCTCAATCAGCAAAGAACGGCGACATGCCCGTGCTGCTGATCCGCAAGGGAAAGAAGGACCTACTGGTGAACTACCGGGTGAAACATTTGACCATGATGGTGGACGGCCTGTTCGATACCATCGCCCTGATCGATGGCGTCGGCTCCGATCAGGAGAGCGTCGAAATACGGAGGGAGAAACCATGAAACGGATAGCCGGACTTTTACTCTGTCTGCTCCTCGCCGGCTGCGCCGGCAGTTACAATGGGGGTAATTCGTTTGTAGGCGTCGCGTCCAACGAAACGGCGCAGCAGATCGCGGTGGATGCCGTGACCTATATAACAGGCCTCTATCCTCCGGGACACACCGCAATCGACCTGGCAGCCCCCCAGGATCGGAACAATTTCAGCCAGGAATTTGAGAACGGCCTCAGGGCCAAGGGTTTTACTCTTTCTGGCAGCGAAAAAGACGCGGTGAGGGTGACCTATGTCCTCGATAGTCTTTCTGGAAGGACATCACTCTATCTGAAGCTCATTATCTCTGATCCAGTCAAAGGCAGGATGACCGTCACAAGGACATATACCGCCGTCGGTGCGCCGGAAGCGGGATTCTCTGCTCTAAAAACGGAGGATTGAAAATGTCTGAGAAAAGTCCCAATAGCCTGAAACGGCCTGACGTCCAGGCGGATAAGATGCGCAAATGGCCTCTTTACGCCGGGGGACTGGCGCTCCTGGTCCTGTTCTGTGTGTTGTTTTACAGCGTCAATTTCAGCGGATCTCACAAAAAGAAGGAGGCGAAAAAGACGGCTCCGGTATCAGAACAGCGCTTGATGGATTTGGAAGGCAGTCTTTCTTCAAACGGCGGCTTGGCTGTTCAAACTCCTCCGCAAGGAGGCATCAGCGGACTATCGGGCGCGGGCGACGGAAGAAATGAGGACAGGAAGGAAGATGAATATTCCCGCAACCTGCGCAGGCAAAAGGAGGAGGAATTCACCAAGGCCCTGAAATCCCCTTTGATAGCCAAGCGGCCTGCGGATTCGGGTAGGCAGAATAATCAGCAGCAAGCTACAGGAACGCGTCTGCAGACTGCGGATGTGCAGGCAAGAAAAACTGATTCGTCGGCCTATCTTGCTAAAACAGGAGACAACGTCTACGACCCGGCGGCCGACCGCGACAAGGAGGAATTCTCTACGCGGTCCGAGCGCGACCAGTGGCTGTCACCCTACACGCGGGAAGCAGGCAACATGTTTGAGATAAAAACCGGAACCGTCATTCCCGGCATAATGGTTACCGGAATCAACTCGGATCTGCCGGGCAGCATGATCGCCCAGGTGTCGCAGAACGTCTATGACACCGCGTCAGGTGACCATCTGCTGATACCGCAGGGCTCCAAGCTCTTCGGTGTCTATGATTCGCGGATTATCTACGGGCAGGAAAGGGTCCTGATCGCCTGGAACCGGGTCATTTTCCCTGATGGATCCGCCATAACGCTGGGGGCCATGCCGGGAGCGGATATGTCCGGATACGCGGGTTTTACCGACCAGGTGAATAACCATTACCTGCGGATATTCGGCTCTGCCTTGCTGATGAGCCTGATCACCGGCAGCACGAGCTATGCGATGGACAGCGTCTCCAACAGCAACAACAGCACAGCACAGTCCTCCACGGTCCAGGATTCAATGGCTGCAGCGCTTGCGGCCCAGCTCGGGCAGACAACCTTGACGCTTCTGCAGCGCAATCTGAATATCAAGCCGACCCTGGAGATCCGTCCCGGCTACCAGTTCAACGTGATCGTCACCAAGGATGTGGTTTTTAAAGGACCTTATACATACGTGAAAAAATGATGCCGAAGCAAAACGATAATGACCTGCAAGACCTCTTTCTGTGTGCAGGATGTGGATCACCGACCGAAGGGAGCTTGTGCCCGGACTGTGAAAAGCAGCTTATGGATAATAGCACAAGTTGGGAGGAATAACGGTGTCTGATGCTCAGGCAAAAATGTCACAAAGAATATTGTTTTCAAAAGGGCTTATCGATGAACAAAACCTTATTGCACTCCCCCGGGGAAGGTCCATTGCACATTGAGTGCAGCGATGGCCGCATCGTAAATATCGGGACTCCGGCAGACAAAGAATATGAGTTCTTTGTCGTTGGCAGCGTCGAGTGCATCTCCGACGCGTTTGCCGGCAAGATCGATGGAGGCAATTTCCTGGAAACGCATACGGAAAGCAGTCCCTTCCAAATTCTGTACATGACCGGTGGCGGCAACCATTCCCTGCCTTGCGGCAGGACTCAAAAGGACATTCGTCCCTTCAATCTTCCCCATACCGCAGGCGGTGAAGACATGCTTTCCGTCAAGAACGGTGTCGTAGAACAAATACCGAAGGCCGTCGAAGCAATTGTCGATCAAGTGGCTTTGGATCATGGAGCATCCTTTTGTGTGGTTTGCGAAGGGCCAGGCGTGGCCCGGCAGGTTGCCGAAGGATTATCAGCCCGGCTGAAAAAAGTAAAAGAATAAGAGGTACCACAATGCCAACGCAAGAGCAATACGGCCATATCAGCAGGAAGAAGCAGAAAAGCCCGTGGCGCTGGGCAGCGATTATCGTTCCCGCAGTCTGGGGCCTGGCCGTCGCATTCTGGTTTTCCTGGAAGGCGACCGGCGGAAGGCCTTTGGCGGTTCTGCATTGGCCGGCGAGCCTTTGGGGGCAGCCTGCCGTGCAGCACCTGCTCGACAGGGCCACATTGGTGTTTGCAGGCCCGCTTTTGTTCTGCGGCATACTGCTGGCTGCGGCGAGCCGGAACATGAAAGGCCGGGATGATCTGCACGGATCGGCTCGCTGGGCAGTCTACAGGGATATTAAGGAAATTGGGTATTTAAGCGGTGAAGGCGTGTATGTAGGCGGCTGGTTCGACAAGAAAAGCAAGCAGCATCTGTATCTGCGGCACAACGGCCCCGAGCATATTCTCTGCTTTGCTCCAACCCGGTCCGGAAAGGGCGTGGGGCTGATCCTGCCTACCCTGCTGGCCTGGGAGCATTCGTCGGTGGTACTCGATATAAAGGGAGAGAATTTCGCCTTGACCACAGGCTATCTTTCCAGCCAGGGTCATAAAACGTTGCGGTTCGATCCCTCGGATCATCTGGGAAGATCCGCCAGCTTCAATCCCTTAGAAGAGATCCGGCTAGATGGCGAACGGGCTATTGCAGACATACAGCAGATCGCAAATATGGTGCTCGATCCGGACGGCAAGGGGTTAACCGATTACTGGAACAAGGCTGCCTTCGGATTTTTCGGCGGGGTCCTGCTCCACTGCTTGATAAAAACCAGGCATGACCTGAGCCGGACCGCGAGCCTGTACGACGTGTCCGTGATGCTGGAGGACCCGGAACGGGCGGGCGGTCCGAAGGCTCTTTTCGAAGAGATACTGGATACGGATCACGCCGGCATGCTGCAGAAGATCTATCCGGAGCTCTCTCCCGAATTTGGCCAGGCCGCCCATGTCTTTGCCGCGTCGGCTGCAAGCGGCATGCTGGCCAAGGCTGACAAGGAGATGGCGGGCGTGGTTTCGACTGCCACCTCCAATCTGGCGCTCTATCGTGACCCGGTGGTGGCCAAAAATATTTCTGCCTGCGACTTTCGGATCAGCGACCTGATGAACCACGATTTGCCTGTCAATCTGTATCTGGTGATTTCGCCTGCGGATATCGACCGGCTGCGGCCTCTGCTCAGGATCTTCATGACCCAGCTGCTGGGCAGGCTGACGGAAAAAATGGAGTTTGCCGACGGGGCGGGCAAGGCTGCCTATAAACACCGGCTGCTGTTGATGCTGGATGAGTTCACAAGCCTGGGCAAGCTGCCCATCGTTGAGCGGGGCATAGCCTACATGGCCGGATACGGGATCAAGGGGTATTTCATCGTCCAGGACACCAAACAGCTCAATTCCGCCTACGGTCAGTACAACGCCCTGATGGCCAACTGCCATGTGCGGATCGCCTACGCGCCCAACCTGCCGGAGACGGCGGAGTATCTGTCCAAGCTCACCGGCACCACCACTGTGGTGATAAAAAAAACGTCAGTGTCCGGAGGGAAAAGCGGCGGATCTCGGTCCACCAGCATATCGGAGACCTCTCGGCCGCTTTTAACTCCGGACGAATGCCTGCGGCTGCCCGGCGCTCAGAAAGACGCGTCCGGCAAGGTGACGGCCCCGGGAGATATGCTCATATTCACCGCAGGCCAGTCGCCGATCTATGGCCGTCAGATTCTTTATTTCTTGGATCCGGTTTTTCAGGCCCGCGCCAAGGTGGAGGCCCCCCTGTGTTCCGACAGCCTCTCCCGCACGATAGAGCCCACCCGGCAGCAGCCTGAAGAACAACCGATTCCGGAGCTTGAAATGGTTTCGGACATCAAGGCCGACTACGAAGCATATCTCAAAATGTGAATATCTTGAAGTATCTCTTTGTGTTTGTAATCGCATTTTTTTGTCTGCTGCTTGGCGGATACAGGGTCAACCTGACCCGTTCGATGCCGCCCGGCGTCTATCACATCAGCCGTGAGCCAGTAGAGCGCGGCCGTTTGGCTGCCTTCTGTCTAAAGGACGCTGATACAGCCCTGGCCCGCATGTATCTGGCCGAAGGATCATGTTCTTCGGGTCTGCAGCCTCTGTTGAAAGAGGTGGTCGGCCTTCCGGGAGACGTCATCGGCTTCAGGGACGGCCTGATCACCGTGAACGGACAGATCATTGCCGGTACGGCCTTACTGAAAACAGACAGCAGGGGAAGGCCTGCGCCGGTTTCACGCCTGACCGATGGGATCATCCCACCTGGCAAGGCATTGATGCTTTCACGCTATCCCGGAAGTTTTGACAGCCGGTATTTCGGATTGGTGGCCTTGGAAGGCCTCAGCCCGATAAGACCGGTTTTTACACGCAATCAACAAGAGAGGTGAACAATGACTGAGGACAAAGAAGGAAAACTGGAGAAATTTGAACGATTGGCAGGAAAACGAGCAACTGACATAATCAAAGGATTTAGGCAGTTGGCAAACCTGTCCGGCAAAAACTACGCCTACACCGAAGATCATGTGACCCAGATTTTTGAGGCGATTGAAAATGAAATGAAGCTCACCAGGGCGCGATTTTCACAGCAGGATCTCTCTGAAACGCCAGAGTTTTCTTTTGTTAAAAAAACGTCATCGGAAGATGAGCAGCCCGGCCTTGATACCCATCAATGAATTCAATGTTGAAGCGACCAAAAGGAGGGACACGATGGAACCGAAAGAAAAAGACTATTTGGAAGCAGCGGCAAAGGCTGTTGAACAGCAGGCCATGGATAACCCGAGCCTTGGTATTCCTGCCGATCCGGATGTTGCGGAGCATATGGGGATCTTTGTCGAGAATGCGCTGAGCGAGCAGGATCTGCTCGACATCCATGAAATATTGGTTGAGCTGGTAGACAAAGACCTGCCGGATCCCGACACCGTTCAGGATTAAGGAGGGCGCGATGGAAAAGAAAGCGTTTCATGAAAAAGTCGCCGAGAACCTGATAGAACAGCTTCGGCAAGGGACAGCCCCGTGGCAGAAGCCCTGGCAGCCAGGCGAGCCGGGGGCCTATCTCCCCGTCAACCCAGTCACAGGGAAACGGTATAAAGGGATCAACGCCCTCCATCTCATGGGCCAGAACAGAGATGATCAACGATGGATGACCTACAAGCAGGCCGAAGCCCTCGGGGCGCAGGTCCGCAAAGGCGAAAAAGGCAGCCAGGTTCAATACTGGAAGTTCAGGGAGGAACAGGTTGTTAAGGACGCGGAGGGGAAGCCCGTCGTTGACGATAAAGGAGAAGCCGTCAAGGCCTTGGTCGAATTTGAGCGGCCAAGAGTTTTCTTCTCCACGGTCTTCAACGCCGGACAGATCGATGGGCTGCCGCCCCTGGTCCGCGAAAAACAGGAGTGGGACGCCATAGAACGGGCGGAAGGAATCCTGCAGGCGTCAGGAGCAGTTATTACTCACGGCGGAAGGGATCGGGCCTATTACCAGCCGGCAACGGACAGTATCCATCTGCCGGATAAAGGCCGGTTTCCCCAGGCGAGCAACTATTACGCCACAGCGCTGCACGAGCTGGGACATTGGACAGGGCACGAGTCGCGTCTTGCCCGTGACCTGGTGCATCCGTTCGGCAGCGAGGGGTATGCCAGGGAGGAGCTGCGGGCGGAAATCGCCAGCCTGATGTTGGGCGACGAGCTCGGGATCGGCCATGATCCGGGACAGCATGCCGCCTATGTCAATTCGTGGATCAAGGCCCTGCAGGACGATCCGAGGGAGATCTTCAGGGCGGCAGCCGATGCGGAAAAGATCCAGGATTATCTGCTGGTACTTGAAAAGAAACAAGATCTGGAGGCGGATATGCCGGCAACTCAGGGGACGGAAATCAAAATCGAGACCGAGTATCAGAGAGAATTGGCTCGCTTGCTGAAGGTATCCACGCTGACGCCTGGAGCCTATGTGCCCTCGGAAGATGTGAAAAATACCAAACATGCGGCGGTTTTTGTCGATTTCTTTCCTCAGATCCTGTGCGGGCCGGCAAACGATCCCAAATCTGAGGGAATCGCCAAGGCCTTGGCCGAAAGCCCGCATGTCCGCAAGGCATTCGAGGCTGCAGGGATCAAGGGAGAGGTTGAAAGCGGCGTGATGGTTGGCAGGAATATACTGTGGCAGGAACAGGAATCTGCCGTGGTTTCCAAGCCCTCCGGCCAGGTGGAGGCAGGAGCAGACAGCGGGCCGCTTGTTGCCATCGTGCTCAACGATAAAGGAAATGCGCTTGCCGCAAACCTGTGCATCACCACCGAGACAGCCAGGATTTTTGATCCCTTGGCTCCTGACTTGGACGATGGCAGCACTCTCGCATCCCTGACTGACGTGACCAGTCGGGCTAAAAAGACCTATCTCAAGGTACCCTTCAAGGAAAAAAACTCGGCAAAAGTCCTTGGAGCCAAGTGGGACAAAGACGTCAAATCCTGGTACGTCCCGGAGGGTGTTGAGCTGACGCAATTCGCAATATGGCTGCCGGCTGGAAAAGATGTTCCGGAAGCAAGGCCTGCCGCAAATCTTCTGCCGCAGGAGGAGTTTGCCCAGGCGCTGCAGAACGCGAGTCTGATGATTGAAGGGGAACCGGCGATGGACGGCAAAATCCACCGGGTGCCGGTGGTAGGCGGCAAGGCCGGAGCCATGGATGGAGCCTACTGCGGCTATATGAATGGCCGGGCAGGTGGCTGGGTGCAGAATCACAAGACCGGCGAGAAAACCAAATGGGTCTCCACCGGGCATGTTTTGACCGAGAAGAAAATAGCGGAAATGGCAACGGAGTCCGCCGACCAGATGAAGGAAATGCAGGTCAAAGCAATGAAGCGGGCCTTTGCCAGATGGATCAATGCCCCAGAGGCCAAGGACCATCCCTATCTGACGGCCAAGGGCATCGAAGGCGAGTGGGACGGCCTGAAACAGGACGCCAACGGAAATCTTCTGATACCCGGCTTCAATATTTACACCGGCAGGCTGCAGACGCTGCAGCGGATAAGCCCTGAAGGAGAGAAACGATTCGAATCCGGCTGCCCGAAAAGCGGGGCCGCATGTCTTATCAACCAAAATGAAGACAAAGAACTTACCGGCGAAATATTGATTGCCGAAGGCTATGCCACCGGCGTCAGCCTCTATCAGGCAACGGGGATACCCGTCGCTGTCGCGTTTGACGCCGGCAATTTGCTGGAGGTGGCGGAAAATATCCGGGAAAAGTACCCGCATATCGAAATCACCATCTGCGCCGACAACGACCATAGCAACGCCGCCGGCAATATAGGGGTTGAAAAGGCTAAAGCCGCAGCCCTGGCTGTCGGCGGCAAGGTCATTGTCCCGACCTTCACTAGGGAGGAAAAGGCTAAAGGCTGTACGGATTTCAACGATCTCTTTGCCTCCAGAGGAATAGAGGCCGTGAAAAAGGATTTTTCCCGGTCGAAAAGCCAGGGTGCGGAACGATGAGAAAACTGCCGGTATTCCTGTTTGTGCTGCTGTGGTTTTCGCCTGGCTTTGCGGAAATTGTACCCTTAAACCCAATGTTTCAGGAGGCTGCAGAGACTTGGGGGATTCCGGCAGATCTGACCCGGGCCATCGCCCGGGTTGAAAGCGGCCTGTCCCCCTGGGCGATCAACATCGAGGGACAGGGATACACCTTTGACTCCAAGGAAAAGGCGGTGCAAAAAGCCTTGGAGGCGCAGGCGGCAGGCCTGTCGTTTGACTCCGGCGTCATGCAGGTGAATAACGCATGGCTCAGTAAATTCGGGATTCCCCTGGAGGCGGCCTTTGACCCGCTGGCCAATATCTATTTGGGCTCATGGATTTTAAAGCAGGAAATCAAACGCCACGGCCCAAGCTGGAAAGCCGTCGGCGCCTATCACTCACCCGATCCCGGCAAAGGCAGAAGGTATGCCGAGATGGTTAGAA
Organism: Desulfocapsaceae bacterium; assembly: GCA_031292275.1. Classification (GTDB taxonomy): domain Bacteria; phylum Desulfobacterota; class Desulfobulbia; order Desulfobulbales; family Desulfocapsaceae; genus CAIUQR01. The sequence goes on along the minus strand of JARLHL010000083.1, from coordinate 31,117 downwards.
AGGCCCTGGATCAAGGCCCTGTGAAGAAGGCAGGCCCGGATCAGCAGACCGTCAAAAAGCCTGACGAAAGACGGCAGGCGGATTATGCGCCCCTGGTGGTCCTTCGCCGGGATCGGCCGGCAATCTCAAATCAAATCGATCAACCGGAAAAGCTCGAAAGCTTTGTCAAGCGCCCGATCAGAAGTGAGTAAGGCTTTCTATTATTTATCATGGAGGCAAAATGAATTTGTTTATCGTTGAATCCCCTGGCAAGGTGAAGAAAATACAGCAGTTCCTCGGAACTGAATACAAGGTAATGGCAAGTGTCGGCCATGTTCGCGATTTGCCGATAAAAGAAATGGGATTGGAACCGCCTGAATTCCGACCGAAGTATGTCCAGACCGACCGGGGCAAGCAAGTGCTGGCCAAGCTGGCGGCTGCTGCGAAAAGCGCATCCTGCGTCTTCCTGGCCACCGATCCGGATCGGGAAGGCGAGGCTATCGCCTGGCATCTTGAGGACGCCCTGAGGCTTAAGGGCGCAAAAAGGATCACCTATACGGAAATCACGGAAACCGCGATCAAGGCGGCGCTGGGCAAGGCCCGCTCCATTGACAAATCGCTTGTGGCCGCCCAGGAAGGCCGCCGGGTCCTGGATCGTCTGGTGGGATACATGGTGTCGCCTGCGATTTCGGATCAGGCGGGACAACGCTTGTCCGCCGGCCGGGTGCAGTCGCCCTCGCTTCGGCTGGTGGTGGAACGGGAACGGGAAATCCGGAATTTTAAGGTTACCGTCCATTACGGCGTGGAGCTGATATTCGAAAGTGTGGACAACATCACCAGCGGCTGGAAGGCCGTCTGGCAACCCAGGCATGGATGGCTGGCGGAAGGGCAGGAATACATCCTGGACAAGGCTGTTGCCGAACGGGTAGCGACGCTGCGAAACCTGAAGGTCCTCGATTGCCAGGAATCAGAAAGCCAGGCGGCCCCGCCCGCGCCATTTATCACGTCCACATTGCAGCAGGCAGCATCAAGCAGCCTGAAGCTCAGCCCGAAAAAGACCATGGAGCTGGCCCAGAAGCTTTACGAAGGCGGACATATCACCTATATGCGGACGGATTCGCCGAATCTCTCGGAAGAGGCCATTGCCGAGATCCGCAGCTGGGCAAGTCAGCACGATTTGCCGCTGCCGGCATCTTCCCGCACATGGAAGAGTAAGGCTGGAGCGCAAGAAGCCCATGAAGCCATCCGGCCCACGCATTTTGAAATCGAGGAAGCAGGAGACAGCGACCAAGAGAAGACCCTGTACCGAATGATCCGCCTGCGCGCGATTGCAAGCCAGCTTGAAGACGCGGTTTTTGCTGTACGTATCGTTTCGCTTGAAGGAGAACTTGACGGGAAGTCGGCCCGTTTCGAGGCCAAAGGCCGGACATTGACGCGGCCCGGCTGGAAAGCGCTGGTGGCTGCCGATCAGACCGAAGATCCGGAGGCAGAACCTGATGGCGATTCATCCTCACAGCGTGAGGACAATCCGGTGCCGGCGCTGGATCCGGGCCGGATTGCCACGGTGCGGGAAACAAAGCTCCTGACCAAGAAGACAAAGCCCCTTGCACGCTTTTCAGAGGCCTCTCTGATCAGGGAACTGGAGCGGCGGGGCATAGGCCGTCCTTCGACATATGCCGCCATTCTGGACAATATTACCAGCCGGGAATACCTGAAAATTGAAAAACGTTTTCTCGTCCCGACTTCCACGGGCGAAAAGGTCGTCGACGTGCTTGCAGGGCGTTTCGGGTTTCTGGATTATGACTTTACGACAAGGCTGGAGGATGAGCTTGACCAGGTCGCGGAAGGAAAGACCGAATATCTGACGGTTGTCACCGCTGCCCACAGACAAATAAATAATGAACTCAGAGGCTTTGTCGACACAACCTCGCATAAATGCCCGGATTGCGGCAAACCGCTCCGTCACATGATGCGCGCCGATTCCAAAGAGAAAAAAGGCTATGATTTTTGGTCCTGCAGTGGCTATCCGGACTGCAAGGTCACATTTGACAGCGTTGATGGAAAGCCTGGGACACGCCGGAAGAAGAAAGCCCCGGCGCCGGCCTCGGAATTCAACTGTCCTGACTGCGGCAAACCGCTGATCCATCGCACCGGCAACAGCAAGGCAGGAAAGCCGTACGGCTTTTTCAGCTGTTCAGGATTCCCGAAATGCAAATCCAGTTTCAATACCAAAGATGATAAACCGGATTTTGACAGGAAGAAATGATGCGCGATACGGAGGGACAGAAGAACTTATAAACATGAAAAGGCACCACACCAGTTTTCAAGACTGGTGTGGCTGATAGCGGCTGTTGCACTTAAATCAGGTCAATCCGGTCTGCAATGATCAAGGGCACGATAGAGACAATCCACAAGGTCGTAATCCCTTCTGAAATCAGGTCAATCCGGTCAAAAATACAAATGCGACAACGGTATTTTTGAATCGGTCGTAATCCCTTCTGAAATCAGGTCAATCCGGTCCTTATGCAGGCTCTTGGTGTCGTTGGAGACTTTGCTTGTCGTAATCCCTTCTGAAATCAGGTCAATCCGGTCCGTCAGGCTTGGCGTAGATCATGGGAAAAGGCCTTGAGTCGTAATCCCTTCTGAAATCAGGTCAATCCGGTCTTGGCTGGTAGTTTAAACTACCGGGCCGGAGGGTAACATGGTCGTAATCCCTTCTGAAATCAGGTCAATCCGGTCCGAAGCTGTCTGCCTGGAAGCGGCCAAGAAAAACCCCGACGTCGTAATCCCTTCTGAAATCAGGTCAATCCGGTCATTGGACAAATCAAAACAGGCCGCATTGCGGAAAAAGTCGTAATCCCTTCTGAAATCAGGTCAATCCGGTCTTGTTGTTCAGGGCTTTGTGTCGGATGTACTCCAGCAAAGTCGTAATCCCTTCTGAAATCAGGTCAATCCGGTCCCAATTGGTATTGTGTAAACAATTCAAAATTTCACAAGTCGTAATCCCTTCTGAAATCAGGTCAATCCGGTCAAGCGGCCTGATAACTGGCAATCGGGGCAGGGAGTTGTCGTAATCCCTTCTGAAATCAGGTCAATCCGGTCCCCGTCCCGGTAGAACGAATCCAGCCAAGGACATCTGTCGTAATCCCTTCTGAAATCAGGTCAATCCGGTCTACAATGCAATCAATCAATGAGGAGAGCTTTACCCGGTCGTAATCCCTTCTGAAATCAGGTCAATCCGGTCAATTACAGTGCTCATAGTCCTGGTAACACCACCCTGGTCGTAATCCCTTCTGAAATCAGGTCAATCCGGTCACCGCCGAAACTCTCCTTAGACCCTCATACCATAAGGGTCGTAATCCCTTCTGAAATCAGGTCAATCCGGTCCGTGACACTGGAAAGCAACGGGACGAACGGATGGTTTTGGTCGTAATCCCTTCTGAAATCAGGTCAATCCGGTCCAGTAATGGCACCACGTAACACAAGCAGTAACCCTTCACATGTCGTAATCCCTTCTGAAATCAGGTCAATCCGGTCCTTCAAACCAAGGCGCTAGCCGCAAAGCGTGTTGAAGTCGTAATCCCTTCTGAAATCAGGTCAATCCGGTCCCTTGACCTTGCAAACCTTCAACGTGATACCTGTTACAAGGTCGTAATCCCTTCTGAAATCAGGTCAATCCGGTCTGTCTCGAACTGGACAGAGGCAGGGGCAGGGGCAGGTCGTAATCCCTTCTGAAATCAGGTCAATCCGGTCCTTTCTGAAGGGACTGCAATTCGCCATCAAGGCAATGCGGTCGTAATCCCTTCTGAAATCAGGTCAATCCGGTCTCATTCTTGACCTTGCCATGCTGCAGAAAGATACTTGGTCGTAATCCCTTCTGAAATCAGGTCAATCCGGTCTGTTTGAGGTTATGGAAAATGCCGCACTCTCGCTGATGTCGTAATCCCTTCTGAAATCAGGTCAATCCGGTCAGGAAAAGGAGCGTGTCAAATGAAAGACCGACACCCAAAGTCGTAATCCCTTCTGAAATCAGGTCAATCCGGTCCTGGCCAGCAGGAGGAAACGTCATCTCGGCCGCCCTCTGGTCGTAATCCCTTCTGAAATCAGGTCAATCCGGTCCGTGGACCTGTCCGGATGGCGGAAACATCGTCACACGTCGTAATCCCTTCTGAAATCAGGTCAATCCGGTCCGCAGCGGTAATCCTTTACGCTCCGAACCTGTCGGAAGTCGTAATCCCTTCTGAAATCAGGTCAATCCGGTCGTCGGATGAGGAGGGAGAGATGAAAGACATAAACGAGGTCGTAATCCCTTCTGAAATCAGGTCAATCCGGTCACAGATTTCCTGAATTTGGTGTACCTGAAGTTGATTGTCGTAATCCCTTCTGAAATCAGGTCAATCCGGTCTAAACAAGGAGAAGAAAATGACGATTCAAAAGATCACACGGTCGTAATCCCTTCTGAAATCAGGTCAATCCGGTCTACGTCTCTACTCTGAAGAAAAGCGCAGATTGATGGGTCGTAATCCCTTCTGAAATCAGGTCAATCCGGTCTAATCAATTTCCAAAAACGTAACGGGGTCCCGGTCCCTCTTTGTCGTAATCCCTTCTGAAATCAGGACAATCCGGTCATCGTATTGGGAAAAAGGAATATAAGGCTATCCAATATCGTCGTAATCCCTTCTGAAATCAGGTCAATCCGGTCCCAGTTTCAACCTTTCAGAATCAGCCATGGCAAATATTGTCGTAATCCCTTCTGAAATCAGGTCAATCCGGTCACAACGCTATCCTGATCGGGTCGTACTATACCTCCGGAGTCGTAATCCCTTCTGAAATCAGGTCAATCCGGTCGCCTGAGGGCATCGAAAAACCAATCATCCGTGTATACGGTGTCGTAATCCCTTCTGAAATCAGGTCAATCCGGTCTTTGAACGGCAGTTGAGCCGGTGAGGGCCAAGTATGTCGTAATCCCTTCTGAAATCAGGTCAATCCGGTCAGTAAATGAAACCATTTACGCTGTGCTACGTAAGCGACAGTCGTAATCCCTTCTGAAATCAGGTCAATCCGGTCACACAAAGCGGTCGAGAAGTGTGGTCCGACATGGCCGCTGTCGTAATCCCTTCTGAAATCAGGTCAATCCGGTCTGTACGATCTCATGCAGACATATATCAAAGGATTGGGTCGTAATCCCTTCTGAAATCAGGTCAATCCGGTCTCCGGGTATTAATCACAGTGATCGTCGCTCTGGCGACCCGTCGTAATCCCTTCTGAAATCAGGTCAATCCGGTCCAGGAGCAAAAGGCCCGCAGGCCCATAGACCGAGCTGCAGTCGTAATCCCTTCTGAAATCAGGTCAATCCGGTCAAGAGATCAATGCTTCAGATGATACCGGCATTGATAGGTCGTAATCCCTTCTGAAATCAGGTCAATCCGGTCAATGATGGTATGGTTGACTCGTTGACGGTTGATTGTCGTAATCCCTTCTGAAATCAGGTCAATCCGGTCTTGTGTTTGGTGTGGTTGTATCAATTGGATTCATTCAGTCGTAATCCCTTCTGAAATCAGGTCAATCCGGTCAGACTGTAGCAAAGTCCAAAATGGCCATTGCTGAAGCATTGTCGTAATCCCTTCTGAAATCAGGTCAATCCGGTCGCCTTCGGAATTACTCTTTGTCAGGCTGTCGCTGAGTCGTAATCCCTTCTGAAATCAGGTCAATCCGGTCTTGTGCAGCGCCGGGCGTGGTCCCCTGACTTCTACGTCGTAGTCGTAATCCCTTCTGAAATCAGGTCAATCCGGTCTGCGCTGACGGCAGGGGAAACGGTCACTTGCTATAGTCGTAATCCCTTCTGAAATCAGGTCAATCCGGTCCACCACTTTTAACCGCCAGACCGCTCAGACTTTCATTCGTCGTAATCCCTTCTGAAATCAGGTCAATCCGGTCTTGAAGTTGCTGAGATAGATATGCTGTCCGTTGCCCTGGCGTCGTAATCCCTTCTGAAATCAGGTCAATCCGGTCGCATACCTCAAGGCTCTCTGCCGTACTGCTTGTCTCAGGCGTCGTAATCCCTTCTGAAATCAGGTCAATCCGGTCGCCCAAGATTTGCAATGCTACCGGAACAGAGATGATTGTCGTAATCCCTTCTGAAATCAGGTCAATCCGGTCTTTTTGGCTTTCTTTTTCTTCGCTGTGGCAATGTGGGCTTAGTCGTAATCCCTTCTGAAATCAGGTCAATCCGGTCGGCTTTCAGAGAAGCTCAGGCAGCGAGAGGAACTCCTTGGTCGTAATCCCTTCTGAAATCAGGTCAATCCGGTCGCCGCCGATCTGGTAAAGGCGGCGGCAGTGGAAGAGTCGTAATCCCTTCTGAAATCAGGTCAATCCGGTCAAGATCACGAAAAAGGAGGGTCATGGAAGAGTCAAAACTGTCGTAATCCCTTCTGAAATCAGGTCAATCCGGTCGGCACAAATTTCCTGCATATCCGAAAACAGGAAGGATGTCGTAATCCCTTCTGAAATCAGGTCAATCCGGTCAAGAACTTCATCTAGTGTTGGAAGTTTTTCAGAAGAGTCGTAATCCCTTCTGAAATCAGGTCAATCCGGTCTTAAAGATGAAACCGAATTGCAGCAGTCAGTGTTATTGTCGTAATCCCTTCTGAAATCAGGTCAATCCGGTCATATTGGAGAAACGGGGAAATGATAAAGGCAATCAAGTGTCGTAATCCCTTCTGAAATCAGGTCAATCCGGTCTCGGAATACATTGGGATAGGGGAGGACGTAATAACCGGGTCGTAATCCCTTCTGAAATCAGGTCAATCCGGTCGTGGTAGGGGAATGGAACGCTCAATCAGAGCACACCAGGGTCGTAATCCCTTCTGAAATCAGGTCAATCCGGTCTTATTGACGCTATCGTTAATCGGACAATTTCGACTGCGTCGTAATCCCTTCTGAAATCAGGTCAATCCGGTCAGATCCACCGGGAAACTAAAGAGGCGCGTGAATGCCTTAGGTCGTAATCCCTTCTGAAATCAGGTCAATCCGGTCTAATACTCTTCAGTTATGTGATAAAAGAACAAATTGGAATGGTCGTAATCCCTTCTGAAATCAGGTCAATCCGGTCTCATTAGGAAAACACATACAAGATAATATAACTTTATGTCGTAATCCCTTCTGAAATCAGGTCAATCCGGTCTGTAGTCGCATCTTTCAGGGTGGCTACTTCCGAACGAGTCGTAATCCCTTCTGAAATCAGGTCAATCCGGTCCCCTCTTCCGGGCCGTCAAACACACGAAGTAGCTGACGTCGTAATCCCTTCTGAAATCAGGTCAATCCGGTCACCGGGCAAAGGAAAAGACAATGACAGCAAAAAGATCATCAGTCGTAATCCCTTCTGAAATCAGGTCAATCCGGTCTCAATGTAACCGCAACACAGGTGTACAATCTCGAAGAGTCGTAATCCCTTCTGAAATCAGGTCAATCCGGTCCCAGGGCGGACTTGACCGGGGCGAACTTGACCGACGCGGTCGTAATCCCTTCTGAAATCAGGTCAATCCGGTCAACTTGACCAGGGCGAACTTGACCAGGGCGGGCTTAACTGGTCGTAATCCCTTCTGAAATCAGGTCAATCCGGTCGAGGTGAACCTTTGCTTGTCCCTTACTTAGCATCGTCGTAATCCCTTCTGAAATCAGGTCAATCCGGTCGGTGCGCTGCAAACTATCCGGACAGACCTCTCGAAGCAGTCGTAATCCCTTCTGAAATCAGGTCAATCCGGTCTTTGAAAAAGGGAGCAGAAGCTCCGGCATGTGCACGGGTCGTAATCCCTTCTGAAATCAGGTCAATCCGGTCGACTATAACTACTTACAGGCAATAAAAGAGGTATCTGTCGTAATCCCTTCTGAAATCAGGTCAATCCGGTCGGAAGGAAGTATAATCCTGACAAGGGGATTCTCCCCGAGTCGTAATCCCTTCTGAAATCAGGTCAATCCGGTCAATCAAGAATGGCGGATGTGCTGAGTGCGGAAGCAAGGAGTCGTAATCCCTTCTGAAATCAGGTCAATCCGGTCGCTCTAATTATCCACAAAGGGGCCACCGCAGGTGACGTCGTAATCCCTTCTGAAATCAGGTCAATCCGGTCAGACTCTGCCTGCTCTATGATAGCTTCTCTTACATGTGGTCGTAATCCCTTCTGAAATCAGGTCAATCCGGTCGATTGTGACGGGGATATGCTGTGCGCTGGCTGTCTGGAGTCGTAATCCCTTCTGAAATCAGGTCAATCCGGTCGCAAGCGGATCAGGAAATAGCCGAGCTTAAAAGGAGGCGTCGTAATCCCTTCTGAAATCAGGTCAATCCGGTCTACTGCGAGTACTGCGACTCCTGCCGATCCTGCCGGTCCTGTCGTAATCCCTTCTGAAATCAGGTCAATCCGGTCACAGAGAGGTACAATAGAGTATGTAAGCTCATGAACAAAAGTCGTAATCCCTTCTGAAATCAGGTCAATCCGGTCCTCTTGATGTCCTTAATTATTACAATCTTTGCGACAGGTCGTAATCCCTTCTGAAATCAGGTCAATCCGGTCAAAACCAGGTAACAACCCACAAGGTCACCGGATCAAAGTCGTAATCCCTTCTGAAATCAGGTCAATCCGGTCGGATTTCAGTATGAGGCGGGAAAGGAATACACACATGGTCGTAATCCCTTCTGAAATCAGGTCAATCCGGTCCTCGCCGGGGAAGGACACGGCATGACTATTTTTGCGTCGTAATCCCTTCTGAAATCAGGTCAATCCGGTCCAAGCGGTTTAATGCAGGACTCAAAAACAACGACTACCAGTCGTAATCCCTTCTGAAATCAGGTCAATCCGGTCGGTGAGATGATACCTCGAAGCCCCTGACTTCTCACCAGTCGTAATCCCTTCTGAAATCAGGTCAATCCGGTCCTTGACCGGGGCGGACTTGGCCGACGCGAACTTGACCGAGTCGTAATCCCTTCTGAAATCAGGTCAATCCGGTCACCAGCGGTTCAAAAACGGTGGCGGCAAGCCTGGCGTGTCGTAATCCCTTCTGAAATCAGGTCAATCCGGTCGCCGATACTCAAAAAGCGGCCTGATAACTGGCAACCGTGTCGTAATCCCTTCTGAAATCAGGTCAATCCGGTCTCAATAGTTGAAATACGTGAGACGGTCGGCGACAAGAAGTCGTAATCCCTTCTGAAATCAGGTCAATCCGGTCGACGGATACACGATTGAGTACAAGGGAAATCGTCCCAGTCGTAATCCCTTCTGAAATCAGGTCAATCCGGTCAAAGCCCTGGCTGCAAGGCGTGTTGAAGCTTGTCAGGTCGTAATCCCTTCTGAAATCAGGTCAATCCGGTCCTGAGAGGGTGATCATGCTCATCGAAATAAAAGATGTCGTAATCCCTTCTGAAATCAGGTCAATCCGGTCCTGAAGGCTGTCGAGAGGAACGGAGACGCCCTGCAGTTGTCGTAATCCCTTCTGAAATCAGGTCAATCCGGTCCTAGATATTGGAATATCATGCCCGTGGTGTGGAATGTGCGGGTCGTAATCCCTTCTGAAATCAGGTCAATCCGGTCATCAATTTCCAGAAGCGTAATGGTGTCCCGGTTCCCCTGTCGTAATCCCTTCTGAAATCAGGTCAATCCGGTCTTTGTCCCGGCTGAATCCTGCACCGAGGCCGTAGCCCGTCGTAATCCCTTCTGAAATCAGGTCAATCCGGTCCCAAAGAAATAATAATCGCGATCAAGAACATTGAAGTGTCGTAATCCCTTCTGAAATCAGGTCAATCCGGTCAGGTTTTACGAGCGTCGGCAAGACGGCGGTTATGGTGTCGTAATCCCTTCTGAAATCAGGTCAATCCGGTCAACCGAAATGCCCCCACTGCGGGGCAGCGATAAGCCGTCGTAATCCCTTCTGAAATCAGGTCAATCCGGTCGCGGATCTACGAGTCTCGCAAGCGTTGCAGATGCATTTGCGTCGTAATCCCTTCTGAAATCAGGTCAATCCGGTCACATTATGGATGGATACAGATGGAAAAGTATGCATGGTCGTAATCCCTTCTGAAATCAGGTCAATCCGGTCACTCCAGAAGGTTGAAGGACAGAGTTTATTGGAAGAGAGTCGTAATCCCTTCTGAAATCAGGTCAATCCGGTCGCCAGACGTTCAAAAGCGATGGCGTCAGGCCTGGGTCGTAATCCCTTCTGAAATCAGGTCAATCCGGTCCCGGGACTGTCTACCTGGAGGGTCCGCATTATCCAGAAGTCGTAATCCCTTCTGAAATCAGGTCAATCCGGTCCGCGGTCCTTGGTAGCCCTTTGCCGGCAGGCATTTTAGGCCAGTGTTTCGCAGACCTGCCGGTATTTGGGTTCGGAAATACTGGAATGCTCTCTTTTTCATCTCTTACCCCCTTGTTTCTAGCTGATATTGTTGACATTATATGGTTTCCGCAAACCGTTTTTAATGATTTGATAAAACTTTTGATATTTCAAAATCTTGTCAAAGAACCTTCCCGACTGGCCGGGGTTCGCGGAATACCGCTAAAAATACAATTATATCCCCTCATCTATCGTTAATGCTCAGTGGCTCTATACCTCTTCTATCACTCACACTATCACAAATTCATGGTCCTGGTCAATACAACGCCCTTGGCCGATGACCTCGGTCTTTTGCCGGCAACGTTCACAAAGAGGAATATATTTGACGCCGTCTTCCGCCTCGTCGATTTCATCGGTGATCCTGGCCTGTAGCTCTATAAATCGCATTTGATTCACGTCGATTTCAAACTTTGATTGCTGCACTCGGATCCCATAATCTTTCAATATCTTCGCTACCCTATTGAGGCGACGAGGGTCGGCTATATCATAGATGGCCAGATACCGCATTAGATCACCTCCCAGTTAAGTCGACTAAAACTGATCCCCCGGCCCTGGATTTTAGCCTTTTCCATACAGCCGGAGCATACCCGGTAGATACGCACTGCATCTTCCCCAAGGTCAAGGTTGTCACGACAGTATGCCCTGATTTCCCGTACTTCGCGGGAATCCAATCGACATTCATAGACAGATTTCTGGCTGCGGATACCCAGTTCTTTCAAAAACTTACGGAAACGGCTTCGACGTTTATTGTCGGATATGTCATATACCACCACCGTGTTCACGATACTTTCTCATTTTAAAAGCAATGGCTGATACACGCGGAGCGAGCCTTCGATTACCTTTCGATACATACCTGCCTGGGCGATCAATGCATCTGCATAGGTGATAGTGTGCTCCTCGGGAAGATAATGGAATTCCGTGGTCATCTTGCGTTCAAAATTCTCCACCACCCGCCGAAAGGCATCATCCTTCAGTTTCACCGCCGGTTTGCCCCCTCCGGTCTCGGAGTTGAGATCCTCTGTGGCATTTTCACTCATCCGCTGACTGGGAAGATCAAACTGTTCCATGTTGTCAAGGTTCGCCATATGGCCATACGGATCGGCGGTCACATCAGCCTCCGCTTTTTCCTGTGAGTTCTCCTGCCGGACAGATTTGTGGTATTCAATTTGGAAGTCGTCCTTCTGCAGGATCTTCAGATTGAACAAAGACAGGCAGAGGGTATCGGCAATGATCACCCGAAACTCCTCCATAAGATCCATGACCAGCGAATGCCTGCCATAATCAGGGACATGGAGAAAGGCCGGGTGCGGGTCGAGATTCACCCGACGAATAGCCGCATAGACCCGGTTGAACAGAAAGGTATAGAGGAGCGACAGAACTGCATTCACTGGATCGGTGGGTGGTCGCCGCACCCTCCTGCCAAAACCGAAATCCTGTAGAAAACCCCAGCGCAGAGCGCCGAAATAGATGGCACTGGCTCGCCCCTCATATCCGCGCAAAGAATCAATGGATTCGGCTGTCCCGATCTTACCGAACAAGGCACGGATCTCCTTGGCCGCGATTTTTGGCTCGTTTCGGTTTCGGGTGCGACGGATACGCATCAGCAGGGTGACCATGTTCATCAGCTTGCCGGTGACGATCTGGCGGCAGAGATTGATACCAAAGGCTTGATCATCGAGCAGAATAAACTGGCGTTTGCGCAACATAACGTTCTTCGGTTCCGGGGTGGCGAAACGGCCCTGGTAGCGGCCGTCCTTCGAGCAGAAGACAGTATCTACGCCATGCCGCAGAAGATGCGCCCTGGCAGCTGGGGTTATATCGATGTTACCGAAGATCACCACCTGTTCGAGCTTTTCGACAAACAGGGTATGGTAGGTATCTTCACCCTTTTTGACTAGAAGATGTCGCCCTTCCCGGATAAGTCGTGCACCCTGGGTCTGAATATAGATATTCATGGTCATCCCTATATTGATCAAATAAGGATAAGGGCAGAAGTCGAAATAAGCACCAGCAAGACGACAATTGAAAGACAGCCGCCACGAGAGCTTGAACCCCGCTGTTGATCTTCATCGGTGATATCCTGATAGATGATATAATCGAGGGCATCATCACGTTTAGGGTCATTATCGTCCATAAGTGGTTTCCTTTTTTTGTCCGTATAATATTTCCTATTAGTACTATGATTTGCCCTTGGCATGCAACAATTGCAACGTTGCAATTAATGGGATTAGAAGCAGGATATCAATCGGGAAAGTTGATACAATACGTCAGCGAAGCCAGCGGGCTATCCGCTCTTTGAGATGCAGTACATCCTGGCCATCGACAATCTCGATTTTCATTTTTTTACCACGTTCGCGGTCAAAATCGGAGAGTCTGCGGGCAGACACCAGCATAGCACGGCCAAAGAGTCCACCTACCCTATCGGAAAGCGTTTCGAGTTCATTGAGTGCTTCTATGGCCCTGGTGCCAGTGGTTGTTATTCTTTCGGGATTTGAGGCCTTGCAGGAAATAAGGTGTAAACGGTTGCTGTGTGTGAAGAGAACATCAAATTCATTTTCTGTTGGTCGTCTACCTTTCCCATCCCACTGCACCTTGACATTTAAAGCGAGATCGAGACCCTTGAGGACTTGGGATTTCACAGCTCTGAACACATATTCCTCCAACCATCCTCCCTGGCAGAAAAAAATCTTTTCCTTTGAAGGGATATTGAAATCACCTGACTGTGTTCGAGTAGCGACACCGCATTTTTCAAAGCATGCTGCAAGGTCTTCTGCTTTTTCACCTAATTCGTTGAGTGTCAAATTGAGGTACGAGGGTTTCTTTCCTATGCTTTGACGATCGATGGCAGCGTTCAATTTGCTCAGTAATGACTCACCTTGGATAAGGAGTTGAGCAAGTTCGCTTAGACCGGATCGGCTCTCTGCACCCCTGGATTCGTCCATCGGATCCGGATTCATACCATAGGCGATAAGGTAATCCCGGACCTTGATCAGGTTGCCATCAATCGGAGTGGCCGTGTTCTCGGGGGCGAGCTGCAGGAGCTGGTTGTTATGTGTGTCGAGATAGATAATCCGCTGGTTGTGGTTGTTGAAATATAAATACTGAAAGGCGGCAAGGGCAGCGATTTTGGTGCCGCCAGTTACATTAAGGACCAGCCTGTCGGGTGTTCCCTCAGACTGCATGATGTCTTTGCAGGCTTGTTCCACTGCCTTGAAATCATAGGCAGATGAGATTTTTCGAAAATCGACGGAAACACCACGTGGTCGCAGAACTCTTGTGAGGCGTTCGGCCTGGTCCGTCATTTCGGGAGATACCAGGAATATGGCTTTTTTCGGTTGCTCAATCAGCAGTGGGATAAGGTTGGGGATGGGTTGATCGGAAATAAGGCAGACATGGGTACAGGATTGATCGTGTTTATCATGATTGCTCATGTCGAATATCTCCTATAACGAACATGGGAAAAAATATGGCGGGTCTCGACCCGTCCATCAAACATGTGCTCTTCCATCGCATCACGCCGGGTGGTGGAATATACCGGAATCATATTTGCGCGAAAGGCCTCCTGAACCGCAAGCCAGGTAGCGCCAAACTCCCCTTGGACCAGAACATAATCTCCGGGCCTGGCCTCAGACTCCAGCCAAAGAAAAATGGGCTCAAGGTACGTGCCGAGGTCATCGATATCTGGCGGCACCTGCGCCCAGAGGGTTCCGATATCGGGTGGCGGTTCGATAATGCTTTCAACCCTGAGTGAAAGATGAGCGTCTAACTCCTGCGCTTTGGTGAGACAATGGTTGAAGAGAAGGATGAGATTAGGCATATCGGTACATGAAAGCCGAGAAAGAGGGATCATCAATTTCCACTCGCGAGCTTTTTTATAAGCGAGTTTACTTCATCCCAAGCATTCTTTTTTAGCGGATTTTTCTTCTGAGCCTTTTTGTCATCGCAACTCCACTCATTTTTCATTTTCACTTTCAATTGTTGAAGCGCCGACAGGGAAAGGTCAACCAGGGAAATTTTTGCTTGGATATAATTACCCCAATCCTTAAGCGCCAAAATACAGTTTATCTCTGCCTGCTCATCTGGAGAAAGGTTGGTCCGATGTTCTTTCTTTTCTGTCAACGGTAGCCAGGAAATCCCTGCAGGGGCGAGCCAGTCGATAATCTTTTGGTCACGAACAGATTCCCAGCCTTTTTTAAACTTCTCCCTGATCTTGATGGCAGTATCATGCAAGGCCTGGGCTACTTCCGTTTCACTACTGTATTGGTTTATTGTCGCATCTTCCATACACTGTTTGAGTTGCCCCCAATCAGAACTTGCCACAATCTTAGGCAGACACTTTTTTCGCCATGGATAAAGACGAGCCTCTTCTTCCTGATGCTTTTTCAGCCGCTCTTCGGCTGCACGATTTTGGAAAATTTCCGAAGACGTTACAACAGGTTGTTCGAATCTACCATATCCAACCGAGGTCTTGCCGCCAATGCCAAGTTTGACAAGGGCTCGGTTAAACATTGCCTGGATTGCTTGGTCATCATCTTTAGTAAAAGAGCGGGAGACAGGATTTTTCTCTATGTGTTGTGGGCGGGCCAACGGGGAGGTGAAGCAGCGAAAAATAAACGCAACGCCGTCTTTCACGGTCAGGAATTTCACCGGAATAGGATCTTCTGTTTCCACCGGTCCCTGCATGTGCCCCCGCTTGCCGGCATAATATCCACCAAAATGAGGGTTCATGATATCCACTCTAAGTGTGGGGACAGTGGCTGGATAGGCATCAAGGAAAACAAGTTGGCCTCGAACACATTCTATTGCACTGGTATCGGTGTCACCAAAATACTTGCGCAGAGTTGGTTCTTGGTCCGAGATTTCGATCTGTCCGTCCTTGCTTTGCTGTAGTATTGTCTCGGGATGGTTCTCCGCGAGGTCGAGGGCATGAGCCAGCCGCAAAACCCCCTTGAGCGAACTGGCTGGAATATATGGCAGGCCAGTGTTGCGGTCAAGGATCATGCCTGTTTCGGTCGGGTGTCCGGAGCCAAGGCCCGAAACATAGGGGGAGAGCAGACGACTTTGGAATTCCCAGACCATGCCACCCTCTACGGCGATGGTATTGAGTAGTCGGCCTTGCCGAGTGTGGATTGTCTTGAGGGCAAACTCTGCGGCAGGAAGGGTCTCATTCGCTTGAAAGCCGAGTTCGACAATAGATGAATCAAACAAAGGTACTTCACCACCGGCAGCTCCTCTTCGTCTTCTTGTACCGGATTGATATTTCGCTTGAAGTTCACCCCTATCCTCGTGCCAAAGACACATACGTGAAAAGAAGAGGGAAAAATTCGCTCTTCTTCCCTTTTTCAACAGTTCAGCTTGCTGTGTCGGAATTGCTCTCATATCACACCTCGAAGGCTCGAGCATAGCGTTTCAGCCACTGAAGCATGGTAAGTGCTTCCTCTTGTGCGGCCAGATACTCCGACTGTTTGAGGTCCGCAAATTTTTTCAAGAAATCTATATCGGAGGCAGTCTTGAGTGAAGGCATTTCCCTAGACAACCATTCTTTGATTACTTGAAAAGTGTCCTTGTGTTTCTGTTCCTTCTTTTTCGACAGAAGAAAGGCAAGGCTCTGCGCCAGGCCATTGGCCAGGATCAAGGTGGGAACACCAACCAAAAAGTTGGCTGTCTCTTTATCCACCCTGTCGTGGAATACCGTTTGGATTTGGGTGAGGACAAACGCTGATCGTTTTTGTTCTTTGGTTTGCATGGTGATATCTCCTTTCAGATCCAGGTCAACGAAAAGATGCCGCGACCAAGAGTCTCGTCTCCACCAACCTGGAGATGATCTGCTAAAACATCTCTTTCGACAAAGCCACGTATCGTTTCGGCAGCCAGCGACGCCTTGCCATCACGGGAATTACCCCAGAATACCACACTGTACATGAGCGTATCGGCTGGTAGTTCCTCTTGGTAACGGAGCGAGCCGGTGGAGGTAGTGCCGGTAGCCTGATCTATTTTGATCTGGGCCATGATGGAGGTACAGTGGGAAACGGCATAGCCGAACACCTCGTCATGGACCACCAGTAAACGATCACTTTCACGGAAGCAGATTTCCCCGTTCTTTAATTCTACCTTTGATTCCGCCACTACCTCCATATCTTCGAGAAGAATATGGTCGCCTTTCTGGAAGGAACCGGAAAACCACAGGGCCTGATCGGCGGGCAGTTCTTTGATTGCGGCCAGATCCAGTTCCACCTTTCCGGCGAGATGTAGGTCTTTGTTCAGTCTTTTCAATGCAGCCGGACAGGTGACCCAGACGAAGGGAGCGACATTGGAGCGCATTGGAAAGGCGAGAATCTTGGCGTCACTCACTGAAAGTGAACCTGCATACTCGGATTTTTCAGAGCCGAACACCAGATCGGTGAGTTGGGCAAACTGCTCTTCGGCTAGTTTGTCGGCTATCGCGCCTTTATAACGATCAAAATGGGCGCGCATCGCGCCTTTCATGCCGGAAGCCTGGACAATCGGCCAATTGGTATGGCGTTCTCGCTGGATCGGCAGGTCGACCACGCCGGTCGAAGAACCACTACCGGCATGGCAGGGAGTTATCGCGTACATGCAGAGAATGGATGCAGCATTTTCCATGGTAATTGCTCCTTAATTGGCCAGAGGCACACAATGATTATTAATGTTGTAACTAAACACAGAGCCAGCAGGCAGCCAGGTTGTTGTCGGTTTATGAAATCCGGTGTGGAGATCCCAACCGGCTAAAACGAGAGGTTTGTGCGCGGATATTATTGCTGGCATCAGTGCGTCTGTTAATTCGACTGGGGCCAGCGTCATGTACGCGGCGGCAGGCGGGGAAGACAACTCAGATGCCGTTATCGTTGTGTAACCGCTCATGCGCTTTTCGCCGCCCAAAGCAAGCATACCAGTGTCCGCTAATCCGATATACCTATCTATCGCGATAATAATGCTTACGCCGTATCGCAAACGAATGTGGCCTGTAGAGTAGAGCTTGCTCTCAATAACCTTGCGGTTGGGATCTAAGGCTATTCCGGTACGAGGTTCCATGTCGTACAGATCAGTGGACGCCAATATATCTTCACCGGTCAGAGTGTCGGGAAGTTTTTTCAGAAGGTCGCGCTTCAGCCAATGCCCGGCTAGTGGCACAATTTCTTCGTCGGCAACAACAAGAGGCAGGGCGTAATTTCTTGCGGAGGTCCGAAATTTTAGCTTCTCCGATGCTGTGGGTTTTGGAACCGCTCGATGAATTTTCACTGTCGAAGAGTTTTTTTCTGTTATACGCAGAGAACTGGTATCCAGCTTTTCCTCTACAAAGAGATTTGCGGGACAGGGAACATAATCTACGCCATCTTTACGGAAGAATATCATGATTATCGAAAATGGTGCCTTTTCTCCGCTTCTGCCAATCTGTTCAAAGATCTCGCCGGAGCAGTTGCCGGCGTTATATGCCGCAAAAGGTATTTGTTGTTGCCTTAGAAGTGCCGTCCGCAAGGCTCCCTCCAGCACCGAAACCGGCGGTGGGAAAAGTGCATCGCTGCTCAGTTGCCCTGCTTCCATGGCTTCTGCACCGCGAAAGAACAAGGTATCAACCGGAGTAATTTCATACCAGATACTCATGCCGACCTCCCTGATGTTGGGGTATAGCCAGGAATCGAGCAACAATTGCCGATTCCGGATTGAACCAATCCTGTTCCCTAGATGTACGACGAATCATGAGCCCCGCCAACCGTTCAGCAAACTGGCGTTTCAGGATGAGTCTCTCCTCACTGCGGCCTTTCCCTGAGTGACCAACCTCATATTCGATAAGACGAATGATTTTTTCTCTGTTGATAAGGATATCTTCAGCCGTTGTCGCAAGCGGAGCGATAGCCCCTTCAAGGTTTGCTAAACTGTAGAGCAAGCGGCCGCCCATGACCTCATCGGTAACCCCTTGCATCAGCAGCTCGAAAGAGGTTAGCAATGATTCCGGTAGCAAACAGAAAGGATTTGGTTCATTCCAGTTGAGCCAGAGGTCACGATCACCGCCGGACCGTTTTTTCAGCCTGATAGCCAGGGCATTGCGTCCGGCTCTATTCTTGGCGATCCCAGTAAGGACGGTATGTGCATCTCGCAGAACCTCGCGCAGCGGTGCCTTATGGTGAGCAATGACGATGGCTCCGGAAATCGAAATGCCTTTCGCCTTGCCAAGATGCATCCCGAGTTTTCCTGTGGTTGCCTGCGATTCCCCGGTCACTTCTGTTGCGCCCTCCTTGCCATAGCGGACAAATCCCAGACAATAGGCGGTTTGAATGGCACGAGCTGCCTGTAATGCCGCATCTAGTGGCAGGACGGCGCAGACATCGTCACCTCCAGCATAGATGAGGCGACCGCTCAACCTCTCTACGATAGGGGCTACTCCGTACCGGGCAAAGCTGTTCAATCCCTCTGAGATCGCGGCATGCACGGCAGGATTCAGAATCCTCTTTTCTTCAAGTCTTGCCCGCAGTGGTGAGTCGGGATGAAACGACTTTTTCGAAAATTTTTCCGTCAATTCCGGGTGGAGCACATCACCCCAGGTGGAAGTCAGTGTCTTGCCGTTGACAAGATGGCCCATCTTGTCGCCATCCATCAACAACAGGGCGTAGTATTTGTCACGGTTGGTGTATTCGACTTCGTTGGCTTTGCCTGCGGCTATAATCGTCCGCACTGCTGATGAAACCCCGTCGTCCAGTCCGTCAAGCTCGGACTCATGGAGGGCATCGATCAACCGTGAGTTTTTCGAGGGATGACCTGGCACCTTGCTGTCCAACTTGTCCAGATATCTCTTGGCCGCCAGTTCGGTTGTGGCGGGAAATCGATCTGCGTCAGCAACAATACTTGCCAGCAGTTCGTTTTCGTGAAGCCCCTGCTTGAGAGCACGGGGCAAAAATCGTTTGACGGCACACACTGAGCAGATACGTTCATTCTTGCCGACCTGGGCAGAACTGCCCGCACTGTTTTCTCGCCCATGCACTGCCTGCCAAAATGTTCTTATCGCATCCTTGTAATCGCCAGCACTGAATTTTCCTGTCTGGCTGAAATCATGCAGCACTTCATGTTCGCCACAGAGGGGGCATTTTTCTCCGTTTTGCGGCTTTCTAATCCGGGTAGGTTTATACTTGGTGGCAGCAAGCAGAGACTGAACCAAAGAATGGGTTGCACCATACAAACGGGCAACAGCCATGCCACTCTGCCCATACATCTTGGCAAAGGCAGCAACGGTATTCTCTTCGGCCTGCCATTTGCTTTCTGCTAATACCTGTCGAAGGGCATCCTTGTCGTTCAAACTAACCAGGCGGCAGGAGGCGTGGCCGAACTGCCAGTAATCCGAAATCTGATGTTCAAACAGGTCATTCATGGTTGGGCCTGTCTGCATCCTGGTGGCCAGGTAGTCCTTGACGATGCGGGCGACACGAAGCCATTCCAGTTGCATCGCGTTTTCGCATGACCTGCAGAGTTCTTCAGCATGTGAGGTGGCACTGAGAAAAACGAATTTATTGGGAAAGGAGGCAATTGATGCACCATTTTTCCTATGTTCTTTCAGGTCGTTGTCGTGTTCAACCAGAAATCGTTCCAGATGGAACTGCTTGCCAATCCATGTTTCCACCAAAGATTGATCGTGTAGCGAAGGATAAACGATATGATCCGGGCCAAGTGTTTCGGCTATGTGTCGAATACCGGTGAAGGCAAGATACGAAAGGAGCACTGACCCCAGCCAATGGTCTCTCAGTTTGCGGGCTCTGCCTATGAAGGCTTGCACCGGCGTAAGGGAGAAGACCGTCAGAGAGATTTCATGTTCAGGATCGGATGACAGCGCAGAACCTATGGCCGAAGTCAGACCGAGATGATGCCAGAGTGAATGATCGGGCATTCGTGAATCTGCCGGCAGGAGATCCCAGGCACCCCCAAGACCACCAACGTTTTCCAGGCGCAGACGTTTTTGCAGGGCAAAAAACAGGTAAAAATAGAGGGCCTGCGCCCACTCCTCCGGTGTATCCTTCCAGTTGAAATACCCACTGAGAGGTTTTTCCTCTGCTGGCAAAGTGCTCAGCTCTTCATGGGTTTTGTTCAGTCCGAGATCCTTTGTGAGCAGTACTTTCAGGCTTTCATGGATTTCAGCGGCGGACGTCTTCCCGGTAATCGGCAATCTAAGTTTCAAACCCGCCACTAGGGGATGAGTCACATATGGTGAAGCGGAGAAAACGATGGCACCACTCTGCTCTTCGTTTGTATCATAACCCGGCATAGCTGCACGGGTCAGGCCGGAAGCCATCATATCAGCATTTTGGTAAGTATCCTTTGCCGGGCTGGGAATATGGAGCAAGTCGGTAATTTCACGAGCGAGAAATTCGTGCCTTCGGATATCAAATGCCTTGTGCACCGGGTCATGCAACCACAAGGAGAGCTTTTCCTGCCAATAGTGGAGATTTTTCATTGCTTACCCTCATGTCGATATAATCCCTTGTGCGCATCCAAAAGGCCATGGATCTTTTGCCAGACCGCCAATTCACTGCCCAGTTTAGCACTATCCCATCGTTTCGGTAACTTATGAGGTAGATGCAGAATGCGTCCGACAAGTTTATCTTCGTGGTTTCGCTTGACCATAAGGCGAAGTTGTGAAGGCATTCGGCCATTGGAGCCCCCCCAATCTGTCACGGGGTGATTCGTCACCGGATAACCGATGATATGACGCTGTTGCAAACCTTGCTGGGCGATATTGACAGAGGTCCTTGTCTTCAGATATGCGCCTGCGAGTGTCTCCATGATTCCTTTCCAATCTTTTTGAGGCGAGGTCTCCCAGCAGAGGAGTCGGCCAGTAGCTGAACCCAGCGATGAAGGATACTGTTGTTCTCTGTTTATCAATTCCGAAAGAGGTTGAGATGGCAAAGTACCAAGGTTTGCTCGGGAGAAGGTCTTTCCGGATAGAGCAAATGAACCATAGCCATTTCTGCCTCTGGAACCGACCGTACCGAAAGCGTCGATAAGCTGTAGAATTAGGTGAAAGAGTTCCTGTTTATCGTAAGGAAATGTAAGTATTATAGTTGCTCTGCTTCCTGGCATAATATAGCTTTTTGGCTTTGTGCCTCCAGGTGCATTGACGATTGGACCAAAACCGAGATAGAGAGCATTGGAGATATTGCCCTTGCCCTTTTGGGCAACTTCAGGGTGGTAGGTAGTGCCAAAATCAAATGGTTGTGAGGATATTTCAAACTCATGCGCGTTTGCGAAGAGTGCCAGACGAATCAAGCTGGCTTGTGCATCTTTTCCGCTGAGCGAGGTGCCAAATAATTCGTTTTCAGCCTCCAAAAAATCTTCGGAATTTGTATACTGGTTACCAACCGCCACCCTCCACCATTGCCTGAGAAGGTTTTTGAGAGGTGCCGACCGTAGTTCGGCATGTTGGTCAGCCCCACCGAGAAAAGTCGGCGACAAGAATTCAATAGTTAACTTTTCTTCAGTTGTGTTGTGATATCGTGTGATAATCACTCTTCACCTCCGTTTTCTAACACTTTTTTGGAACGAAATCATCAACATCCGGTCAGGTATGGGGTACCATGGACAGATGATTTTTACGACTGTTTTTTCTCTTTCAATTCAATGCGACGCTGTAGCAATTGGCTCAAAAAGCCGTTTCGGGCCGCTAATGGTCCGCCGAATTCTCTACACGAATGGATACCATCCATACCGAATGCTCCGCATCATTTGCAATGTTGCAGTTTTTTCCGGATGCGATGGAAGACCATGCGCTACATGAGTGAGTTCAGGGAGGATAAAACAATGGGGAGAAATCTGATCAGGGGGGTGGCCCGGTTTTGAAATGCTCAAGGCAATACCCGCTGATCTTCACAGTAAAGGACGACTTCTTCGTGCTGGGCCTGGTCCTGAAGCGCGGAGGTAAACCCTGTCCGGCTGAACAGGCAGAAAAATTCCCTGCGTTCGAAACTCCCCCATTTGACCTTCCGCGCCTTATCCCGCAACGAATTGAGAATATCGGTGCCGACCTTTTTCTCTGTGGTTTTGACTTCGCAGAACAAGATGGAATCTCGGTCTGGATTGATGGCGACGACATCAATTTCATCACCCCGGTCCCACCATCTGCCGATGGCGGAAAACGGAAAGAAGGAACCCATGTCAGCAAGAAGCGTTTCCTTGGCCACCTTCTCATAGGTCTCGCCGAGGAACTGGGGTAATTGCTTAAGGCATTCCTCGGTTATATGATCCAGTCTGCCCATTTCCAGCTCGGACCGATGCGGCAAAACAAATCTGAACCAGAAACGGCAGAACTCGTCACTGATCCGGTAGAGGCCTTTTTTGCTCTTCATCGGTACGGCTTCAGTTACCGGAACCTCCCGTTCGACTATGCGCAAGTCAGAAAGAACACCAAGGTATTTGTTGGCAAGCGATTGCTGGAGACCGGAGGCATTGACAATCTCGCTCAGTTTGCGTTTACCCTGGGCAATTGCCTGGAGTAACGCGAAGTAATAGCGTGGTTCACGAACCTCCGCCCGCAGCAGGAATTCTACTTCATCATAGAGCATCTCTCCTTTCCGGAACACATGATCTCGCAGATTGCCGGCAAAATCCTTTTTAAGGAAAAATTGCAGCCAATATGCCGGAATACCACCGGCAATGGCAAAATGCGCCAAACGGTCCCAGAAGGGTTTGTCGGCACGGAACTGGCTTGCGGCACGGAATGGCATGGGATCGACCAGCCACTGGCCGGTGCGTCTGCCATAGAGCGGAGAGCGGTACCCCAGTACTTCATTTTCCATCATTGTAACGCTGGAACCGAGCAGGATCAGGTAGATATTGCTTGATGCAAGGTATTCGTCCCAGCCTTTTTGGAAGATACTGGGGATGGCTGGGTTGGATTGGATGAGATAGGGGAATTCATCAAAGACCAGGACAAAACGCTCTTTCCTGTTTTTTAGATAGGCAAAAGCCTCCTCCCAGACGGAGAATCCACGCGTCAAAAGAAGCGGTTCCTCCAGGAATTCACCAAGGAGTTGAGAAAAACGCTGGAGTTGTTCTTTGTCGCTGGTGCTCTCTGAGAGAAAATACAGGCTTG
This sequence comes from Desulfocapsaceae bacterium, assembly GCA_031292275.1. Taxonomy (GTDB): domain Bacteria; phylum Desulfobacterota; class Desulfobulbia; order Desulfobulbales; family Desulfocapsaceae; genus CAIUQR01. The sequence continues at coordinate 7,665 of JARLHL010000083.1, read as the reverse complement.
GCTTGCCGTCAATAAATTGCTTGACCAATTCGGTTTTGCCGACCCGTCGTTTACCCCACAGCACAATCAGTTGCGATTTGGGGTCCTGCCATTTTTCTTCCAGGAATTTGAGCTCTGCCTGGCGATCGATGAATGTCATAGTTCCCTCCATTTATATACTCGTGTGTATTATACTTATGAGTATATAAAATTTCAAGGTTGAGTAATATGCCCTCATATCTCGGCAGATCTTCCGAAAAGCCGGTCAATCGTTCCAAATATATGCAGATGGCAGTTGCGGCGGCAATTGATGAATTCCAACGGCCTTTGATTCTTCAAGAAGCATCGGCAGAAAGATTCCCCGCATCCACTCTTGAAGCTTTTCCCAGACCTCTCGGGAAACAGAGGAGAAGCCATGGGCCAGAATGGAGAGGTTGCGTGCTTCGATATGGCTCCGAAGGACAAGGAGTTGTGTCGTAGCAAATTGTTGAGCAGGCCCTTGAGTCATTTTTTCAACGAGTTGCCAAGAAATGAAAAGGCCTGCCTTCAAGGTATCGTTTTGTCCTGGTGAAATATGTATTCCTTGAGGAAGTTGTTCCGGTTTCAGGTTGCCGGTGTCAAGACCACAATGGGATTTGAGTAGCCACTGAGCTGTCCACTCGATCAGCCGATAGACGCGGGCGACGGCATCGTCGTATCTTCCTTGTGCCGCCCGCCGTTCAGCGTTATGCCAGAGATCAAGAATTCTTAAGGGCGTTTGTCTTTGTGATTCCTTAATGAGATATTTGAGAACGCCCAGATGTTTGCCGAGCTCCTCCTTGATAACTTCCGCGTAAATTTCAAGGAGATGCAAAGCCCAACTGTGATCAAAACGGTCCCAGGCCGCAAATACAGCGGAAAGATCCCGGGCTCTTCTCAATTGTACGGCAAGAACGTTATCCCTGGGCGCCGGAATGATTGACAGACCATCCGCAGCTTCACTGTAGGCAAAATGTTCCCAAGAACGCAGGTATGGTGCCATGGCTCGTTGGAGTCGAATGCGGTCAATATTGGCATAGGAATTCAACTCAGTGCCGTTGCGGACCTTGACAAGATCGGCCCTGTTGCCCGTTACGAGTTGGAGGTCTATCTCCTCTGTTTCAAGAACGGCAATAACAAGGGCGGCGGTCATGGTCTTGGTACCGCCTGTGTAATCGGCAACAATTCGTGCACTGGGAAATTGAAGCTTCAGATCGGCTAAGGTATTCCTGATGAAAAGCGTTGCTCCGTCAAGATTATCTGCCGGAATGGTTATCACCTTGTAACGGCTCTTTTCTAATCCTAATTGAGTCGGAATATTAGGAAGTGTCGCTTTCTCATCAGTGTGTTGTGCTTTGATAAAATAACCTTCCCCTTCTATCATCACATCAGAACCTCGCTTTTTTGTGCCCGGATCAGGTTCTGAACAAATGAAACAAACGAAATCAGGTTTAAGGTTATTGTAGGCAGTTATGATAGGCTGGTGGGAGCCACCCACTGTACAGGCAAGAATAGAATTAAATTTCATGACAGGAATCTCCTTGGAATACTTTCGGTGAAATGTCTCCCAACGTTATTGCCGCATTACTCCTTAATTCTGATACGGTTGCGGTCGAGCCTGATACCATATGTTGTGTCGGGTCGGGTTCCGATGGAGGCTATCTCCAACTCGAAGACAGCGCTTTGACCGAAGGCGGTCAGGATGTCCCTCTTGATCTTAGACTTGTAGGACTGGAAGTTTTCCTTGTTCAAGTTGCCGATGCCGGAATCGCTCATCTCGCCAAGAAGACGAGAACCTGGGATACGCTCGTAGAAACGGGCGATTCCTTTGTCATCAATCACTGTTGCCGCCTCCAGGAAACATGCGCTGCAGTTGGTGCAGGGTGCAGACAAACGACAGTTCTGCTTCCGCTCGGCAAAGAAAGCGTACAATGCCAGTCGGGTCGGATCTAGATCGAGTTCCCGCAGGCCGTAGACGAGCTTGCCTTCGGCCAGGCTTACAGTGAGGATTTGCGGTGTCTCGCGGACCAATGACTGCATCAAATCGGCTGGCGGCAATGGTCGGTCAAGCAGGTCCTGGCACAGTTGCTCCCGCACGGAGACAAAGGGGATGGAGATCAGGTGGATCCGAGCGAAACGGCTTTCTTTCCAGAAGGGTTGCCCCTGATTATCCCTCAGTTCGAGAGCAATCGACTGGCGGGGTGGGTAAAAGAATTCGCGGGAATTTTCGAATTCGGGTGAAACCAAAACATGGAAGATGCGATCCTGTTGACGGCCGTAAAGCTGGGCAGCGAGGGTCAGGCAGGAGGTCATGGTCTTTCTCCCTCCCGCTACCAAGAAAAACACAGCATTGTCAGGTCGACTGGTGAAGTGAAAGGTATGATCGAGACAGGCCTGCATGAGAATTTCGTTGTCTTCTGGCGAGATAATGTCGTCGAGCTCACGGCCAGAGGAATCATGCAGCACATGAAGATTGCCGCCGTGAAAATTGATGGTGGCATGGTCTATTTCATAATCGGCTAGCAGGCTGTAGTATTTTCCCGTTGTTGGGGCGAGAAGGTCTGTAAGGACACAATCCCTACCGCGTCGGGTAGTAATCAGATGGATTGCATGGATCTTTCTACCTTCGTGCATCAGAGCATAGAGTGCCTCGGTAATTACCTGCGGAGAAAGGCCGCAGACCGCCAGCAGGATATTTTTCATGTCGCAACCTCGACCTTTATCCGGCCCAGGCCAAAGCTCGTCTGTTTGCCGATATGGGTAATCTCGCAGTATCGTAGCAGGGGGAGAAATTCACCAAGGTCTTCACCCTGATAACCCATCCGGCCCAGCATGCCGCCAAAGCTCATAGCGGTCTTCTGGCGGTTGCTGTAGCGTTCAAAATCCGTCCAGCGGCACTCCGCGATAAATTGATGTACACTGGTGGCTCTGGCGGCGATTCCTTTATAATTTAAAGGCGGTTCCCCAGCAGCGTAGGCGGCTTCGAGTGAGGAAATACGACGCAGGGCGGCCCGAATCAATAGGTGGAAGGGCAGGCCGTCTTGCAACTGGTTATCATACTTGAGACGTAAAGGGGTGAGACAGGTGAGAATGATTTCCTTCACAGGTGGCTCCTCCGGGGAGCCGAGTGTCAGTTCCAGAAGTTGGGTCTGGGACCGTAGGGTTGTCCCGTCAAAAATCACAGTTTCCTTTTCCCTGACGGTTTCCAGCCTGAAACGACCCTGGTCCGGGGCCTTCTTGCCAAGCCCCGCCTTTCCCATCTCTCGCACAGCATAGACAAGGTGGGGCAGATAATCATTGGCACGACCGAAAACCGCAATAGAGAAGGCGAAGGGTTCATCTTTATTCCATGAACGTTGAGTATCATCAGGTGGGATAAGTATATAGGGGTGAGGTCGCCGAGGCCCAGTACCATCCATTTTAGTCTCAAAGAGAAAGGCATAAGCACAGTTCGTTGCCAGTAGACAGGACGTGCATTCCTGGAGGCGAAGAGCGCAGGTCGTCTGTTTCAAAGAATGACCCAAGCCTCCCCGTAAGGTGGACCCTTTGAAGGCTGGAAGAACCGCGGCCGATTCAAAACGGCATGAGAATGTGTAAATTCCAACCTTCATGATCAAGACCTCCGAAAATGTTCTCTGCGCTTCCTTCTCCAACTCGCTTGGGAATATTTCTTTATCATCCCGTATTTATATGCTTAAAAAGCATTATTTGCACCCATATTTTTCTTTTTGGCTATGATGTGATTTTTTTTGGGGGGGGAATCCATTCACATGTTTTATTTAAGAAGAAACCATCAAACAAAAGGGAACAGTTCAAAACGGTCTGCTTTGATACAATTTCAGGTCGTCATTGACATTATATTCAGAATAGTGAGTGTTCCTGGGCCAGGATCCGATATATGGTTGCTTCGCCAATATTCGGTGAGGGGCAATGTGAATTTTCGGCATTCCTTGTGTTGCCAAAGGAACCACCTCCTGACGAAGATCCACCAGCAGCGGTTTTCTTTCTTTGTATTTCCATTCTTCTTTGGCTTTGGCAACCCCGTCCTTCTGCCGCTCCGGCATCAGCTTCCACTCGAATTAGGGCAAGGTCTATTGATAGAAAATCACCCCTGATTGTCTAAAAATATCCCGTCGCAATGAGAAATCAGATTTTTCTCATTATCGCTCCAGGTCACCACATGCATTACCTGGCAAAAGCACTTTATCTCTTTTGCCGAACCGAACCACATCGAGTTGGGACAGCTGGCGCAAACGATGTCCACAGATTTCTTTAATGCGAGTAAAGAAGGGCTGGTAATTGCCGGCCCGGTTCCGTTGATTTCTTCCATAAGGTTTCCGCTCAATGATGTTATCCTGAATTTTTATGCCCTTTCCGAACCGCATTTGGCCATAGATCAGAGCTGCATTCCGTGTAGTCTCATCCATTGAAAAATACAATTTTTTGCCCGTATCCCTGATCGTTCCGCCGGATGCCAGTCTGAAAATCAGGATACCGTTGTTGTCAATGGAATGCCGGACCCCGGAGAATAGCGCTTCCTGGTTCCCGATTTCTGATTGCAATCTGAGATCCTCCCGGGACGCCAGTTGTTTCATCTGACTGATGGCAATCAGGCCGCTTCGGAGTTTCCGTTGGGTTGTGGTAGCCAGAATCTTTTCCTGATCTTTCAATCCATTGAGACGGATATCGCGCAAGGCCTCATAATATGCCTCTGTATATTTACCCTCAGTCGATGGTCGGGACTGTGGTTTTCGAGAACGCAACACGGAAAGGGCGGTTTCATTGCCGCGATCTGCCTGCCATTTCAAAAATCCGTTCCAGTTATGGAACGGGCTTGCTTCCTGGATCTTCCGAATATTGGCCTGAGCATTTGCGCGGGAATCTTCCAGGGCCTTGTTTTCCTGTACCTGCAAAATCTGCCGCAGTCTGGTCTTGGTCGGACGAGAATGGAATTTCATCGACAGCTTTTTCCGCTCCTCGGCGTAGAGCTCTTTTATCTCCTGCAGACCGGCGTTGTTTTGCTGCCTTACAGTTTCAAGTTCCGCCTGCCGTTTTTCAAGGATTTTTTTATACTCCTCATAGAGCCTGTCTCTCTCGGGGGATTTTGATTGCAAGGGCTTACGGTCGTAATGATATTGTGCGGCACCTGCAGGGGAATCCGATGGAGTTACGTATTCGCCGAAGTGTTCGGCAAGACGCATTTTCGACAGGCTTCGGTCAATGGCGCTGGCTTTAATCGCCTCCTTCCCTTGGATATTGACAACGGCCATACCGTTTGCATGCGGTTTGATCATGATGCCGAAAATTGCCAGAGATGCATGCAGATCCTGCCAGCTTGCCGCGCCTTTCAACGCCTGCAGAATGCTCTCCCTTCGATCCATAACATACGACTGAAACGATTCCTCTCCGGAGTGGGCCTCCATGCTGGCGGCCCGCTGGTTGATCTGCTGTGAAGGTTCTTCTTTGCTTATACCGTTATCTATCACAAGGCCGTGCTTCACTTCCATGGCCCGGCATGCCTCGCCCAACTTATAGAAATCCCTGAACGGCTCAATTTTGGTGAATCGTTTAGGATGGATCATGTTGTAGGCGACATGCATATGCATATTGTTTGTGTTTCTATGTATGCCGCACAGCCGCTGATGTTCCTCAAATCCCAGCGCCTGGGCGAAGGCTGCTTCAATGTCCTTGAAGACTTCGGGGGTCAGCTTCGACTCATCCTCCGGCCGGAAGCTGACCATCAGGTGATAGGTCTTTTCTCCCTTGCACCGTGTGTTCATTTCCTGGGTGGCCTCAATCTCAACCAGGGCGGTCTCGTAGGTTTCGCAATAACAGCCGGCATGCCAGGCGAAAAGCAGCTTCTCGCCTTCATGGGAAGCATCGGCAATATACTTGCCCAAACTGCGATAGCTGTCGTTTTCCGGATTTCTATCAATGCGTTTGGCGATCATCTCTGAATCCTTAGCTGGCTATATCCTTTTTTTTTGTAAATTCCTTTACTACCGTTTGGAAATCTTTAAGCAACGTATCTTTGGTGATTTCAATTGACCGCAAGGTGGCCCGCAGCTCGCCGGCATATTCCCCGACATTTCCCTCGGACAGAATCATCTTGAATAGCCCTCCCAGACGACCCATATCGGCATTGGCCTTGGCCAAGGTGACAACCGCCTGGTGATCAACGGTGCTGCGTACCTCCTGGGCCAGGCATACCCGCTTGCAGAATTTTGAAACCGGCAGACGCGCCTTGGCTGCAGACTCGGTTATCTGTTGGTATTCATCTTGAGTCAGATAGGATTTCAGAGTCTTCCTGCTTCGGACAGGCATTTCCATTTCCTTCCATTTACGACTTCTCTGGTATTTTTGCCGCACAGCCTTCTCTATTATTGAAGCCTTATCCTCCTGCTGTTCCTCCAACCAGGCAATCAGATCCGGCGGCAAGAAAACCACCACCCGTTCTTTCTTTTCGCCTTCCGGCAGACGCGGCCGGCCGATCTTTTTCGATGTCTTTTGGTTGTTCATTTTGCAGACCGTTGTGCTGTTAGAGTGTGTCCGATTTGCCGACATTTCCTAATTTGGGTGCAATCTAAATTAGGCGACAGTAACCTATTTAATATACAATATATATTAAAATTTAATGGCAAATTATTCCATTAACTCCGAATTAAGCCTATCTCTATTATGGATTCGCAATTTACTTCATTATGGAGTAAAATGTAAGTGTATTTTAGTATGTTAGTGTTGAGCCGCAGGCGAATAAACACCCCCCTGGAAGGGCAGGTGTGAAATGGTGTAGGCCTGTTTCACCTATCCTGCCATGTCGTTATGATGTACGTTTACCGCTGTAAGCTACGTAATAATGCACTGAGAAGTTCATATATTGCTGTGAGCAGCTAAATGCTGCTAAAAGAATCGTATAGTATTCATACGGAATCTTGAATGATTTATACCGCAACGAAGAGAATTTATATGGCAGGAACGAGAAGTCTTGAGTAAGCTGTACAGCACCATTAAATGCCTAGGATAAAAGTATGAGACGAAACGCCGGAAGAGTGGAATTTATAGCTGTAAGGGAAGAAATCGGGAACTTGCTCGCCCAGGGACATAATAGAGTAATGATCTATGAGCATTTGGCTGCAGAAGGCAAAATCACAATGTCCTATCGCACCTTCTGCGAATATTTCCGATCTCCCCAGAAAACCCAGCCGTTAGCACTCCCAACTCTCGAAAAGAATCAAAAACTCAATCCAAGAAAAAATGAGAGCTTAAAAGCTACCTCCGGGCCGACTGGTTCTTTACGCCCCCGAGAGCTATCCTTTTCCGAACGACTGCACATCTCACCAGAAGAGCAGGAAAAATTATTCTAATGCTATTTGATATATCAGCATGTTGCGGGTAGCGCTCGCGGCTGTGCATCAGTTTTTTTATATGCACTGCCATAGCCTTTTTGCCCCAGAGATTATGCAGTCTTCTGATTAAGATGTTGACCCAAAATCCTCGAGACGTTTATAAACAGCAAAAAAATGTGGTATGGGTGGATCCTGATCGTCATCATAGGCGATAAAATAGATCTCGGACAAACCTCCCCTCACAAATCCTTCAATTTCAGGGCGATCCAATGCCAGGGGGAATGCGTCCATCTGCTCTCCTGTGTTCCTGCTGCGGCACGAG
>JARLHL010000082.1 GCA_031292275.1 Desulfocapsaceae bacterium | reverse complement strand
TGAGCCGGAAGATAGTGGTCTTGCCGGCCCCGTTGGGACCGACCAGGCCGGTGCGGGTCTCGGGAAGGATCTGAAGGCTGGCGTTCTGAAAGAGGATCCGCGAGCCGTGCTGTTTGCAGATATTGGTCAGATGAATCATGGTGGGAAGTAAAAAAAAGCGAAGATACCATGTCATGAGAAGATGAGCAAGGAGAATTCGGAAATCGTGTCACGGAAGCAGGGGCTGCGCCTGTTTCGATGGTCTATGTGTGAACTCGATACCCTGGAAGGTTGAAGACCTATAAGGATCAGTTCTTCGCGATATTGAACCAGTGCGCACTTACCAAAATTGTTTTGCTCCCGTCATGCGGGCAGCTAAAACAATCTTTACTCAGGAAAGCCAAAGTAAGACCATTTTTAATTAAAATTTACATTTTTTGATTCGGGGGCGGGGGGAGAGGAATGACAATCTCCTGCAATGCATTAGCACCGCTTGCTATCTCGATACAGATGTTATTTCCCTGGGAATTAACAAAATACCGTATAGTGACTGTATCTCCTGTTCGAGAGGAAACACCTTTTATTGATGGGGATAGTTGAAATAATTCACCATTAGCAAATCTGATTTCCTTGTCTGATATGGCGTCAATTTTGCCCGTCACTATGTATGTTTCGTTTCGAATCATACTGAATGAATAAGAGACCGGAAGCAGCAGACACGCAACAACAATTAATATTTTGATATTTAGGAATTTGATAGATTTCATCCCATTCTCCATTTGTTGTGGCAAGAGTAGTTGAATTCAATAAATAAACGGACTCCTTGGGTGGACCGTCTCAATTCTGGTTAAAGCAGTGAGTCATACGGAAAAGCCCGCGAATCCTGAGCTTGCCAAGCCCAAAGAGCCTCTTTCGGACTGAAGCCTATTTTTTCTGGCTGTTCCCTTGCCGCCAATAGTAGAGTTCCAATCCAAGCCCTGGGCTTGGTATTTGGAAATCCCCGGCGCCTTTCGGTCCCACAAGGGTACTCCCCATCATGGACATTGCTCCTGCTGTCCCCCCACTGGTAAAAATAGAAAATCCGGAAGGGATTCCATAAATATTGTCGTATTTCATATAGCGGTCTGTAATCTCAATTGTTGTCCCATTTGCAGTGCTCAGGTCCATTGCGGCGCTTCCAGTCGCGTAATCGAGCGAATATGCGTACCCATTACCCTGCGGATTGCACGCATTATTGGAAGTCGGCTGATAGGAGGTAAAATAGACTGTTCCTGCATAAAGGACCGGCTGGCTATCAATCGCCTCTCCAGTATGGTTATCTGTTGAGGATAAATTGCCAGCAATATTGTTCATTATGCCGGAAGCGGTAGCGCATTTCCCCTGCTCTTCCAAAACAATATACCAACCTTTGGCATCGTTCTCGTTTCCATTTTCGAGCTGTAAAACCCCATTAACAGTTATGGTGGCATCATCTGTAAGATAGGTGCTGAGAGGGGTCTTGTTGGCAACTGTCGAATTCGTCCCCAGTTCACCGCATGTCAGGTTGAATAGATCACTTTCCTCGTAGCCGTTCTTGGTATTAAATCCTGTGGTGGAGACAATGATTGGAGTTGTAATGCCGCTCAAATTTGTCTGTGTTGCAGTGACGGAACTATCATCGTAAACGGAATACATTCTATTTCGGATCATTGTATTCAAAGGATGTTCCCGATCACCTGTTCCGAACAGAAGAGCGGCAATTTCAGACGTCCCGCTAAAGGTGGTGTTCGGGTAGGAGTAATTATTTTGATCAAAATACGAGCCGGAACCTCCCCACGAAATGGCCGGTGGATAAAAGGCTTTTCTTCCCTGGTCCGCATTGTTGTTGTATTTTGTCAAATTGCTGGCATTGCCGTAGGTGTTTCCGTTTTGGCCATACGCGCCGCTTGGATTTGTACTGCCGGGATTTGCGGAGAATATTTTCGTCGTTGACCAATTGTTATTCGCAACTGACCATGTCCAGGAATTCGGGTTGGAGCTTGGCTTTGTTATTACATCTTCAAAATCATAACTAACCTTAAATAAATTTGCATAAATATCTATCCCGTATATGGCTTTCAAGGTGTTGACGTTTGTCCCGCTCTGCACATTTCCGGATGCGTCCTTGTAATAATAGTTATAGGCACCTACAACCACCGCAGGGGAGGCGGGAAAGCTGAATTTCATGTCGGTACGCGTTTGGGGATTACCGGTACTCGTGTTGGTGCTGGTTCCACTGCTGCTATAGGTCACTTGAAAGGGCAAAATCTGTTTTCCTGAACTCGTCGGGGTGATAATCTTGGCGGGATTATCAATGTCGACAACAAAAATACCTTGGCCGTACGAGTCCATTGTCGGATTGAAGGGATCGTAATATCCATTCGCATTGGTATCCTGAGTAAGAATTCCGTTATTCTTTGCAGTTGGATCCCATGTTGGTGTAGTTGCGCCGCTCGGGGTGACGGGGGCGGGATAGTGCCCGTTGGTCAGTGTCAATGATGCAATTGGAGTTGTATTATAGGGGTTTCCCGTCTTATAATTGTCTGTAAAAGGCTCAGGGTAGTTGTCTTCTAAAGGATCATATCCTCCAGTGAAAATTAAAGCGTCCTGGAATTTGGGCATACCGGTAGCGCTATCAACATCATAAGGTACACTGGCGATTTGAGGTTCCGCCCAGGACTGTGAAATTATTGCCGGGTTAGAGTATTGCCATTGGACTGTCCACTTTGAAGGATCACTGTTTAAGACGTTAAGGCACCAATAAGAACCTCCTCCTCTGCGTTCGCCAAAGATCAGATATTTGGGCTCATTGTTATTCCGATACAATGTTACCGGACCGTCGACCATATCAACTAAGCCTCCCGTAGCGACAGCCTGCAGTTTGGGAAGAAGATCCTGAGGTATAAAGGCATAGACTTCCTGGCCTTGGTTAGTTCCCGTTGGCGAATCATCGAAGACATGCAGCATGCCGTCGTTAGCTCCAACGACAATATACCGTTTAAGCAGCGTACTGATATTATTAGGGTCGTAATAATCTACAACTACCGGTTTTGAGTGAATAATACTGCCAAGAACCCAAGGCCTGACGGTAACAGGGGTGCCGTCTGCGTTTGCATCATAGGTATAGCCATATGTATAGTTAACAATTTTATTTCTTGTAGAAGTGTCTGTCGATACTAAGCCTAGCGCGGTTGGATTTATAGATTGGTTCAATTGTGGTGTAGCGTACGTGCCATTTCCATTATTTATTAAAGTAAATATATTTCTCGACCAAAAAGGCGCAGGATTTGCGCTGCTGCCGCTGTTGAAATCATTGTTTACCTGTGTAAGCAGCAGTGCTCCAGCACCATTCTCAGTGACAGCGAAGCTCCCGGTTTTTCCGGTCCATATGTCTGTGACAGTACTAAGGAAATTTCCGTTACTGTCAAGCGCTGGCTGTGGGTTGGCCCCTCCGCCATAAACCATCATTGGATCCTGCCCCTTGGAAGCATCACCAAGAGTGAATTTTTTTAGATTACCGTACCAAGTCCCGCTTGCCTCAGGAAGGAAAAGTCCAAAATAAAGATCATTGCCGTTCTGTATTTTGTTGGTAGCATCGACGGAAGCAACGGGTGCAGTATAGGAAACTGCATTCGTCAGTTTCAATAAACCGGATTCAAGTGCCGCAACAGCCTGAGCTGTATTAAATACCGTTGAGTATGATCCTCCGCCATCCAATGCCGCATCTTGTAAAAGCGGATGCACCACCCCGAAGGCTATCTGGTTGGTAATTATATTTTGATTGCAAGCCGTCAGGTTCGCTGCAGGTATCTGCGACTGGTCGTAAATACTGTGATTGTAGAGGTATCCAGCGACGGAGTCGTAATAATTCAGCGGTGGAGTTGTATATTGAGATGGATCCTCCGTCCAGCCATCCCCATCGTTTGTCTTGGAAAAATCAACACCTGAAATTTTAGTCCAGGTATCATCTGTTGACGGAAAACCATCTGTGACAACAACAACAAAGTTCTGGGTGCAGCTCTGGTTTACAATTGTCTTGTTTTTTACAGGGTTATAGTATCCATTGACGAAAATATCCTGCAATGCCTCTCCTAATGGAGTTCCATACAATGGCTGCAGGCTGTTTATCGAATTTTGCAGAGCAGATAAGGTTGCAGGGCTCGTGGTATTGATATATTGAAGAAATTTTGCCCCCGTGCCGTTACCGTAGTTGTCATAATTAAAAGTAGCAAGTCCCCAGTACATTTTATTATACACCGAACTGATGGCAGAAGTTAAAGCCAGTTGCGCGACCTGCATACGGGTTTGTATGAGATACCCGCTGCTGGCCGATGTTGTAGTATATTTAACCTGATCGACAGCATAGCCCTTCCCAAGAGTGGGATAGCTGTCTGAGGAAAAATTCAAATTTACAGTGTTACCGGGGATCCAGGCGCTCCAGCCGTTGGTGGGAACATTGTTTGCATTGGTAGGCATGTTCGCGTTGTTGTAAGAGGTGCAGTTATTATTGCTGCCATCACATACTTGTACAGAATCACCAGCCGACCAAGCTCTGCATGTTGTGCCGCTTTTATTATATTTCGTACAGGTTAGAGTAGGGTTGATATCAAAGAAACTGAAATGAACCTGAATCGAGCCATTGTTCGCTGCTGGTTGGCTCCAACTATTTGTCTTAATAGTACCGGTGGGGTATTGTGTCGTGTTTGATGTAGGATATGAGATGCTGATCGTTTGAGTGTTAGTCTGAAATACATAATACGGCTCATACTGCCAGGCGTATAAGCCGCTATGTGCTCCTGAAGAATACGTAAGATTAAATACGTTTTGTAGATTTGCCCAGTTCCCTTTTACGAAGAAGTATATATTTTGAGTGCCGTTTGCGGCAGTCACGGCGCTGCCAGCAGTTTGAGTCACCGTCTTGTATCCACTGAAGTAATTTCCCGGGGCGCTCATCAATCCAGCAAAACCAATATCAGTTCCTCCTTGCGTGTTATGGAGGAGTATATTTTGAGTAGGAGGCAGGGCTTTTCCATCAAAAAGAACATAACCGTTGCCGTCAACGGAGAGTCTTGCTGTTCCTGATCCATCGGAAACCAGATTGCCATAGGGATCGATCGTAGTATGGGTATCGATAGGATTGGTCCAAGTACCATTGCTTCCCGTATCACCTGTGAAGGCGTATGTTTTGCCATGTGCTGTGAAAATCGAAACGCCGATACCCTGTCCTAGAAGAAGGTAAATAGTATCTTTTTTGTAATCTTCATGTGTTGCGGAAGCTGGGTCGTAAATGGTGCCGAGACCCATATAATAGTTATACATTGCATCGTAATCTACGCTATCCTCGTAGACTCCATAAGCCATACTTCCTGAATTATCCAGCAGAATATAGGCATTGTTCTTGGTGCTCACGGCATAGATATCGGTATCCTTCGCATGTAGAATCTGCGCAGGTAGAGTGAGTACTATGCCAATAAAAAAAACTAAAGCCCCACTCAATATATTCCTGTAGTTAGTCGATACCATTTTAATTCCTCTCTATAGCTTGTTTCACAAGGCAATTTTCACTCCAACCTTGACGCCGCCGACTTCAATATCAGTATTTTTATGACCGTTTATCCGAAACTTATACCCGGAAAACATTGATGCATCGTATCCCTTCGGTGGAGTATCCGAAAATAAATATGCCACAAGATAGGAGTAATCCATTTGTGTATTTCCAGCCGTATAATTGTGCAGAAGATTTTGAACCGGCCATTTTGTTGAATCACCTGGCAAAACATCGGCGATCGAGGCAGGGGTATTTGCGGGTGTTAAATCACCTCCGGGGTCATATGTAGCCCCAAAAGGAGGCAGAAGTAATTGGTTGAGTATGTTTGGGTTGCTGACTGTATACCATGGAAAATTGACAGTAGTGGCGTATCCTAATTTCCCGCTTTCAGCGTCAACACCTCCTTCAGCAATATTAAAATTCTCCTCAAATACCTGCTGATTCCCGGAAATCTGAATTTCTGAAGTGGTAGTATTCAATGCCCAAATACCCAACAGTGTAACCACAACCAGTACAATCAGGGAGAAAACCAGAACAAAACCATCCTCTCCCGCTGTTTGTTTTTTACCATGTGAAAGCGTACGCATGTTTTTATTCATGGAGATAACAATCCGATATGAGTTGATCGAGTAGAAATTAATAAATTGTACTGCTGGCTTTAAGGACCCCGCCTATGCGGGAGCGGCAGTCTTTTTTACAAACCAACTCCCGCAAAAGCAGATGTCCTCTCCGCCATTTAACAGACCGCCCCGGAAGAGACTCCGTGCTGCTGAATTTCTAGAACCGCGTTTGATTTAATTATAAGCCTATTTTTATATTGCTATATTTAAGAGTTGTATACTGAAGATACTGCTGTCCCCACCACGGTGCCTGCCAATAAACGAAGAGGTTGATCACGCAGGAAGGCTGAGGCTGTACTCCGGTTTTAAAGGGATCTTTATTGACATTCCAGAATATCTGGTACGCTCTGCCGCTGTCATCGACAAGGCTATTGTTGATGAACTTGTATGTATTTGGAAAGTTAGGGAAATCAGCCAAGGAAAATTGATGATCTGCCGCTGCAGGATTCACCGCGCCTCCGCTTAAACTGGAGCCGTTGTTAAGTGCGGCGGCATTGAAAGCCGTTAAACCGTTTTGACATGTCCTTGGATCATCAAACGGCAACCTCTGAAGTTCTTCCATAACTGACAGACCAATATTGTTGGCTGCTGTTCGAGCCATTCCAGTATCGTTTCCTCTTATGGCCTGTATTTGCATAAATGCCGCTCCGATTATCCCGACACTTAATATAAAAATCGCAATCATCGCCTCTAACAGGCTGAATCCGTTGTCGTTTTTCATGATGGGAATTTGTTTCTGATTTGTATGGTGATTATCTCCAGTTTTCTCCGGTAATTGTCATTAAAAGGCCCCCAATTGGTGTTGGCTGCAGTCGTATAGACTTTATTGTCAGTATACGCAGGGTCTGCTCTTTTCGCTCTGGCTAGTAACGAAACCTGGACGCGTACAATGTGTGCAAGCTGGGCCGCGTTTGGAGTGAGAGTTAAAGTTCCGTCGTCTATCATATAATAAAATTCAATGGCAACTATATTTTCAGCGATAGGCTGAAATGTCCCAACGGGTGGATTAGGACCTGGATTTACAAGGCTGATATTCCTTCCAAGACTTGCAACCCCTTTATCTGCAACTCCCTTGCGGGCTACGTCATCTCCCGGGTCAAAGCCATACGTAACATTTTCATTTGGATCTGTAACGGTACCGTTGGCTTGATTGGGATTTACGATATCTCCCCCAATATCACGGGTGAACTGAAAAACCCCAGGTGTGGCAAATACGATGCCTGCCCCCGAACTGCCTAGGGGATCACAGCCGGTCTCTCGAATATCTTGAGACATCAGAATCATAGCAGCTCGCAGATTCTGTTGCATTTCCGCGACCGCCTCCTGAGCAGTTTGGCTTTTCTGCTGTGAATTAAAGGTGGTAAATACTGCAGCCATTACCATGCCAAAAATTAGCACCGCCATCATCAACTCGACAAGGGTAAAGCCCTTTTGACTTTTATCACAATATCCTAATCCGGAAAAAATCATAATTCCGCCCTGCTATATATTTTCATTGAGCTTGAGTTGTAATACTTCCAGCAACTTTTATGCTAGTGGTAAATTTCTCTGTAGTTTTTGTACTGGCAATACTGATGCTTCCGACAATTTGATTTCCATTTGCATCTAAAAATGGTGTCATTCCGCTTAAAGGCAACCCTCGTGATGTGAAGCCAATAAGTTGCCCCTGACTCGTATTCACACACGGTCCACCTGTTGCAGGGAGAATTACTGTTTTCAGGGTCGGCTCAGTACCATTTTGAATATTATCTCCGGCAGTTCCTCCGCCCGCTCCGTTATCAGCAAATATAGTATAGCTTCCTCCTGAGACAGCGCATCCCCCAGGCCCTCCGACCGCATTAACAACCATAACGACATTAGAGTTCAAGCTAATAGCTTCTGCCTTAGCCCACATCAGATCTAACTGGACCTGTCTCGAAACAGTCTGGACATTTATGTTCGCAAGCCAAGTGGCGAAAAAAGGATATGCGATCCCCAAAAGAATTCCAATAATTACAATAACAACTATGATTTCGATCAGGGTAAAACCGAGATTTGAATTTAAAAGGTTTTTACCGGGATTTTTCATTTTTCGTTCATCCTTAAAACTTGGTTTGAATATCTTCTTGATTATTGAATTAAAAACGAACGATCCCATAAAAGTCAAGGGGATTCCCATAAGTATAAATCATATAATCACGAATAACATTAATAGTTTGATAGGTGTTCGTTCAATTTTACTAGTTGTGTGAGAGCATTAAAAGAGTCAGGAAAATAAGGAAAATGTGGTGTGGTCTTGAATTATAAATTGGTATATGTGTATAATAATCACCTGTATTGATGATGAATATGCAAGTTAAGTTGTATAACTTAAGTTCTTTTATAGGTTATGCCATATACATGATATTTGACTAAATAAAAAATCAAATATATGTTAATAATTTCAAGAATTGTTTAATGTATCCTTGCTCCCATCCGATACGCACAGCAAACAGAAAAATGGAGCGCTTTTGAAGGCAGCCTCATGGTGCATATGAAAAAAAAGGGCAGCTTGCGCAGTATCAGGCGGTTTTGCGGCCTGATGTAAGGAAAACAGTGATGAGACTCTGCTTAAAGAAGAAGACCTGCAGCAAGGGGTTCAGCCTGGTCGAAATGATAGTTGTTGTCGCAATCCTGGTGATCATTGCCGGTATTGCTACGCCGATCCTGCTGAACGACCTCCCGGAAATGAATTTAAAAAGCGCTGCCAGGGACGTTTTTTCGGCAATGATGCGGGCCAAGGCGGAGGCGCTCCGGCGGGGTGGATACGTAACGCTCCTGTTTAATCCAGGCGGCAACAGTTATGTGCTGTTTTACGATAACGGGGACGGCGGCGGTATTGCCCATAATGGCATTATTGACGGTGCCGAAGCTGTAATTCTTACAAACACGCCGCTGCCGAAGTGGGTGAGTTTCGACCCTGCCGCTGCCGATACAGGAGGCACCGGGGTGTCTTTTTTAAATAATGCCCTGATTTTTTCGCCGCAGGGAATTCCGGTTGATACCTCCGGTGCGGCATTTGCCGGGGGGCAGACGGTGGGACTGCGGGCGGTCGATCGCAGCGGGGCGGTCAAGCAGCAGCGGACACTCACCGTTTCTGTGGCCGGCGGCATTAAAATGCAATAGAAATAAGGGATTATGCGAAGATTAAAAGACTCCTGCGCCGCGGGGACAAGCGCGGCAGGGTTTACCCTGATTGAGCTGATTATCGCTATTTTTGTCTCTCTGCTGGTCATGGCCGCGATTGTTCTCGTGTATATCGAGCAGAGGAAGAGCAGCACGATGCAGGATGAGGTAGCCAACATCCAGCAAGAACTGCGCGGCGCCCTGGTCATTCTAACCAAAGAGATCAGGATGGCGGGATGCGATCCGAAAGAGACGGGTGCCGCCGGTTTTCTCGTGGCGACGCCTACACAGCTGCAGTTTACACGGGATATCAAAGGGGATGCGGCCCATCCTAATATGGCAAACGGCACCGTCGATGATCCCGATGAAAATATTGCCTATTCGTTTACACCGGCGGCCAACAGTACGGCCTCTCTCCTCAGGCAGTCAAGTGCAGCAGCGGGATTCCAGTCGCTGGCAGATGATATCGAAGAGTTGGAGTTTAACTATATCCTCGCTGACGGGACGAGCAGCCCGGCTCCGGGTGATCTCGGACAGATTAGGGCGGTGCAGGTGTCGATGCTGGCCAGGGCCACCCGCCCGTCTTCGGATATGATAGGCAGCGTCACGTATACAACGCCGGGCGGCAGTGTCTGGGCGCGCCCGGCAGATCACTTCCGCCGCAAGTATGTAACAGTCACCATCGGATGCCGAAACATGTGGTATGCAAAATGAAAAAACAAATTTATCTCCGGGACCAGCGAGGAGCGAGCATGATCGAGGCGCTGATCGCAATATTTCTGCTGACCATCGGTATCCTGGCAGTGATGGCCATGCATATCAGGGCCATCGGGGGCAGCGCCGTTGCAATGCATCGGACGGATGCCAACAATCTGGCCATATCCTTTATGGAAACCTTGAAGGAACTTCCCTTTGCGGACGTGAATCTGGCGGCGACCGGGCCGAATCTTTCGTGCAGTACCCCCAATCCCGGCAGTGTGGTCAGCAGTCTCAATGCCAGGACCTATGTCGCCGGCAATTTTAACAGCACAGATCAGCAAAAACAGGTGCAGTCTTTTATCCAGCAGCCCGCCGGATCTGCCGCCGGGGTCGTAACCGATATGACGGGACACACCTATCAACTCTCCTGGGCGGTCCAGAACTGTGTGTCGGACCGGGGTGATACGGCGAGCAAGGCAATCACTGTTTTTATGACCTGGGTATCCAGCATGGGGACGAACCATCTGCAGATGACCACTATTAAGTACAACAATACAAGTTCGTGATACCGTATGACAAATCGAGAAAATGGCACTATGGATGCTCTGCTGAGGACCACTTCGGGCAAGGAGGATATTTTGCACCTGTCCCGACAGCAGAGGGGAGGCGGCGGCAGGGAGGCTGGATTTGTCCTGATCCTGGCGGTTGTTGTTCTTTTGGTCTTGTCCCTGCTTGGCATCTGGGCTTTGCGAACGTCCATGTTTGAATTGGATGTGGCGGGCAGTTCCCAGCAGATTGAAAGCCAGCTGAATCTTGCCGAAGGTGCTGCCAATGCCGAGGCAGGAAATGTCGCAATTTTGGCCAAGCAATATTACCAGATAGCCGACCCGGATAACATGGAACTGCTCCTGGTGCCGGTAACGAAGGATGATTTCAATCCCGGCCGCTATATGGGTTCAACGCTGGGGGCTATCAATGCCGCTGATTGTGTGACCTGGCCATGGGATAATCTGCTGCGTAATTACGACGGCTCGTCTGCCGCCAATCAGCTCACCTATCGCTATCTGACCACCTATGTTAAGTCGACCGCCCCCCCTATGGGCAATAATGCCGGCTCCCTGAACGGTTTCGCGGGGTATGAATTCCGCATTCAGGGCACCCCGGCCAGCACCTCCGTTGTGATTGAAGTAGGGGCGAATAAGATTGGCGTGCAATAAAGGGAATGCATGTGCCTTGCTTTCCGCTTATCGCGCGCGCGTCGATGCTGGAATCAGGACGATCTCCATGTCGGTGCAGGAGCAGGGACGAGGCGCAGGGCTCCAGCGATCAGAGGGAGGATTTCCTTCCGGGTGGCTGCAGCGGAAACAGGAAGAGAACGTCGGGCGATGTATTTCCGATACGGATGGCTGGACATTATTATAGATTCAATAATACAGCTTTTTTGTTGTATAGGGAGGACGATTTTATGATGCAAATTCGAAATACATATCTCCGGCATTTTGGCCGGTGGGGCTTTCTGCTGGCCGCTCTGCTGTGGCTTTCCTCTTCTGCCGCCGCCAGGGATACGGATATTTATAAGGTCAACGTCAAGCAGAACTGCTACATCCTGATGGATACATCGCAGTCCATGGGGTTCGGTGTATACCAGCACACCATCGATTACGGTCAGATGTTCGATTATCTTTTTACCCTGAATGAAACGGTATCGAATCCGAATACCAATCCTGTAACATGGACCAAGACCTATATCTACGATACCGTTAACAATAGCAGCGTCTTCTATAAAAATCATGCCCCTGCCAATAAAATCTACCTGTGGTCCGGATCGATAGGCGTGACCACCTCCATGATAGAAGGCAAGCAGATCTCTCTTACCGGCGACGCGGCAGATCCGGCCTATCTGTGGTCGGGAAGTCTTATCGATACCCATACGCTTCTCGATGCCGGCGGGAATCTGGTTCCCGAGCCTGGGTATACGCCGAGGATCACCGTCGATGGCAGCGGGCATATCCTGCTGGACGGGAGAGTCCTGCCCTTCAATCAGGATATCCTGGCCCACGACTTTACGACCTTTTATAACGGCACGGTCGTCGATAACGGCTTCTGCGGCCTGCTGCAGTCTCCTGGTTATTATTTCAGCGGATATCAAAATGTTACCAGCCTGATCCCTGCTGTTAACGGCACTACGTCTATCTATTTCTTCGTGACGGGGAACTGGACCAATATGCAGGCCATGTATAACCTGAGTTATGTGAGCGGCTCCCATCCGGTCCCGGCCGGCGCTACTCCGGGTGACTTCGCATGGGTCTATGAGTCGTTTCCGCTCGCCTCCACGGCGTCCTGGCCTCAGATGGGCGCCAGCTACGGCTACCCTGCCGGCGGCAACTATACGGCCAATCAGAATACCCAACTGACCATCACGATTCCCGGGGCCCAGCAGATGCAGCTCCATTTTTCGGCCTTTGATGTGAAAGGAGACGGTTCGGCAACTGCCTTTACCATGGATTACGTGCAGATTTATGACAGCAGCAATAACCTTGTTGCCCAGTATGATAATGACAACACTCCCATCAGCGTCGGCAACACTAACGGCAGCGGCTGGTCGCCGGTCATAAGCGGCGGTACGGCAATCGTTAAGTTTCATTCGTCAAGCACGTCGCCGGGAGGTCTGGGATATCATATTGACCAGACCCGGTCCACCACCCTGGCCGATGCCTACCTTATGCAGAGCCGTTACAATGTGGCCAAGGACGCCCTGTCCTATGTTGTCGATGCCTTCAAGGACAAGATCAACTGGGGTATGGCCTATTTTAATCCGGTTGCAAGCAATGGGGGGATCGCACTGGGCTCGGGCCTCATACTTGTTGACCCGGGGAAAAGCATCAGCAAAAATAAAAGCGATATCAATGATCTGCTTGTCAGAGCCGCTCCTCCACCGAACCAGACCTTCGATACCCCGGTCGCAAATGACAGGACCCCGCTTATGGAATCCCTGCAGGATGTCTGGATTCATGGATATTATGGCCAGCGTGACGCCCTCGGCAGCCAGCCCTGCAGCAAAAATTATGTGATCACAATGAGCGATGGTTTTGCTTCACAGGATAACGATGCAGGAAGGATTCACCGGGTTCTTTCGTCTGCTCCGGTCTTCAGCGATACGGACAATGATAGATATACCCAGGATCCCTACCAGTATAAGACCAATGCCCCGCCGGATTTTTATGACGACGTCGCCCAGTGGATCTATACGCATAGCTGGAGGGATGGGAGCCCAATATCTGATCCTGCCGGTTCCTATGAAAACGTCATCACCCATAATATTGCCTTTGGCTCCACCCAGCCGCTGATGCAGGACGCTTCCATCGATGGAGGCGGGCAGTACCTGTCGGTGTACAATAAGGAACAACTGGTCAGCGCCTTCTACTCCCTGGGTCTGATGATGTCCCAGGCGGTCTCGTTTACCTCGCCGGTGGTCTCGGTGGATACGGCCAATAAGATCCAGAGCGGAAACGACCTGTATATGGGGATTTTCCTGCCCCAGGCCAATGGCATGTGGACAGGAAACCTGAAGAAGTTCGTGCTGGGTGACGGGTCAGGCGCCCGTCCGAATCCCAATATGATTTATGACGCCAATAACAATCCCGCCATTGACGGTAGCGGGCAGTTCCTGCCGAACAATGCCCCCTGGTGGGGGAAAAACACAATCATCGACACCAGCGTCAGCTCAAATCTTGAAAATGGCGGCGCCGGTCAGGTGCTTCGGGCAGCGGTTGCCACGTATTTCGCCAATGGAATCTATTGGAACAGGCCTATTTATACCTGGAAGCATGGGCGAATGGTGCACTTTGACCGCGACAATATTACCGCAGCTGATCTGGGTATCAGTACGGGAGCACCTGCACTCGATAATGCCACCCGCGACCGGCTGATCAATTACGTCCACGGGTATACCTATGATGCAGACGGCAGCGGCAAACCGCTGGCAGTGAGAGATTGGGTGCTGGGTGCCATTATCCATTCTCAGCCGATGGTGATTGATTATTTTGACACCTCCTCTTCCTTGCTGCCCTTGCAGCAACGCTATGTGGCCGTGGGGAGCAACGACGGAATGCTGCATGTGTTCAGCGATACGGTGGGGACTCTGGCGCCGATCTTAGGCCAGGAGGTCTTCGCCTTTATCCCTCCGGATATCATGCGTCAGCTCAAAAATGTGCAGGCGAGTCCGATGTACGACACCGTTGACGGTACCCTTACCCTGTACCGGTGGCCTGCGAGCACCGCCAATACAGGCTACAATGCCGCTTACGCCAAAAATCCAAAATATCTCATCTTTGGCGAACGCCGGGGCGGCGGGAATTTCTGGAGCCTTGACGTGACGAACAGGGACCCCGTGGAGTGGACCGTAAAATGGACATACAGCAATCCGGAAATAAGCCAGTCCTGGTCAAATGTGCAGATGGCAAGCATTCCGATCTCGATTTCCTCGAGCGGTGCCAAATTATACAAGGATGTGGCTGTATTTACTGGAGGCTACGATGCTCTCGAAGATAACTATCCCGAGGAATATGCCGATAATCCGGTGAATCCGACCGGTAATCCCTACAGCGCATATCCCTTTACGCAGGCCAATATAGATCCTGGAAAATGGGATCCCGCCCATGGCCTGGGGACAGATTACAATAACAACGGCAAATATGACAAATACAACCCGGAGATTGACAACACCGGCCGCGGCATTTTTGTGGTTGATATCGATAATCCGGCGACGGTGACCAATGTAACTCCGGCAGGAGCGACAGTTGCCCAGCAGATCCTGCCGTTCCAGGTGACCTACAGTGCTACCGGAATGACCGCCAATACCAGCACGGGGAATCCGCAAACACGGGCGGATATGAGGTATTGCTTCCCGGCCAGCCCCACACTCGTTACGGATGCCGATCAGACTTCCACCAGCGGGGGTTCCCAATATCAAAGAAATGTCCTGGAGGCGCTGTATGCCATAGATATTTACGCGAACCTCTTTAAGGTAATGTATACCTTTGCAGCGACAAATTCCGGGACTGACAGCAGCCCTCACTATGCCCTGGAATCGGTCGGCTGGACAGTTGACAGGGTCTTCAGCGCCAATCCCGGCAGCGCCAGCGCCAGCGGAACGATGGGTGTGGGACCTGATCTCCATGATGACAACGGGCGCAAGGCCTTCTTCCCTCCTGCCATTTCCTGGGGCGGAACAGCGGAGTATTTTCAAGCAAGCAATTTCAAGTCAACTTGGCTGACCTTTAGCAACCTCAATACATTAGCCTCGCTTTTCTTTGGCACTGGCGATCCGGAGCATCCGACCTACACGTCAATTCGCAATCGCTTCTATGCCGTCTATGATGACTCGTCGGTCACAGCCATCCAGCCTCTGCCTGCACCGCCGACAGCGGTACAGGTCTCAACTGCTCCGTATCATGAGAATAATCTTTTGAACCTGACCTGTGACGAGCTTGAGCCCAGCACAGTCATTACAGGCCCCCCGCTGAACGGCAGTCTTTTTACAACCTTCACCAGCTCTGCGGATATGAAGCATGCCCTGACGGATCTCCTGACGAGCCGCTACGGACCGAATTATGCGAACAATGCCAAAGGGTGGTATATTGTTCTTCCCGACCAGGGGGACAGTGCCGTGTGCAGCCATGTGTCATACCCGGCGAGCCTGAACAACTCCACCATCAACGCGCCGGATAACCATTTCGGAGAGCAGATTCTCAGCCCAGTTAATTTGTTTGCAGATACGCTCTACTTTACATCGTATCAGCCTTCCATCGGTCAGCCCTGCAATCCGATGGGCAATGGGTTTGCCTATTCCATCGATTATAGAAACGGCACTGCTGTCTACAACCTCAATTCGACCACAGTGATTGATATTGCCGATCGCTATAAGAAATTCACTGGCATTTCCGGGATTCCTTCGGGCTTTACCATTGTTATTCGTAACGGCCAGGCAGCGGCGCTGGCCAGTATGGGAGGGGCAATCATCGGTCCAGGCGGTTTCCCCGGTGATCCTTTTAAGATCAACAGCCCTGGCTCGGGTCTGCAGATATTCTACTGGCGGGACAGCAACAGTCTGCTGCCCTGATCGTTATCCGCCCCGGCGGGAAGCGCTGCGGGCGGATCAAATATGCAAATATTCACAAAAAATGAGGTCTTTATGGCTCCTTACAGAAGAAAATTACTGATTCGGTGTCTCTTCATCGGGGTTCTCTGCCTGATCCCCCTGCTGAGCCGGGCTGCGATCATGATCCAGACTGCGGTCATTTCCGGAAATATAAGCGCAATCAATACTGATTCTTCTGTCAGATTGGACAATGGCAAGACCTACTTCCCGTCACGGAACGACTTGCGGATAAACCTGCCAGCGGGAGCGGCAGTCACTCTGAGATATTATGTGGAAGGTGAAGAGAAAAATGTTTATTTCCAGTATGCTCCGGGCCAAAACAGCCTTAACGAGAACACTCCCGAACCCCCGGTAAACAAATAGGCCCCTTTTTCGTGGTGCTTGCCGCTCTTTGAGAGAGTGCCGGCAGGCACCAGGAAAGGCTGTCCCTCTCCGGCTCGTTCTGGTTTGCAAATCTGAACCGCTGCCGATGCAGCGGGGGGGATCAATACCCCTCCTTCTATTGAGTTGACAGAGTAAGTCTCCATTCCGCTGCTCTTTCCTTTCCTCCGCTTGCAAGCCTCAGTATATCCATCACTATATTACAAACGTCCATTGCCGATATATTGCGTTGGCTGCCGTATATTTCTTTACACGGGCCGTGAAGAGTCAATATAATACAACCTGCAATCAAACCTGTTTTCTGTGAAAGGTGTTGTCGATATTATGGATATAAATTGTTAATAAATAAGAGTGCCGTACGGATGCATGAATTCTGTATGCCGGAGAACATATTGTGGAAGCGAAGATTCTGATTGTCGATGATGAACTGGCGATAAGAAATCTCCTGGTCAGATATCTGGAGGATGCGGGTTACCAGTGCCGGGCAGCCGAGAATGCCGGCGCTGCCAAGGAGATGCTGGTTACCCAGACCTTCAACCTCCTGCTCTGCGATTTGCGGATGCCGGGAGATTCGGGGCTTGAACTTATCCGTTATACCAAACAGCATTACCCCGACATGGGCAGGGTGATGATCACCGGTTTCGGCTCTCCGGAAATAGCGAGCGAGATCATGGCCGTAGGCGTTTACGGGTATATTATCAAGCCCTTGACCAGGAATATAGTGCTGATAACTGTAGAAAACGCCCTGCGGCATTTGCGGCTGGACCTCCATATGCGGGAGTGTAAGGTCGAATTGGAAAAAAGTATAACCTCCCGGACCGAGAAACTCGCGGCCATAATGAATAATCTCAATGCCGGCGTGGTCATGTTTGATGCGGACATGCAGATCATGGAGACTAACAGACAGATGAAACTCTGGTTTCCCGGCATTGCCCCCGGGACCACGATTCCATCCCTCCATGCCGAGACCTGTCTCTCTTCCGCAGGGATTTGTAAAGATTGCCCCATGATCACGACCTTTAAAACTGGAAAAACCTGTGAGGCCACACGGACAATCAGGACTGAGCAGGGAGAAAGAGACTTCCGGCTGGTCACTTCACCCATCCTCGATTCCACAGGCAATATTTATGCGGGCATTGCATTTTATGAAGATATCACCGAAAAAATGATGATGGAGCGTGACCTGCGTCAGGCCCAGAAGTTTGAGGCAGTCGGGCAACTGGCGGCGGGCATCGCTCATGAAATAAATACTCCCATTCAGTATCTCGGAGATAATTTGAGTTTTTTAAAGGATTCATTTGATGGAATCACCAAAGTCCTGCATACCTATGAACAACTTTGGCAGGGCTTAATGGGGACGGTTCCTTCGGAATTGAACCGGACGTTGTCGGATGAGATTGCTGCTGCCGATCTTGATTATCTCTGGGAGGAAGTCCCGAAAACCCTGGGGCAGAGCCTCGACGGTGTCGAGCGGGTTAAAAGAATTGTCCGGGCCATGAAGGATCTCGCGCATCCGGGCAGTGATGACAAAACTGCGGTGGATATCAATGCGATACTTGAGAGCACCATAACTGTCTGCAGAAATGAGTGGAAATATATTGCAGAAATGGAGACCTCCTTTGCGCCCGATCTGCCTCCGGCTTCCTGCTTTGCGAGTGAGATTGGTCAGGTTTTTCTCAACATCATCGTCAACGGCGCTCATGCCATTCATGAATTTACCGAGGGTGGAGCAAGAGGGCTGGGCAGGATCACAATCAGTACAAGAAAAGCGGAAAACTGCATTCAGATCCTGATTACTGATACTGGCCGAGGTATCCCGAAGGAGATTCAGGATCGGGTTTTTGATCCCTTCTTTACAACCAAGGCACGCGGAAAGGGAACCGGTCAGGGCTTGGCCATTGCCAGGAGGGTGGTCGTGGACAGGCACCAGGGGACTCTTTGCTTTCAGACGGAAAAAAATAAAGGAACAACTTTTATTATTGAAATTCCAGCAGCTTCTGCTGAGGTGATGTCCGCATAGTCATGCTGATCACTGCGGTCGGGTATTGTCGGTTCGGGGAAATGAATTTTTCCCATTGGATTGGAAAAAGAAAGATAATTTGGTACAGTGGCGAGCAGAAGAGCAAACCCCTGATTTCAGGAACCGCTGTCCGGAAAAGGGGGGCTGACTGCAAAATGTTAAGAACGTGTTCATAAATATAACTTTGGTGCTCGCATCCGGCTTTTGGCCGCCTTTGTTCGCTTTTCAATCACACAGTTCTTGCCGTAGTGCTGCTATGATTGCAGTTTTGTTCAATCGTCGCTCTTCCAACATAATTTATTTACAGATAAACTTTACATCTTGCCTTGCTTATTCCTCTTGTCATTCGGGGCGCTGTTTGCAGGACTCAATTGTGAATGCCCTCTATGCTTTCCCATCAGGTCGTTCTCTTCCTGATGGTCATGTCTTCCTGTCTGCGGTCGGAGCCGTTTTCAGGTATAATTCAACTTGTGGCATTTTGAATACGAAAAGTCCTCTTACGTACTGAAAAAACTTAATTATTGAAGGGAAAATAATGAAAATCATCGGAATACACGGCAGTCCCCGTCGGGAAGGAAGTTCGGCACAACTGATGGGCGCAATTCTGAGACAG
>JARLHL010000081.1 GCA_031292275.1 Desulfocapsaceae bacterium | reverse complement strand
TGTTGTTGCTTTTTACCATAGAAGGGTACGGAGTAGGCGAAATCTCCCTCGCCGATCATCGCCTCCTTGCTCACCCCGGTCATCTCTTCCATAGCCCTGTTCCAGGTGATCACCTTGCCCTCCCTGTCTATGGCGAAAGTCGCATCGGGAAGAAAATCTATGATGTTAGCAAGCTCCAGCCGTGACTGCTGCAAAAATTCATTGGCCTGGGCCAATTTCTCGATGCCCCGACGACGTTCCTGCATTTCGCCCATCAGATTTGACTCCGAGGTTCGCAACCTCCGATTAAGCGTCAGTAAGTACCCAAGCATGCCTATCAGGACGACCAGAACTGTAAGAGCAAAAAGGCTCTGCCAGCGGTAGGCGGGAATGAGCTGAGCAAGACTTATTTTCCCGTAGTCTTTATAAATACCGACCTGCAACTCCTGCATGCAGGACTGAACCTGGTCGTAATCAAAGGGTACTGTCCAGCCTTTAATCCCGGCCGACACGGCGGCCGGACTCTGTTGCGGCATGTCCAGCAGGGCTATGGCCACCTTTTCAGCGATATCGTCAGGGGTGTGTTTCAGTCTGGCAAGAGGCCATTCAGGATAGAGACGGGTACTCAGACCGTAGGGGACGTCATCCGCCTCCTGTCTATTGAGGATTTTCAAAGTATCCGGCCTGATCTTCCCCTCGGCTATCATCTCCTCAAGGATAGGGGTGGCCACCGTTCCGGCGTCCACTTTACCGTCGCGCACCGAAACGATGACGTCATCCTGCGTCCCGCTGAAGATCAGACTTTTGAAGTCCCGATACGGGTCAAGCCCGGCAGCCAGCAGTTCCCGCCAGGCCACCATCCAACCGCCGAAGGAGTTCTCATCGACGGCGGCGAAGGAACGGCCGTTGAGGTCATCAAGGGAGGTTATGGCCTTGTTATCAGCCCTGCAAAAGATGCTCCCGCCAAAAAGGGAAGTATATCCCCTTTTGGGAGAAAACCGTTTCAGCGTAACCATCCGACTGATGCCGAAGCGGTTCTGCAGTTCTACGTACACATAGGGATTGGCAATGACAAAATCCACCTGCCGCTCTTCAACAGCAGGTACTATTTCCTTGAAACCCAGCGGCACTATTCTAAAGGAGATTCCTGGCAGACGTTCGGCAAGATAGTCCGCTGTGGCTGACCATTCCTGCAGGCATGCAGCCGCACCCCGACGGGCCAGGACTCCAATCCTGATGTTTCTTTCCTCAACCGCTTCAGCACGGCAGAGTAAGAAAACCAGAAGGAGAACAAAGACTGAAACAGGATATCTGGCGCCTTTCATCCATGCATCTCATTATGCATACGTTATTTCTCAAATACCATATAATGCTGGCTCACAGTATTTTTGAACACATGCAAACCGGGCCGCGGCCAATCATTATTCCAACCTGCTTTGCCGGGCAGGCCAATGGCAATCACTCTACCATCAAGCCTGCGGCTGCCTGTCGCGCCTTTTCCATAATCTCAGGCTGGTTTTTCAAATCATCGAGAGCGCGCAGCCCCCCCGCAACAAAAGGTTCCAAGGCACGAAACCCCAGGAAGGAATACATTGCCTTCACATATTGAAAATACGTTGCGAACTTGGTCACATCAGGTTGCCCCTGCGTATAGACGGTCAAAAGCCGCTGCCCGTTAAGCCTGGAAGTATAATCCTGTTTCAGTACTGGCATCAGACGGTCCGTGAAGAGTTTAGCCTGGGCTGTCATCTGCCACATGTATACAGGAGAGGCCAAAACAACAGCATCCGCCGCCAGAATGTCTTCAAGGATCCGATTCATATCATCCTTGATGGCGCACTTGCCTTCTTTCCCTTCCTGGCGGCAGCTGTAACAGGCCTGACAACCGCTGATCTTCAAAGTATTGAGATGATACGTTTGGGTTTGCGCGCCACCTGCCTCACACTGTCTCAGAATTGCGCCCATCAGTTGTGCCGAACTTCCTTCCCGACGGGGACTGCCGTGTATTCCGATGATTTTCATTATTTTCCCTTCAATAATTAAGTTTTTTCAGTACGTAAGAGGACTTTTCGTATTCAAAATGCC
>JARLHL010000080.1 GCA_031292275.1 Desulfocapsaceae bacterium | reverse complement strand
GGCTTTCCCAATTCCGAATATCTCTTTAGAAAGTTTTTCTGCATCCTTGACCAGCTTTTTCATGCTGTCTCCGGATGCCGTGGTAGACTTATGGAATTCTTTCTGCGCCTTAGAGGCTAGATTCAATGCCTTGACGATCTCATTCGACGAGTCGGCCACGCTGGCCATCTCCCCAAAGAGGGCGGCGAAGGCGGCAGTGGTTTTCTTCCCTGCAGCTCCCACCTCCGACCAGTTGTCCGGCATGGCTTCGAGGTGTTTCTGGTATTCCTCGAACTTATTGTAAAACTTCTCGAATTCAGCACTATTGACCTGGACATTAATGATAGATTTAACTGCGCACATTGTTCTTCTCCATATTGGTTTTACTTACTATTTATCCCTTTTAATAATTCCCGAGACATCCGCATAAGTTCCGAAAATTTACGCCTTGAGGCAATCGCCTCTTTTGTAAAGTTGCCTTCCGTATAGCGGCCATGGTCCATGCCGGATTTTGCTTTGCCGCCATGCATCCGGCACCGGCCATTCATCATAGAATGATTCCTGCACTTGCCACCGTTACGGGTTTTTGCTCCGCAGTAAACGGATTGCATGGGGTAAATTGAAGGCTTCATGTTACTCCCCCTCCCCTGGTGCCTTGCTACGGTCTATGGTCCCTATAATTGCCTGGCCTCCTTCATTAACGTGGACATGTTCTACCTTGACGGTCTGCTGCCCTGTGCTCCGGTATTTCTTCAAGGCTTCAAGCTGCGCCGCGAAGGTCCTAGTGAACCTGTTCAGGGAAAGCTCTGCGTGATCTCGTTGGAACATATTTTCGGCCCTGACTAACCGGCTCGCCATCTTCATTGTGGCACAGTGGACAGCCGCCATCTGCGTCACCAGGAGCGTTTCAAGTTGGTCTTGAGGTCTAATCCCATCAATAACAGCCAGGGCAAAGTTGAGGCCGTCTAGACTCATGCCATCACCTTCAGGACAGATGTTTCCCAGCTGGCTTAATACTCCATCCGCGAAATCCTTTGACGTTGTGGCGAGAGAGTTATACAGGAGTGCGTATCCAACGGGGGGATTGGAATGGTCGACATCAATGATTGTATTTCCAGGCGCTTCAATTTTCTTCATTCGTGGTGCCGGGGGCCGTTTCTTCCTGATTTCCCGGAAGGACTCAATTGCGTTCACCTCCTGGGGCGTAGGCTGGTATGAAATGACCGCCGTCTGCTGATCCGCTGGCGGTGATGCTTTTTTCTGTACAGTTTTGTTCATGAAAATTCCTCATAGGTTTTTGTTGGTATTTGGAGTTCGCAGCCATGGCAGTATTCTCCCTGCCATTCCCGGCAATGGTACGAACTGGTGGACATCATCACACCGTTGTACTCAAACGCCTGGCATGTGATTTGCCGCCGGTGTCCAGGGTCCGGTAAACTGTCCCCCGTCTTGCCTAACTCTGAAATGGTACGCAACTTTTTAGCCTCTTTTAGGGGTAAAAGTTGCGCTACATTGTCAGGTAAAGTTGCGTGCATGTTGCGGTATGCGTTGCGCTCTAAAACCTTACTGGCTAAGGCTTTCAGGCTTAGTGGTTGCGGGGTCGTTGCGCTGCGAGTTGCGCTCAAAAGGTCAAAAGTTGCGCTGTTGCGCCCCATACCCACGCAACTCGCAACTTTGTCATAAAATGGACTCATTATTTCACCAATCCTTCGGCCTTCGCTTTCTTGAGATGCCGGGAGACATTTGATTTATGCAAATTAAGCTCCGCTGCGATCTCTCCTTGTTTCATGCCGTCATTGGTCATCTGAACGATGCGGTCAAAGTTTCCGGCCTCAACACTCCGGGTAAGCCAAGACCTGCGCCCCTGGTCGTCTGTTGATAGAGTGGCCTCGATGGATTGCACATCATCGCCATAGATGCCCCTGGCTTTTTCAAAATGAATCTCAAATACGGCACCCTGGTCGGGCTTGTAGTCAACCGGTCGACGTAAAGCGATAACGGTATCAAGAACATCCTCGCGCCTGCTGGTGCCTCTCTGCTGCCCACCCTTGCCGCTATGATGAACAAACAAAACAGAGCGCCCTTTTGACCGTTGACGCAGCGCCCACTCTTGGATTGGGGTCCATCCATCAGCCTCGTTTTCCTTCGCGCCTGATAGTGTGCTGATATTGTCCACGACGATGAGCTTAATATCATCTGTGATAATGCCCTCAATAGCTGCCTGCCCCTCATCTGAGTCAAGCCTCGGCATTCCTTCGGGTTGTAGGTCTGGAGTCAATAGGATGAACGGTGCCGCTGGCTCCTTCTCGTTACTGGTAATGATCGCGCTTAAGCGTTCCTGCATCACCGGGCCGGGCATTTCGCCGTCAATGTAGAGAACTCCCGCCGGTGCCGGTGCCTGCCATCCAAGAAAAGACCCGCCCGAACTGACGGCATAAGCAACACCTAAAGCAAAATGTGTCTTGCCTACCCCACGGTATGCAAAGACCATCGTAAGTCCTTGAGAAGGAAGCCATGGAGCTAACAGCTGGTCGCGGGGTGGAAACTCCATTGAAAGAAAGTCGGCAATACTGACCGGAACAAATTTTCTCTGTTGATCCACCGCCGATCCCTGCTGTACAGAAGAATATTCTTTTCGTTGCTGATCTGCCGTTTTGCATCCTCCACCGAGTGACCGAGCCGCCGCCGAGAAGTCGCCGCCATGCTCATATGAGACAAAGATTGCGAACGCATCATAGGATTTTTCAGGTTCAAGTGGAGAGGCGTTAGCACTCCAACAATAGAAATTTCCAGTTTCCAGTAATACCCCACTGGTCCCTTTCTCTTTTCCAGGCCTTGTCCACCCCATGCCGCCAGTTGTTTTACGATCTTCGCGCCATCCATATTTTGCCAGCATTTCAGCAATAGAATGTTCTTCCTTAAAACGGTCTCCTGGCCGGTCGCTGTCACCCACTGATTTTTTGGAGTGCTGATTCTGTTCCAGCGGTGCCTGCTGCTGCCGTTGGTCAAAAGCCTTTGCAGTGCTGTGGATCGCCTGAACCTCTTCAGGGGAAAGGATAGGGCAGTCCAGCATACTGCCTTCAATGACAATATAGCCGGGAGAAGGGGCAGACAGAAAATATCCGCCCTCCCCTCTGGTCTCGATCCGGACCAGATTATCCTTGGTGCAAGCAAGTTTTAGGTTTCCTCCTACCGGACTGCTACAACGATAAACGAGATGGAAGCCGCCAGAGGGTGTCTGGCGCTTCAAGAGCTTTGCGGCAAGGCCTGGTCTCCTGGCCTCCAGAAGATCGAGGAAGGGTTGATATACCTCAGGAGCGTCAAGGTCTAGACATTCGAGGTTGCCGGATACTGAGCCTGTGATAATCGCCAATCTCTCGGCGCTGCCGAAATGCTCATTGACCTCTGCCGGGTTCATCAACCGACATTGATGTGGTTTCCAGGAAATAGATGCCTTCTTGTCGGCACCGGTGGGGATGACCGAAAAACCGGCCGTCACCATCTGCAATGCTGGCTTTTTTAAGTCGGGAAATTGCCCATTCATTTTTTGGGCATCCCCTGACCAACCAAACGATATCGGCCAATTCTGGATTCAGTCCCGTCGACAGTTTTATATGGCTCCATGGTGCAGGGAATATCAAACCCTCGCCGCCGCATAGCCATCACTTCATCCGCGACGTTCATGCAGCCGCAATGTTTACGTAGATCGAAGGAGCGCAGCCCGGCCGGGTTTTCGGTCAGTGCCTTGAGAATCCTTCTGTGACGAGCCGAAAGGCATGGAAGGCAATGTGCGCTTGTGGTATAATTAGCATCTTGTTTTGAAGCAGTTTCGCCCAGGGTGCCAGCCTGAGGGGGTGAAGCTGCTTTTCTGTTTTCCATGGTCACACCTCCAACCTGGAGATCAACCAATTGACCAGGCTGTCAACCGGGTAACATTGCCGCCGCCCAAACTTAAAGGGATTAGCGGGGCCTTCTCCCTTGCTGTCCAAGTTCGCCAGGTACCCAGCCGAAAGAGCGCCGCCGGTAAAAGACGGGACCTCATCTCGGCAAATAATCGTACTCGGATATTTTGCCGCCGCCTGCCTGATACAGTCGATTGCTGCTTCCTTACCGTTCTGTGTTGCCATTTTTTTACTCCTGGTGTTAATGCCTGGCCGGGTCCTGCAGAACCGAGCCAATTACCACATGTGGCGCTTGATATAGGCAAACAATACGCCACAAAACATTAGGAGTAAAGAATAAAATACGTAATTACAATGTGTTAGCTGACACAACATCCGCTACAAATGGTGACACAGAGGGGGAAGTGAAGAATAGAAGGCCATATCTTAAAAAATCAATATGGCCGGTGACTTAGGATATGTTGTAATGGTTACACAAAAAAGGCGGGGAAAGGTGACACAAAGAACACAAACTATTTTTTCGTGTTCTTGTTTTTAGACTCTATCATCTTCAAGACAAACCATTCGGGGAGACAGCGGTTCTTTTTTTTTCCACCTGAAGGTGGAATTTCAAGATTAAATCTCCGGGAAGGGTCAATGCTTTTCATAAGACGACGTATCGCAGTTATGTTGTTTTTTAAAGGATCATAGCCAAGGCGCTGCAAGATCTCCGGTACAAAAACATTTCTGGTCAGTTCTTCAGATAATTGTTTTGAGGTTGGTTCAGTTTTTTTGTTGGGGAACTGCTGTTCCGACTGTACGGTCGGGTCCGGTAAGGTGGCATCTTTCACTTTCAGTGAATGCTTTATCAGCCCATTATCATTAAGAAAGGCGATAATGCTTTTTAGATCGAATCCAAGTGATTGAATCTTTTCCGCGTCATAGGTATGGGGTGATTTGTCCAGATGTAGAGCGACAAGTAAAATGTTCGTTGCAACTTCCGGTTCATTACAGATGGTTACAATCTGCAAGTTAGAATTGTATTGGAATAAAGTTGGATGCTGCGAAGGTGGGACTACAGAAAAAGCATTGTATAACTTCCTGGTGGCTTCTCGAAACCGATATGCAAGCCGGTCTTCTCGATCCTTGAAATAGTTTTTCACATCAATCTGGATACACGATTGAATACTCATAACAACATCGGCAAGGCTTATAAATTCCATACCTTTCGCCCCTCGCGAATCCCTTAAAAGAATCCACCGGGCGGGCCTCCAGGGGAGAGGCTTTTCGGGAGCTACCCTAGCCCGGTGAAAGATAGATTACTTTTTCAAAAACCGTTTGAAGATATCCCTTGCCCGGTCGTCTGGAAGCGGGTGTTCTTGCTTCCATTTCTCGACTTCCTCATTCACTGATTTATTCCTTGGGATAGCATTTGAATTCTTGCCCTCTTCCGCCGCCTTTCGCTTTAAAGATTCTTTTTCATCCCTAATCAACATCTTTTTCCACCAATTCTTGATCCAAGGGACCAGCACAACAACATCCATCTTCATCAATTTTTTTATGGTGCGCTTCTCGCTCTTCGGGTGTCATCGCCGCAACCTTTGCCATTTCCTCTCTCATCATGCGATGAAGATCTTTACCTTTTTGAATCATCTCTTCTTCAGTCAGTTTATTCCAGACCCATTTTTTCATAATTAACCCTTCGTTTTTTAGCCGTTTTGTATTCTCAATGCGGCCTGTTTCAATACCGATTCAGAAAGGTGGCTGTAACGCTCTGTGAGCGTAATGCTTGAATGTCCCATAAGTTCCTTGATGTGATATAAGTCAACGCCATCCGTGGCTAGCCATG
This sequence comes from Desulfocapsaceae bacterium, assembly GCA_031292275.1. Lineage (GTDB taxonomy): Bacteria > Desulfobacterota > Desulfobulbia > Desulfobulbales > Desulfocapsaceae > CAIUQR01. The sequence goes on along the minus strand of JARLHL010000080.1, from coordinate 53,155 downwards.
AGGCGTAGGTGTGGCGTAGACTATGAAAACTGACACGCTGGCGTCGATCCGACACGCCTTCATTGAACTGGAGTGAATTTACGACTTTAAGAAATAAGATGCTTACCTTGACCTGCTTTCCCCCATCACGGCCAGGAAACACCAGGGAGCTTCCCTGTGCATCGGAAGGCCTTCTATGCGCCAACATAGCCTTGACCTCATCCGTGAGGAATACGGGCCGATTCTTTCCGCTCTTAGTATCCTTCAGCATGGTAACGCCTTGGAATAGGTCAACCTCACCCCATTGCAGATTGAATATCTCCCCAGCGCGCGCACCGGTGTAAAGACTGAAAAGTGCCATGTCGTAAATCTCTGCCGACTTCTTCGCAAGCTCCGCCAGTAAGTCAGCCGCTTCTTGCCGGGAAAGAAAACGGGTCCGCCTGTTGTCAAACTTTGGCCTCGGTACTCCCCCTGTGGCACCTGCAGGATTCTTTCCGATGAACAAGTTATTCTTGCTGGCATAATTGAACACCTGCCGGACAATAGCCAGACAATACTGAATAGATCGTGGCGCACGCCCTGCCTTGTCCATGTTCTTCTTTATCCGTTCAAGGTGCAGGGGCATGATTTCACGAATAGGGCGGCCTCCAATGACGGGGGATATCCATAACCTATAAAGTTCAGATTCCCGCTCTATTCCACGCTTGTTTTTGGTGCTATGCTGTACCTGTGGATAATATCGCTCAGTGAAAATTTCGCCAAAGGTGATATTACGGGCCTTCTCTTCCTGTAAGCGCTTTGCCTCTTCCTGCTCTGTTTGTGTCTGGAGTTCTCTTTTTTCAGTCAGGGTCCGGGGGCCGGTCCCGGTGGTATGGTTCGCCTTCAGTTCTGACAGAACGGCCGCCGCCTTCTTTTCCGTCCATCCTTCAGTAGCCCAGCCCAAGCCCTCCGATTTCTCCTTGCCTGCAACCTTGTATCGGATCGTGAAGTATTTATCGAAGCCGACGCCATGCTTACGGGTGGCATGAAGCCGGTAACGAATGCCTGTGGTGTTACACTTGATCCATTCTGACATATCGGGCCCCTTTTGATAATCCTGGAGTCTTAATTCTGTCCCGCCCCTGTCCCGCCCTTAAAGGGTTAAACAGGCTGGGATGAAATTAAGCTATATGAAGAACTATACACGATATGATATTGTATATGCAATATAAAAACAGAATTAACTGATTTAACGTGAAGGTAAGTGAAAGGCGAAAAATCGGACTTAAAATCCCGTTTCCGAAAGGAAGTGTCGGTTCGAATCCGACCCGAGGCACCAACAAAATAGAGGGTTTCAGGAAATCACTCCTGAAACCCTCTTCTATTTTATTGTCTACAAATTGTCTACAGTATGTAGCCTGTCAGGCTGCATAGTTCGAAATCAGAAGCTCAGTCCGGATCTTCGCCCGGGCGGACGTTGTTGAGCAGCACGAGTATTTTAAGGTTGTCTCTTCGACCACAAACCCGCTGAAAATTCCCCGAATCTCCGGAGTGTCATTCAGGGTCATAAGAAACTTGCCTTCTATCTTGTGAAGGATCTCTTTCAGATCAAGAAAATCCTTCCGGACAAAATCATGCTTGTATCCAGGGATACACCAGTATGGTGGATCCAGAAAGAAGAATGTATATGGCCGGTCGTATCGGGGAATCAGATCCCGGAAATCCTTGCACTCGATAACGACATGCATCAGCCGGCGCCAGGCTTCCTCGAGGGTGTTCTCGATGGTCAACAGGTTGAGCCTTGGCTTGCCGGTGGTGCTGGTTCCAAAGGTCTGGCCGGTGATATGGCCACCGAATGCCGATTTCTGCAGATAAAGATACCGAGCTGCCCGCTGGATGTCGGTCAAGGTTTCCGGGTTGACCTCTTTTTCCCGTTCAAACTCGGACCTCGAGACCAGAGAAAACTTGAATTGCCGATACAGTTCTTCCGGGTGGTGTTTAACAGCTCGATAAAGGGTTGTCAGATCTTTATCCAGATCATTGATGACCTCTGCCGGCGACGGAGCTTTGGAAAAGAAGACACTGGCTCCTCCTGCAAATACCTCTACATAGCAGGTGTGCTCAGGGATTTTATTGATGATGGTTTTTGCAAGCCGCGACTTTCCTCCGAAATACGGAATAATTCCTTTCATTTTTCTCTTTAAATTTATCGGCCCATCTGCTACAACCTCCTGCGTGCTCCTAAGCATCGGAACTCATGCAGGTGAACCCTGTCGGCCTCCTACCGTGCGCTTACACGGTTGAGTGGTTGGGGGATGCTTCAACATCCCCGTCCCGTCCTGCTTGTTTTCAGGCCATGGCCTGCTTTATATCGTCGAGAAGACTTTGGCGATCGTCGAGGCCATTCAGGCCTCCGTTGATCCGGCGCGTCATCGTCTCAAAATCATCGTCATCCGCATATTGATTCAGCTTCTTCAGATTCCAAAACCAGCCGGCAGAAAGAGCGGCATATTTTGGAGACTCGAGTAACTCAGGCTGATCAAGCAGAGGAAGATTCAGGTCCGTCCCGCAGGCTGCGTAATTGTAACGGCCAGTGATCTGGATCAGACCACGGCCTCGGAAACGGTTTCAAGATACATCGATTTTGAAATGGGAAACCTCGCTCAACAATACAGTAGATCCCGAAATTGCGAATCGAATAAGTTCAGGTTTTTCTTCCCTCTGTGCTCTTTCCTGTAAAGAAGAGAGACTGCCTGCTCTTTTGCAACAGCAGTGGTGACAGAAAAGGAAATTTTAACTCTGGATATCTTCTGCCCCTTGCTATTATACCACCATGTAGCATATTTTATATACTGCGGTACTAACCTCCCCGCAGTTAAGGGCCTCTCGTTGGGTTCTCTTTCATCTTCCTCTCCGAGAGGTCTGATTTTTATAACCACCTTCTTTTCCCTGCCGTGCTGGTCAAGGTATCTCGAAATCCCTTCTCCTTGTCTCCCCGACTTTTGTAATTTTCCCTTCCTTCACGTCTTTCATTGCCCCTGACGACTCCCCCTCTCCGGTGCCGCCATGGCTCATTACACCCACCGGAAAACTTCATGCAATGAATTAATTTTTAAATTTATATACCGATAAAAATGTATAATTTTTAATATGAGAGCTATAACGATCGTCAATTTCTCATGTCCCGTATAAACGTTTTTTTCCTCAGCATAGGCAACCAGCATCGAGCAGACAAGTTTGGACGTTTTTCTCCTATGGAATACCAAGGTTGACAAACCGGCCCATATTTTTTATAGAGGAATAATCGCTAGGGGTGCAGTTCTGCTGAGAGGAATCCATCCAACCCTATGAACCTGATCCGGTTAATACCGGCGAAGGGAAGCGGAAAAGTCCAACGAGACATGGGGTAACTCCCCTTTTTCAGGAAACTTCAGCCGCTTGCCCTTTTGCAGGGACAAGCGGTTTTTTTTTGAAAAGATGGAGGAATTGCTCTCTCAATCCCAGCGAGAAAGCGGGCAAACCTGGCTGGCCTCGACAAATTGTGAAGACATATCATTCCGTGCCAGGAGACGGATTCATTTTATGCAGACTGCCCCTCCTTTTCGGCAGGGCAAGGCCATTATTTATGCGTAGTTTTCATACAGACAGTGCTCAGATCTTCCGTTCAAGGCAGCGGCAGACTTGAACTCAAAAACGGAGATTGAACCATGACAAACGATGACTTAAAGCTGGGAGGAGTGAGCTTTACCAACCGCTTATTTACCGGTACAGGAAAGTTCGCGTCAAATGCCCTCATTCCGAAAATGCTGGCAGCCAGCGGCTCGCAGATGATCACCGTCGCCCTGAGACGGATCGACATCACAAACCAATCGGAAAATATTCTTGACTCTATCCCCAAGGATGTGGTCATCCTCCCAAACACATCAGGTGCACGGAATGCGGAGCAGGCAGTGCGGATAGCCCGTATTGCCCGGCAGGCCGGATGCGGCAATTTCATTAAAATTGAAGTCATCACCGATACAAAATACCTGATGCCGGACAATTGGGAGACCCTGAAGGCAACGGAAACCCTTGCCAATGAGGGCTTCGTGGTCCTGCCCTACATACTGCCAGACCTGACCTTGGCCAAACGGCTCGAATCCGCCGGTGCAGCCGCGCTGATGCCGCTCGGCGCACCCATCGGCACCAATCGTGGACTGGAGACCAGATCCCTGATCGAGCTCCTGATTGAAAACTGCACCCTGCCCGTGGTGGTCGATGCCGGGATCGGGCGGCCATCTCATGCGGCTGCTGCCATGGAGCTTGGTGCCGCCGCGGTATTGGTGAATACAGCTATTGCCACAGCGGCAGACCCTGAAGTCATGGGCAGGGCCTTTGATTTTGCGGTAAAAGCCGGTCGGGCTGCCTACCTGGCCGGACTGGCCGAGGAATCGGGCGTAGCCAGGGCCTCTTCACCGCTCACCGGCTTTCTTGAAGAAGCCATGTAACGATGCATTTCACATCCAAAGGATGAAGGTCATGTCATTTTATCAGATGATCGAGCAGTACAATGGGTTCAATTTCGAGAAATTCTTTCACCAAGTGACCGAAGAGGCCATCGAGCGGAGTCTGGCCCGGCAAAAAACCGGGATCATCGATTTTCTGAACCTGCTCAGCCCCAAGGCAGCGATGTATCTCGAACGCATGGCGCAAAAGGCGCACCAGCTGACGGTACAGCACTTTGGACGAACCATGCAGTTATTTATCCCCCTCTACATCTCCAACCATTGCTCCAATCAGTGTGCCTACTGCGGTTTCAACCATAACAACCCAATTTCCCGAAACAAACTAACCCTGGCAGAAATCGAGCAAGAGGCCCGGGCTATCGCCCGCACCGGGATGCAGCATGTCCTCTTCCTGACCGGCGAGGCCCAGCATCTGACCCCGATGGACTATCTGAGGGAGGCCACAGCCTGTCTGACGCGGTATTTCGCCTCGGTATCAATCGAGATTTACCCCCTCGACGTATCAGACTATCGCCTCTTGCAACAGTCTGGGGCCGATGGCATGACCCTGTTTCAGGAGACCTACAATCAAGAGGTCTATCGACGCGTCCATCTGGCCGGCAAAAAAATGGACTACCGCTATCGCCTCGATGCCCCGGAACGCGCGGCCCTCGCTGGTCTCCGCCTCGTGAATATCGGGCCGCTGCTCGGGCTGGCTGAACCGCGCAGCGAAATCTTCTATGCCGGACTCCATGCCCAATACCTGGATGATACCTATCCAGAAACCGAGATTGCCATCTCCCTGCCCCGCTTTAATAAAGCGGAGGGAAGCTTTCAACCGGATTACCGGGTTGACGACAAGACGTATGTCCAGTTCATAACGGCCCTGCGCATCTTTCTCCCCCGGGCGGGTATAACTATCTCAACAAGAGAGAGTGCCGCCTTCCGCGATCAGATTATGCCTCTGGGAGCCACCCGTTATTCCGCAGGGTCACGCGTCGGGGTGGGAGGGTATGCCGAAAACAAACCGGATCATGCCCCTCAATTCGAGATCACCGATGACCGCAGCGTTGATGAGGTGGCGGCGGCAATCGTAGCCCACGGCTATCAGCCGGTATTCAAGGATTGGGACAGGATCGGCTGAAAACCGGCCGGATCGCTGCACAGCGGCGTGTAAGCAACAAACCGGTACAAATAAAAAAAGGCGCGCTCCCTCAAGAGGTTGCACGCCTTTTTTCACCACTCTGCTCAAAAGCAGCGCCATCCTTTTACAGGGCAGCGTCACCAGATACTCCAGTCAAACAGCCTCTCAGATATCGAGATACGAATCCGAGAATAAGGTCTCGCCGAGAATGACCTTTACAGTCTTCACATAATCACCGAGTTCCTTGCTGATGGAGCCAAGGTCGGGTGCATTGCCGTCCATGGTCTTCTGGATCACATCGACGATATCAGGGCGTTTGCCTTTGGCCACAGCGGTCAAGCCATCATCCAGCGGATCAGAGATTACTGATTTCATTCCATACCTCTCAAGCATCACCATATAGGTGGTGTTGAGGATGGGCCGCAGGTGCACCGGAGGTCCGTTGGAGATATTGGAAAGCCCGCAGGTGCTCTTGGCGCCAGGGGCAATGTCCTCGATCATGGCCTGGAAATTCATCAGACTGATGGCCTGAATCTGCTGGATATTAACGGGTGTAACAATACCGTCAACCCAGATCTTCTCATTGGGGATACCGGCCTCGTTGGCGGCAAAGAGGAGCTCAACGCAGAGAGCCGCGCGCTCATTCTCGTCTCTTGGCAGTCCGTCAGGTCCCCACATCAGGGCCACGATATCCGCATCATACTTTGCTGCCATGGGCAGCATCACAGTGTAGCGTTCAGGACGAGCCATAATGGAATTGACAATGTGCGGCTTGCTGCACGGCTTCAGGACCTTCAAACCCTCTTCAATGGCCGCAATATTCGAGGTGTCAAGCAGAAGAGGTATCTCTGGCACGACCTCCTGAACAACCTGACAAACCCATGGCATCAACTCATGACCATCTTTTTTGGCAGGACCAAGGTTAATGTCAATATAATCCATGCCCTTTGCCTTTTGCTCTAAGGCCTCGGCCTGGATCGGTTTCGGATCGCGTTCCCTGTAGGCGCGTCCTATCACCTTGGAAATTACGTTGAGGCTCTCGCCAAAAAGAATCATATCTGTTTCTCCTTTCCTCTGTTCAGGTTATTAAAACCACGCAATGCAATCAGTACGGTCAGGCGGCGGAATATCAATCCGTAATTTTCGATATCCCGCCGCTCTCATTGCATTTATCCTTACATTTCCCCATCGGTAAATAAACCGGGCCTTCTCCTACTGCCGTGCCTTCAGGAATCCGGCAAGATGGGCGGCCTCACGCGGACCAACGGTGACGGTCCAGCCGGGAAGCTCCTCTTCCACGTCTCCTGCAATCGCGGCAGCATAACCGGGGATAATGACCTCGGTATGCTTGACCTTGTCCATTATGCCACTCTTTTTAATAAATGCGCCCACATCATCTCCACCGAACTTGCCGGCAGCCCAGGCGGTGAGAACCGACAGGCCCTCGGAATCCTTTATGAGCAGCCAGGCCGGTACCTTACTAGCCTCGATCTCGCCGGAGACAATAAAATAGGTAAGGGCAAAATTGGTCGTCACCAGCACCGGAGAGTTCTCGTTAGGGTTGCCCAGCTCGAAGATTCCTTCAGTGACCGTCATCGGTCTCTGCGGGTCTGTGTAGATGTTCAGCCGCTCAAGCATCAGAGGGAACATGACCTCCGTCGTCAGATCGGACATGACAACGATACCGCCGTACTTGGAGACATAGAGAGCGGCAATGAGCGCCTCCATATCCAGGTTTGACGCCATCTCACAGGGGAAGGAGATGGTCGGGAAACCCACCGACCGATTGCTATCCTTCAGTGCTGAGCGACGGATGGCAACCTGATCAGCAAGGGCCTGTTTGAGTTCCCGGGCGCCGGGATCAATCACCAGATCTTTCACACCCATAGCAACAAGCTTATCGGTCAGGGCAATAATGCCGTCAATGGATTCGGCCTTCACGGCAAGCGGAAGATCATTCTCCAGTGCAACGGCGCCGTAGGCATCCGCATTGGCTGCAGTTGCTGCATAGATCAGCGGCCGTTTAAAGCCGCAGACGGCAACAGCGGCTTTAATCGCCTCAACATCCTCACTCATCAGAAGGAGATTGAACTCGGATTTCTCCGCAATGATCTTGGCAAGAGCGGCAAAGGCGGCCTTGTCTCCGTTCACATCCTTCAGGGCAGCCAGTTCAGGACGGAGGTTGAGCCCGACCCGTTCGTATTGGATGGCATTCCACACCTTCAATTTTGCTTCCAGATCGACAGCACTGGTATCGGAGGTGATGATGCCGGCAAAAAGGGTTGGGTTGAAAAAGGTTTTTTCATGCCGATAGAGAACAGTTTCACCGCCGGCTGTCCGCTTGCGGACACCCTTGCCGATGGAAACCGGGCGAATGGGAGGCGCGGATGCCTCAGCAAGCTGGGCCCGGGCCTCATCGGAAACATAGGGGCAGGAATCCAACTCGGCCTTTGCAGATGCAAGATTCATGGCAAAGGCCAGACATGTGGGAACACCGCACTCCTTGCAGTTTGTCTTGGGCAGGAGCTTAAAAATTTGAATACCAGTTAACGCCATTTCTGTTGTCTCCTTATTATTATATCAAGGCGGTGCAATTCTTAAACGGCCGGGAATAAGAGCATACCCAGCCGTTTCACCTTCCCTGGATCAATGTATCAGCCGATGATCGGTTCCATACTGAGAGCGGGATGCCCCTTCTCCTGGAGGAAGGGCATGATCTCCTCCTCGGTAACCCCTACGGTCTCGTCGGCGATCATGTCGGCGAAATTATCAACGCCCATCTCTTTGCCCCGGGCATTGAGCCTGTCGCGGATCTCATCCTTCACAATCTTGGGCATCCAGACCAGCCTCAAGAGTCCGCCGTCACCCAGGATGAATTTTTTCTGGGTGATATTAAACTTGGAGTGTCCGACAAAACCTGGAGATGAAGCGCCGCCACCCATAACGCCGGCCAGGGTGGTGAACTTCATGCCGGACGGAGTATCGCCCGCATAATCACGGCCGACCGTCATGATGCCATTGCAGGAAGGAAGCATGGCGGCGATACACTCGCAGCATCCGCAGGTGGTCATCGGAGCGTGAACCATGGAGTAGAAGTTGTAGGTCTCAACAGCCCCTTTGGAGGCCGATTTGACAAACTTATCAACGCCTTCAAATCTTCCCAGCTTGGGATCAAGGACCTTGCCCTTTTCAATCGGCTGATTGGGACCGGTCGGGTTGATCTCATAGGAGGCCTTGCAGTCCATCCAGTTGTAGGCGCCGCACAGTCCTGTTCTTTCTGGACTTACCGCACAGACATGGCTTGGTGCGAACGACTGGCAGAGGGTACAGGAGTAGAAGGTTTCCACATCCTCGTCCGTCATATTGTCGACGCGGGCGTCGCGGGTATGATACTCATCCCTTGCCCGCGCCGTCATCTTGTCGACATCCTCTTTATTGGTGAAGAGCGTAACCTGGACCTTATCGACAATCTTCTTGAAATCCTGATGGAATTTTGCATGAAGAACAACGCCGATATCTTTCAGGGTGAATCCTTTCTCAATAGCGGCCTTGCTGACGCGGACCCAGGAGATGTCACGCTGACCGATATGCATGATACCCTGGATATAGTTGATCAGATGATGAATCTGGCGCTCCATGATCGGCTCGAAATCCGGCTGGAACTCACGGCCGCCTATCTGTACGAAGATACCCAGCGGCAAGGTCTCGCCTTCCTTCATGTCGCCGATGTCTTTGCCGACAACGACAACCTTGCCGTCTTCGATCTCGTTCATCTCGGCCATCTTGACAAGCTCGGTACACTGGGTCTTGCCGCCGCCCATCTGACAGAAGAGATCGCCGCCGCGAACGCGCTCGCCCTCAAAAGCAGGACCAAAGGCGCAGGGGATGTTGATCTCCGTTACATTGATCTTAAGACCGCGAACCTCAACGGATTTCTGACAGATCTCGTTATGAGGAACGTTGGCGACGACATGCTCGTAGGTGCAGATACCGGTGGGCAGAATCTCCGGAATATCGGTATCAGCCAGGGTCGGGAATCCCCAGTTGACGGCGCCGGCCGCAGCCACGGCCCATTCGGTGCCGACATCGCCAAGGGCGTTGACGAAGGCGAAGATACGGTTTTTGTTGTACATCAGCATTTTTCTGTAATCGCCCGGCTGCACACCGCCAAAGGCCATGGCGGCCCTGTTGGCAAAGCCCAAGGCGAAGACGGCAGAGGAAATATCGGGGCCAAAGGGGACGATACGGGTATTCCACCCAACCTGCATGCCGGCGTCAAGACACTGCTGAATGATAGTCTTACCGTTATGGTTGGCGGCACAGAAGATATACAAGCTCTTCTTCTGATAATCCTCGACGATCATCTTGGCGATCTCCGCATTGGGTGCGGCCCCGACAATGGCTGCAAAGCCGGGGGCCGAACCGTCAACAAACTCAACACCGCGCTTTCTGAGAATGGTGTCATCGGCCGGGCCTACCCAGATCTTTCCAGCTTCGACATCCGGATCTTCATGGGGGAAATAGAAGTCCGGCTCATTTAAAATCCGCAGGGCCTCTTTAATTTCGTAAGCGAAGATGCCGGCCATTCCTGCATCCAGCAGAGGTCCCAGATAGGGAAGATGGTTGCTGCCTTTGAGATGGGGAGGCAGGAGCCCGCGGGCAAAAGCAAGCGGCTTTTTCAGGTCTTCGAGCGTCTCGACCTTCATACCGGTAAGAGAATAGATAACCGGCAGGAAATAAGCGGTATTCGGAAAACCAATTTTAGTGTCGGCATTGTAGGTCTGGAGGGCTTTTTCGTAGTCACCCTCAACCTGAGATACAACTTTGTAGCCACCCTGTATCGCTGCGAACGCTACTAATCTTGACATGCTTTCCTCCTTCTTTGAGGATATATGAATACAATTTCTGAAAGTTTCTTCTTAGGCCTCTGCCTCAAGCTTCTGCCTGTCGGCCATATCCATAAGAACCCTGTCACGGGCCTTGTCGATGCCCAGCTCTTTCCGTTTCTTATCAATATGGGCGATCATCTTGTGGGCATGCTTGATCGGATCCGCCTCGCAATCCCATTTGCCGCCATAGATAGCCTCCATCTCTTTGTACAGATGATTCTTGAAGACCGGGGCCCCCTCCAAAGGCATATGATATCCGAAAACGGTATATACGCCGGAGGCGACAAAGTATTGCCCGATGGAGATAGCCTTCTCACTCATCCACTCCGGTGCGCTTCCTGCAGCCGGGAGGTCGCAGATATCCTTACCGAGCCCGCCCGCCTTGACCACCTCGGTGGCTGCCAGCAGGATCCGGCTGTTGTCGACACAGGAACCGAGATGAAGAACGGGAGGAATACCGACGGTCTCGCAGACCTCGGCAAGTCCCGGTCCGCAATGTACTGCAGCGGCTCCGGGAGTGAGCAGACCATGGATGCCGCAGGCGATGGCACTGCATCCGGTCGTGAGAACGATGACATCGTTTTTAATCAGCTCTTTGATCAGCGTGATATGCTCGCTGTTATGCTGGGTCCGGGCGTTGTTGCATCCAACCACGCCGGCGATACCACGTATGCGGCCATTAATGATATTATCATTCAAAGTATAGTAGCTGCCACGGAATGTTCCACCAAGATGATACTGGATGGATTCAACGCCGAATCCGGCAATCTGTGTTGCTTTATGCTGCGGGATCATAACATCAGCGCCGCGATTCAGGAAATTGTCGATAGCCATCTTCACAATGCGTTTGGCATCCTGCATTGCATAGTGTTCGTCAAACTGGATATGAATGACATTGTCCTGCTCCATCTTGGCGATGGGATGGGTGGTAATGAGTTTGGTGTGAAAACATTTTGCCACATTGGCCAGGTTCTGGAAGATACACTGTACATCCACAATCATCGCGTCGCAGGCCCCGGTTATGATTGCCAGTTCCTGCTGCAGGAAGGTCCCTGCGGTGGGGATGCCGTGACGCTGCAGGATCTCGTTTGCGGTACAGCAGATGCCGCCCAGCTGGATGCCTTTCGCGCCCTTTTCCTTGGCATAGTCGATCATTTCCTGGGACTGAGCAGCAGCGACGATCATCTCGGAGAGCAGCGGCTCATGCCCATGAACAATGATATTTACGTGATCTGCTTTCATGATGCCGAGATTGGCCTCGGACTGCAGAGGAGACGGCGAACCGAACATGACGTCCTGCAGGTCGGTGGCTATCATGGATCCGCCCCAACCATCAGCCAGAGAGGCCCTTGTACACTGTTTGGTAAGATTCTTATAGTCCTGATCGACGCCCATATGGGTCCTGTGCATGATCTCGACGATTTCCCTGTCGATACTTCGCGGCAGTACGCCTTCCTTTTCCCACTTTTCATAAAGGGGTTTAGGGGCTCTTTTCAGATAAGCAAGATTCCCTTCATTTTTTCCCCACTCTTTGATTGCGGCCTCAGCAACACCAAGGGCGATCTCATCGATATTTCTATCCTGAGTTTTACCGTCAACTTCAATGGTGGTGGCAACATCAAAATACGGGGCGATCTGGATAAGCTTGTCGGGATCTTTGATGGTATAGTCTTTGGACTCTTTTCTGGCAACGGCCAGGAAGACCTCGGCTACGCCACGGCCATGATCGGAATGGGCAGCGGCTCCGGCTGCAACCATTCTGGAAAAGTTTCTGGAAGCGATGGTGTTAGCAGTGGCGCCGCACAGCCCTTTACGGGTGTCCTCGCCGACAATTCCTTCCTTGGGCAAAGGGAGACGGCAAGGTCCCATGGCACAGTTTTTACAACAAATTCCTTGCATACCGATGGCGCATGGTTTCATGGTGACCGCCCGGTCGAAAACAGTTTCAACCTGCAGCCTGTGGGAACGCCGAATCATTTCCTGTGTTGATACTTCAATGGAAGCTTCCATTGGGTCGGCTAACTTTGGAGCTTTTACAGCACTGGTTTTTGTTTCTTCTGCCATTAGAGGTTCCCTCCTCAAAGTATTTACTAAAAATGTCAACTGTATAGACTTCTCTGCGACGGAGAAAAACTTTCAGCTGACATGTCTTTTATGGAATCTGTTCAATGACGCGATAATCTTTTCCTGTTCCGTCATCTGGATGGCGGCGGCGGTCATGGTAACTACCGTTGCCACGGCGACGTGGACAGACGCCCCCTGACGCTCTCTGGCCCTCTGCTCCCTGATGGCCTTCTCTTCAGCCTCACGCTGATTCTTGACATCGGCGGCTGCTTTAGCATCGGCATCCGCCTTGGCTTGTGCATCAGCAACGGCTTTGACCTCAGCATCGGCCTTGGCCTTGGCTGCTGCTGCCTCTTTGGCTTTAGCCTCTGCGGCGGCCTTGGCATCCGAATCGGCCTTTGCCTTTGCTTCATCCGCAGCCTTGGCTGCTGCTGCGGCGGCAGGGTCTACGGCGGGGGCTTCGGCCTTTACAGCGGCGGCAGCAGGAGCCTTGGCCGGAGCGGCTGCTGCTGGAGCGGCTTTAGCCGCGGCTGCGGGGGCTGCCTTCTTGGCCGCGGCTGGGGCCGCCTTCTTTTTCTCTTCTTCGATGCTCAGGTCAAGGGCCGGGGCAAGGGCGGCAAAGTCAATCTTCACATCCGCCATCTTTTTGGCGATCGGAGCTACATCTTTTGCGGAACCGCCTTCGGCAAGGGTTGCAATAAAGGCCTTTGCCAGTCGGATTGCCTCGGGATGACGCATGATAAGGAGGTTGGAACCGCTCAGCAGATAGGCTACGGCACCAATGGCCTCCATCAAGACCCCCCGTCTTTCCGGATCGCCAAGAAGCGGGGCATCCTCGACCTTCTGTCTGGCCTCCTTGCATTTCCAGACCTCATTGCCGAGGTTGTTGACCATCGGATACTGCAGCTTATCATCTCCCTGGGTCAGCGCGGCCATGGTCAGTCGCTCCATGACCGAATAGGAATATTCCAATCCATAGCCGAGACCGCCGGTGGTCGGATCAACTATGACCCTGTCCATGGGCATGCCCAGATTTTCGAGAAGTATATTGATCTGTTTGGCCAGATTGACGTCGATGGGAGAAGAGGAGATGACGGAATGGCCATAGCCCATTGCCGCCGCGCCGATCCCCTTGTAGTTCTTCTCTTCAACGGGACCAATGACAAGATTCTCCCCCTGACAGGCCTCGGCAACCGCCTTGAAGACCGCCTCATCCTTGGCCGGGTTTGCGCATCCCCATACGATCAGGGGCACACTGATTGCCCCCATGACCTTCTTTACTGTGGCGGCAGCGGATTCCGGACTGGCATCCTTATCGTTGGGATCGACGCTTTTCAGCTGCAGGACAATTGCCTCTGCACCGAAATCGGTGACACATTTTTTGGCCCAAGCGGCCGGATCTGCAAATACATCCTTGAATTGCACGGATACCGGCTCAGGCCAATCTTCGGGAACGATATCCCAAATTTCCATTGCGATAACCGGCTTATTGGGCATGCTCCCTTCGAAAGTATAGAAGGGATAACAGGTTTCTCCGCCAATCTTGATGGCAGAAGATCCCTTTCCAATGGAAATTTCTTTGATGCCGCCAGAATAGGATTCCCTCTTAATTTCAAATCCCACGTTAGCCTCCTTACATGTGAAAAATTAGTCTCCTGAAGGTCTTTTGCCGGACCGCCTGAGTCCCTACACACAGGTCAGCAGCTCAACCTCCCCTTTTCATAACGATTCCAAAACATATCGCTTAACAGACGTCGTCGCTCATACGTTCAGCATCCTTATAATTCACTGCGCTCCCCACAAGGGAAGGCATATCTCACAATTCCAGGGCCAGCCTTATGAAAGATTATTTGTTCTTTCTGTTCATCCGCTCCTTCAGTCGGGGAAATTTTTCAATTTCCGTATGGGGAATAAACATCGCGGCCACATAATTATTCATATAGGATGGAGTCTCAGAGAGTTCGAAATTGGTCATTCTCTTGGTCACCTCGATTACATCCTGACGTATCTTATTGGTAAGCGAACTCATCCTCGCTCCCATAAGAGAACCATTCCCTATGTAGGTGACCCGGTCCGGATCAGTCTCCGGCAAAAGCCCTATGGTCATCGCCTTTTCAAGATCTATATAACTGCCGAAGCCGCCGGCAAGGATAATCCGCTCGATCATGTCCACCGACAGCCCGACCTCTTCCAAAAGGGTCATGCAGCCGCTGTAGATCGCCCCTTTAGCCCGGATGAGGTTATCAATATCCGGTTCCGTCAGGGCAATGTCACGGCCGATCTGCGTTTCATCGGCCCACGCGATGACGTACTCCCAGATCCCATTGTTGTCCCTGACTCGTTTTGTGCCCAGGCTGCGATTGAATTTGCCCCTGTTGTCGATAAGCCCCGATTCAAACATCACCGCAATCATTGTGATCAGGCCCGAACCACATATACCCTTTGGGCGGACATTGCCGACGGTGACGATCATCGGCTCAAATGTCACGGAATCGATGGAAAAATCTTCTATGGCGCCCTGCGCGGCCCGCATGCCGAATTCGACCCCGCCGCCCTCAAAGGCGGGTCCCGCCGAGCAGGCGGTACAGGCCAGCCAGTCCTTATTGCCGATGACGATTTCAGCGTTGGTGCCGATATCCAGGAAGAGGACCAGCTCTTCACTCCGGTACATCCCCGACCCCATGACCCCCGCAACAATATCTCCGCCGACATAACTCGATATTTCCGGGAAAAGCAGGGCAGTGGCATGCTCATCGAGATCGATGCCGATGGATGAGGCAATGAAAGGAGGATAATGCGTTGATGCCGGCACATAAGGGGCTCTGCGAATATACCGCGGATCTATCCCAAGCAAAAGCTGGGTCATCGTGGTGTTCCCGGCCAGAGTTATGGTCGAGATGTTTTCCCGATCCACCTTGGCCTGGGAGATCATCCTGGCGAGGATTTTATTGATGCTGGCAACCACAACCTCCTGGAGCTTTTCAAGCCCGCCAGGCTTTTCAGCGTACATGATCCGGCTGATGACATCTTCTCCGTAACTTATCTGACCGTTGAAATCTCCACGCTCGGACAGACATTCCCCTGTCTCCAGATGCATCAGCTGGCCGAAGATTGTGGTGGTGCCGATATCCATGGCCACGGCATAGTTGGCCGCCGTTGTATCGCCTGGCTGAATATGGATAATGCGCGTTATACCGCTCTTTCTGACAGCCTTAACCAGAGTCGCCGTGACTTTAAAATTGTTTTCCCTGAGTATGCGTGGAAGACTTCTTATCACCGGAAGGGTCAACTCGAGCCGATGCCAGTCTCCTTCCTGCTTCAGGGCCCGGATCAACCTGCTGACATCGGGTAAATTATCCTGGGCCGTGGGGGGAGGAAGCTCAAGGCAGGTTTTCACAACCGGGGCAATGAAAAGCCCCTGCTCCTTGAGACTATTAATATCCGTAATTTGAATTTTAGCAGTTCTGCGGGGGGTATACTGTCTGGCAAGGGCTGTAGTATCAATCGAAGATTCAACGGGGATTCGAACTGTCGTATCACCGGTCAGTGTCGACAAACAGGCAAGGCGGTATCCTTTTTCGATATCAGCACGACTCAATCTTTCGCTTATCCCGTCTGCGACCTGCCCTTCCTCTATCAAGACTCTGCATTTGCCGCAAACACCTTCACCACCACACGAGGCATTGACATGGACACCGGCTGCCATCGCGGCTCGGATAAGGCTCTCACCCTTTGGGACAGAAAGGGTTCTGTCGTGGGGAAGAAATCTGACGTTCAGCTGACTCATTAAGGTTTCCTGAAAAATTCTACGAATTTCTTCTTCAAACCGCCTTTCGGCGATATGCGACCCCTTCAGCTATCTGATATTTTACGATACCAAGAGCTATAACTCTTTATTTATTAAAAAATCAATCCTTTTATAAAAAAACTACCCCCAATCAGCGATTGGCTAAACCGGTTGCAAGCAAACATCAACTAATCTATACTTTTTAGAAAATTTATTCAATCCCCAAGTGAGGAGGTTATCCCGTTGCAGCAGAAATATCCTATTGACGACAACATAAAGGAATCTCTATATATTTTGCTAAAGACCATTCAGAACAAAGCTGATTTTCTGAGAATTCAATGCGTCTGGCTGCGGGTTGAGTTAGGATTTGATGCCAAGACAATTGCCAGAATAACGGGGTGGACCCCGGGCACCGTCAAAAAAATCTGGTCAAACTATTTAAAAAAGGGAGAGGCCTCACTTATTGGGGTTGGGAGAGGCGGCCGGAGGAGAAACTATCTAACTCACCAGGAAGAGAAAACATTTCTTGCGCCATTTTTTAAAAGATCAGCATCGGGTAACATTGTTCTGGTAGCTGAAATAAAAAAGGCATACGAGGAAAGAATTGAACGAATCATCCCTAAATCAACGATTTATAGACTATTAAACCGACATGGATGGAGCAAAAAATCCTGAATTTTTTTGCAATATGTCACCCATGAACCTACACTCGTTCTTCTCCCCGATTTGATCTGTTTGAACGCTACTTCACATAACCGAAGCTGCTGCATTTTATAAATTTCATTTAATAGTGTGTCAACATTTCGGCCGCACTCAACGAACATTACGCACAATATTTCAACACAAATAAAATGCATCTCATAGTCAGGCACAATAGCCCCAACCTCTCTAGCACAGCACAATATTCAAAAAGTGCAAAGGATGACTATACCAGCCAGCGACATACGGGCATCGCCATCAAGGAAGCCTGAAGGAATACGAGGCGGGAGATGAGGTAAGGACGTTTTTAAGGGGGACAAGAGGCATGCAGGACGATACCCATGGATCGTCCTGCATGAAAGAGAATCAGACGGTAGCGGCGCTCTTCAGGGCCGACCGGATCTTCTCCAGTCGCTCTGCTGGCATCTTGACCGGAATTTGATACACCAGGGTCCTAGTAATGAGCTCTGCTGTGGCGGGCAGTACATCCTTGTCATAAAGGACTCTTCGACGCCCGCCTGGTTCCATGAAGGGCCAGCCGGATCTGGACAGCGTCGAGCCGGCCAGGAGGTGCTCCCATTTCGGATAGAAGTGCCAGGTATTCTCACCGAAGTTAATGGCTCCGACGCCATGCCCTGCAAGGATCGCGTTGACCCTCCTACAACGCTCAGCGTTATCGAGCATAAAACAGAAGAACGTGGCGGAATCGCCTTCCGGATCCACCAGTTTTCTGAACTGCACGCCCGGTATCACCGATGCTGCCTCCCGCAGGAGCGCCTTCGTCTTCTGCTGGGCCGCAATCATTGCATCAAGCTTTGCCAATTGGGCTATGCCGATCGCCCCCTGAAGTTCCATCATCCTGAAGTTGAAACCGATAAAGCTGCGACCTTCACCGCCTCGACCAGCCGGATTGACGGCATGATCATGACCATGATCGTGATACTCGGACATCGACCGCCAGAGATCCCGCTCACCGGTAATAATCATTCCGCCTTCACCCGTGGTCATGGTCTTGACGGCATCAAAAGAAAAAGTCCCGCAATTACCGAACGTGCCGAGATGCCGCCCCTGAATTCTGCCGCCTGCCGCCTGGGCGGTATCTTCCAGGACTGCAAGAGAATGCCTGCGGGCAATGGCGACAATTTCCTCAATCCGGGCCTGGGCCCCCAGCATGTGGACCGGTATGATGCATCGGGTTTTGGCGGTGATCTTCTTTTCCAGATCAGCCGGATCCATGTTCAGGGTCTCATCGACCTCGGTAAACACCGGAATCGCGCCAACCTCGAGGATGGCCTCCCAGGTGGCCACGAAGGTAAATCCCTGCGTGATGACCTCGTCTCCGGGCCCCACCCCCAGAGCCGTCAGGGCGACCTTCAGGGCAGCTGTCCCGGAAGTAACCGCCTGGGCGTGGGCAGCGCCGCAATAGGCCGCAAATTTCTCTTCAAATTCCCGAACCTTATAGATCCCATTACGCTGTTCGCCAAACTCATAGCGGAACAACACCCCTGTCTCAAGGACATCGGCTATTTCATTTTTTTCTTCGTCACCAAAAATTTCATATCCAGGCATCTGGCATCTCCGTTTAGTAAAAAATCAGACTATCTGCTCAGAACTTTCTTGACCTGGTTCCGATCATTGAGCAATACGATCCGGGGGTGATAGTCCTTCAATTCCTCTTCCGAATAAATCCCGTAGGTCACAATAATGATCAGATCCCCCGCCATCCCCTTGCGGGCCGCCGCGCCATTCAGACCGATAATCCCCGACCCCCGCGGTCCTTCGATGGCATAGGTGTCGAACCGTTCACCATTATTAATATTGTAGATCTTTATCCTTTCAAAAGAGGCAATTCCGACAGCATCCATCAGATCCTTATCGATCGTCAGACTCCCCTCATAATCCAGATTGGCCTGCGTTACGGTCGCCCGGTGGATCTTGGCACTCAGCATTTGTTTCAACATCGGTCTACACTTTTATACGTTTAAGGTTCAGACTCATGGTTTCCTGCGTTTCATCACCGGTTTGTCCGGCTGACATCCTCTGCATACTTGTTTTATGTGCTCAGGAATCGTTCTCCTCCGGGTATAACAGGGCGTTATCTATCAGCCGGACTCTGCCGTTAATCTTGACGGCCAATACAATAATACTGTTTCGATTTATGGTTGCGGATTTCTGCAGCGTTTCTTTATCAACCACCTCAACGTACTCCACTGCGCATCCAGAGGTGGCGTTTATCATCCGCGTCACCTCATCCGTGAGCTGGGCAACGGAGGGCTCCGTCCCCTCACCTGACACCTTTTCCCGAACGGAGGTGATGGCTCTATACAGACAGCGGGCGTTCCGCCTCTCCTCCTGATTGAGATAGCTGTTCCGAGAGCTCATTGCCAGGCCGTCATCCTCCCGAACAAGAGGGTGGCCCAGGATCTCAATATTGAAATTCAGGTCCTTGACCATCTGCCGTATCACCGCCAGCTGTTGAAAATCTTTTTTCCCGAAAATTGCAAGATCCGGCTGCACCATGTTGAAAAGCTTGGCAACGACAGTGGCCACGCCGGCAAAATGAACAGGACGCGAGGCCCCGCACAGTCCCTGGGAGAGGTTTTTTACGGTTATGCTGGTCTGAAAACCCTCCGGATACATCTCCTCTGACGACGGTGCAAAGAGGAGATCGACGCCCTCTTTTTCGGCAAGATGCATATCACGGGAGAGATCATAAGGATACGCGGCCAGGTCTTCGCCTTGCCCGAACTGCATGGGATTAATAAAGAGACTGACGACGACCTTGTCCGCCTTTCCCTTGGCCATCTTCATCAGGGAGAGATGGCCGAGATGAAACCAGCCCATGGTCGGCACAAGGCCGACAGTCTTGCCCTCAGACCGCCAATTCGCAATAACATTGCGTAATTCATTAATTGTTTTTACAAGCTTCATGGCATCGCCTTCAGCCTGCCGATTTTTTCAGAGATGAGCACCTTTTCGGGATCGTTACGGTTGTCTCCTATAAAGGTCGACATATACTGTTCATAGACTGACAGGGCCTTGTCTTTCTCACCTTTCATTTCATATATTCTCCCCATGCCCAAAAGCCCCATGGGTTGGTATCCCTCGATCTTTGCCAGAGACTGATATTCGGCAAAGGCCCGGTCATACTCCCCTCCCGCCTCCTCAGCCTGGGCAAGTCCGAAAGTGGTCAGGGGGAAAAGCGGGTTTGAGTCCTTGATCTTTCCTCTGACGGCCGCATATTTCGCGACCGCGGTCTTAAAGCTGCCGCTGCTCATATCGATATGAGCCAGCTCCACCTCCGCCCAAAGCGCCGAAGAAGTCCCGGAAAAATCAGCAATCATCTTCTGCAAGGCTGCAGACCGCATTGCCGGCGGCTGGTTCATTGCCATCACCAGGGCGGAGCTGCTCTGATTTATCCTCTTCTGGCTGTAGACATCGTAGACCGACCAGAAAAGGCTCACAATGACTACAAGGGCAAGAACAACGTAAATTATTTTGATATTCTTCTGAATAAACTTGACCGTCTTCGGGGGGATGTTCAGCTGCTCCAGCAGGCCGGTAAGGTCCCCTTTCAGGCTCGGTTCTACATGCAACTTATTGAAAGGCGTTTCATCTGCCATTATGGTCTCCACTTGAGTATATCCTGCGCTTGATTCTCAAAAAAACAATTGAATCTTTAATTATAATATATACTGTGATTCATGTCCATTTGTAATCCGTAATTCCCTCTGCAAACCCTCAAGAAACCCGGCATCCATGCAACTCCATATCCAATCCGTTTCCGAGCTCACCCAATCGATTGCCGCACTTTTCGACGAAAACTACCGGTTTGTCCATATTCACGGCGAGATCTCCAATATGAGATCCCCCTTTTCAGGGCATCTCTACTTCACGTTGAAGGACAGCAGCGCCCAATTGAAGGCGGTGCTGTTTAAGGGGCAGAGAAAATTTCTGCCGGAGGATATTAAAGACGGGCAACAGGTCATCTGCCATGGCCGGATATCCGTTTACGAACCACGGGGAGAATACCAACTCATCGTCGATACGGTAGATTTTTTTGGGACCGGACTTCTGCAGCTCCGGTTTGAACAGCTCAAACAGCGACTCATCGCCCAAGGGCTCTTCTCCGCGGAACATAAAAAGCTCCTGCCGGCTTTTCCGCAGGAAATCATTGTTATCACCTCTCCCGGAGGAGCCGCCATCCATGATTTTCTGACAATCTGCAGGAATCGCAAGACCTCAGCCCGGATCAGGATCCTTCCTGTCCGCGTCCAGGGCGAAGGGGCCGCAGACGAGATAGCTGCGGCAATCAACCGGGTCAACCGCGAACTTAAGGCCGATGTAATCGTCCTCTGCCGCGGCGGCGGCTCGCTGGAGGATCTCTGGGCCTTCAATGAAGAATGTGTGGCCAGGGCGATCCATCACTCCACAATCCCGGTGATTACCGGAATCGGGCATGAAATCGATTTTACGATCGCCGATTTCTGCGCCGATTTCAGGGCCCCCACGCCCACGGGTGCTGCCGAGAGGATCATTCCGGATAATATCCGTCTGCTCGCCGCCGTCCGGAAATTGCGCGAACAGATGGCAGGCCATATCGGCAGAAAATTACGAAACAGCCAAAGCCGAGTTGCCTCTAATCGCCGCCTGCTGGGCAATCTCAGCTCCGTCCTCATCAACGCATCCTTGCGGATGGACAGCTGCCAGGCAGGCCTGGTGCAAGCCATACAAAACCTTCTGCAGGATCGCCTCAGGGCCTGCGAAGAGCTGACCGGACGCCTGCAGGATCAGGCGCCGCTTGTAAAAATTCGGTTCAGACAGCAGCGCCTGGCCTTTCTCAACGATACCATACGGAGGCAGGTACTTGCCCTCCTCGCAGCTCGAAAGGCCCGATTCGCGCAGCAGATGGCCAGGCTGCATGCGGTGAGCCCGCTGGCGACCCTGGCCAGGGGATACTCCATCGTGACTAAAAAAGACGCCTCAAGCAGCGATATGACAATCGTGACGGACAGTTCTCAGGTGACGATCGAGGATCAGCTGGAGATCCGTCTGCATCAGGGACAGATTCGCTGCGAGGTCATTGAAAAAAATTGATTCAGCATTGCCTGCATCTCCCCAATCCTTTTTCGGTCGCGACAGACGGAAGGCGGCCAGGAAAGCGGTGTCAGGATATCCCCCCTTGATAATTTTTCAGCAGGTCTGCTATTTCCTTTACCTTCATATCCTGCGAGGCTATATTTTCAGTCTCTTTTACGTGGATGGCAAGAGCTCCTTTCTGCCCCATGGAGAGGATGGTGAAAAAGACGGAGCTCCTGCAGTAAGCATATGCGCATCACGACAAGCAACGATCTCGCCCCGAAGAGTATTCCCCCGTGAATCTACCGGCCTGAGATAATGACGGATCGCCTCTGACGGCGATTGAGGAAAGAACATGGATGAGACAACACCACAACCGCTGATACTGCCCAAGGTGACCGTCCCCGAGCATCCCCCAATCCAGGAGCTCTCCGGCGAAGAAGAAAAGGCCTTGAAAAATCATATAAAAGAGCTGCTGCATCAGCAGAATGCGGCCCTTGTCGCCCATTATTACACCGATGGAAAGATTCAGGACCTGGCCGAGGAAACAGGAGGATGCGTAGCCGATTCCCTGGAAATGGCCCGGTTCGGCATGGAACACGAGGCCCGGACACTGGTAGTGGCCGGGGTCCGCTTCATGGGTGAAACATCAAAGATTCTCAACAACGAAAAAAGGGTGCTGATGCCCGACCTGGCCGCCACCTGCTCCCTGGATGACTGCTGCCCGATCGACCTCTTTTCCGACTTCTGCGATCAGTACCCCAACCATAAAGTCGTTGTCTACGCCAATACCAGCGCCAGGGTAAAGGCACGTTCCGATTGGGTTGTCACCTCCGGAATAGCCCTTGCAATCGTGAAGCATCTGGCAGAGAACGGCGAAAAGATTATCTGGGCACCGGACAGGCATCTTGGCCAGTACATCCAGAATCAGACCGGGATAGAAATGATCATCTGGCCCGGCTCCTGTGTGGTCCACGAAGAGTTCAGAGCCGTGGCCCTCCAGCGAATCCGCAGGCTGCACCCAGCTGCTGCGGTGCTGGTGCACCCGGAATCTCCTCAGGACGTCATCTGCCAGGCCGATGTCGTCGGCTCGACCACGGCCCTGATCAAGGCGGTCGCCAGCATGCCGAACATGGAATTCATTATTGCAACCGATGCCGGAATTTTCAACAAGATGCGGCAGATAGCGCCGGGAAAAACATTAATCGAAGCACCAACCATGGGTGATGGCGCCACCTGCCAGAGTTGCGCCCATTGTCCATGGATGGAGATGAATTCTCTGCAGAAGGTGGCGGAAGTCCTGGAAACAGGCCAAAACGAGATCCTGGTGGACGCAGAACTGGCCGCCAAAGCCAGTATCCCCATCAGGAGAATGATAGATTTTTCCCGCGGCATCCGTCTCTGACCCTGCCTGGCCTCATGACTCTCCACGCGGCGACGGCACGGCCAACCGTTGCGTGGAGTTTGATCAGCCACGCTGGCATTGTTCGCCCTTCACCTGGCAGTCCTCTGAAGAGATCGCAAGGTATTTACAGCCGCTCTTTTCCCGACTGCAAAGAAATGCCCCCTCCCCTTGCTTATGACTGCGGTGATGGTAATCATGAGCCCCAGGCCTGTATGCGAACATCCGCATGATCGCAACGGGGTCAGCCCAGTTCAGGAGCGCACGATTGCAGGAAAAACCTGAAATACACCTGTTTTCACTGCCTGAAATACGCAATTTATACAGTTTGCAATTCACTAAAATTACTACTAATAATAATTTTTCTTGCCCATTTGCGACTTTTTTGGGAGAAAACATGAGGAAGGTATGGTATAAAAGTAGAAATTCGACGGCGGGACCAGCAGATATGCAATATCGATTCCGCCCTGAGGACGCGGTCGTTTTATGAATAGACGATCGTTTCAATACCCCCGGCATTTGACCGACAGTTTTTTTGTCGGCCTTGAGAATACCGTCTGTTACCAGATTTGATATTCTATTCTCAATTAAAGCGTTTGACCAGCTTATCCACAGGCATCTCGTTGTAAATCGGCTTCAGAATAAGAGTAATGAAGCTGAAATGATGCAGCCGTTCCAGAATGGGGTACAACAAGAATTATTGCTCATCGTATAAGCGGGTTGGCCACAGCTCCTTATTTCGTCGCATAACTGCAATAATTCCCCGGTCATGATGAAGTGCCAACTGCAGGAGGATGAAGAAGGCCATGAAAATCACACTCATACTGCGAATTTTTCTTTACCGTGTCGCACAAAATACCACCTTATTTCAGCAAGTTATACAATCAACATCAAATTTCGTCAAATCTCCCGCGCCAAGGTGCCGGCGGCGCCTGACAACATCTTTTTCTCCGGCTTTGTTTCTGTCGGGACTCCTTGTCCTTTTTCTGTTCGCGCCTGCCGAGCCGGTATCGGCTCAAGACGGCCAACCCACTCAGAGTCAGCAGACCTACACCATTAATGACCAGGTATACAGTCCGGCCTCAGCATCTTCAGGGTATAAGGAGACAGGGCTTGCCTCCTGGTACGGCTACGATTTCAACGGCCGTTCGACCTTCAGCGGCGAAACCTACGATATGAATGAGCCGACGGCGGCCCACAAGCAGCTGCCGATGAACACCATGTTGCTTGTGTCCAATCTGGAGAATGGGAAAAAAACCATAGTCAGGGTCAACGACAGGGGGCCATACGTCCGAGGCCGAATCATTGATCTAAGCTACACCGCCGCCAAGAAACTCGATCTCGTCAATAACGGCACGGCCCGAGTCAGGGTAACCACGCTGGCCAAGTCCGCCGCCCCCGCAGGACTGTCCGATGCCCGCGACAACAAGGGTGAGTTCTACATTCAGATAGGGGCTCTGAAAGAGAAGACCGATCCCTTCAAATTGCAGAAAAGATTTGCGGATGCGGATACCGGACAGACGACGGTCATCAGGGAGTTGTTGTCCGGAAAATCCATTCTCTACCGGGTTTGCGTCTATGCAGGACAGGAATTACACGGATCCTACCGGGTTGAGGACATCCTGCATTTGAGGGGTCTGCGCGGGGCCTTCGAGATAGCCAGATAATCTCACCCAGCGCAGGTCATGCTGTCTGCCAGCTTGACCTGATCCATAAGTGCGCGCAGTTTTATGCAGTCTTTGATCCCTGGTGCAACCTCGACGCCGGAATTGACATCAACTGCAAAGGGTCTGACTGTCCTGATGGCTTCAGCGACATTTCCGGGGCCCAGACCGCCGGCCAGAATAACAGGCCGGCCGAGTTGAAGAAGTCCAATGAGGGACCAGTCAAAGATCTTCCCGGTTCCGCCTTGCTGCCCCTTTTCATAGGTGTCCAGCAAAAATCCGCAGCTCACCGGTGTATAATCGCGGAATGCGTCTGCTCGGCTGTGCGCCCCGATTCTGAAGGCCTTGATCACCCGGCATGGCGCCACCGCCTCACCTATCTGTCGGCAAAGCTCAGGGTCCTCGCCTCCATGAAGCTGTACATGGGAAAGCCCGACCTCCCGTATAATTTCCCCAATCTCTTCAATGTCTTGATCGACAAAGACTCCGACCAGATCGACAAAGGGCGGCAGCGATACTGCTATCTCCCTGGCCCTGGCAATAGAGACGCGGCGAGGGCTCTTTTCAGCAAATATGCAGCCGATGGCATCAACCCCCGCCAGGACCGCCTCCTTCGCATCGCCGACGGTGGTGGTCCCGCACATTTTGACCCGCGTCCTGTTGCCCATCTGCCGGCCTCCCCCTGCTCAGTCGTGTCGTAAGCTCTGAAAGATGTCTGTGCCGATTCCGGCCCGCATCAGCGTCTCGCCGATCAGCGCGGCAGTTATGCCCTCATCCTCCAAACGCCTGATATCCTCCCGGCTTTTCAGGCCGGATTCACTGACCACCGGGATATCACCGGGAATCAGCCTCTTCAGGCGGAAGGTGGTCTCAATATCAAGGCTGAAGTCCTGCAGATTGCGGTTGTTGATACCGACAAGACGGCTGTCGGCAGCCAGGGCCAGATCCAGTTCCCTTTCATTATGGACCTCCACCAGGACATCCATACCCAGTTCACCCGCACAGGCCTGCATATCCCGCAGCTGATACCGGTCCAGGATGGCCGCAATGAGCAGTATGGCATCGGCGCCATGAACAGCCGCCTCCCGGATCTGCACCTCATCGATAATGAAATCCTTGCGCAGGACCGGCAGGTCCACGGCCTCCCGGACCTGGAGCAGATAGAGCAGACTGCCCTGAAAAAAATCGACGTCGGTAAGCACCGAAATTGCCTGGGCCCCGCTGCGCTGATAGTTGACCGCTATTTCGACGGGCCGGAAATCCTCGCAGATAACCCCTTTGGAGGGTGAGGCTTTTTTCGCTTCGGCGATCAGCGATACACCGGGGTAGGCAAGCAGGGCCTGCCGAAAGCCGCGGGGCGGTGGAATGGTCTTCTCCCTGAACTGGTCGGGAAGGCTGATGCCGCCGGCCCGCAGGGCCGCCACCTCCTGCCTCTTTTTAATGACGATGGTATCAAGGATCATAGCCTGCGATTATCCAAGAGGCTGAGCTTTAACAAGGGAACGGGAGAATCGGATCAGCTGTTCGAGTTTTTCGGTGGCTGCGCCGGACCGAATTATATCCCTGGCCAGGTCCACACCGGCCTGGATACTTGCGACCCGACCGGCGGCATAGAGGGCTCCGCCGGCATTCAGCAGCACCATATCCAGCTTGGGTCCTTCTTCCCCGCTCAGGACTTCACGGACCTGCAGTGCCGCCGCCGCGGGGGTCCTGCCGCCGCGGATGTCATGCAGCGTGCCCCGGCAGAGGCCGAAATCCTCAGGTTCAAGGGTATAGCAGGTGACCTTGCCCTGATAGCCGTCGGCCACATGCGTAGTCCCGGTTATGGTCAACTCGTCCAGATTCCCCTCGCCCCAGACGACCAGGGCCCGTTTTATGCCCAGTCGAACCAGGACCTCAGCCACCGTCCGGGTCAACCCCTGAGAGAAGACCCCGGTGAGCTGGACATTGCTTCCTGCCGGGTTGGTCATCGGCCCGAGGATGTTAAATATGGACCGGATACCGATTTCCCGGCGGGGACCGATGGCATACTTCATCGCCTTATGCAGCATAGGGGCGAAAAGGAAACCTATGCCGACCGAACGGACACATTCGGCCATGGAAGCCGGGGAAAGGTTCAAGTCTATTCCCAGGGCCTCGAGCACGTCGGCGCTGCCGCAATGGGAAGACACAGCCCGATTGCCATGTTTGGCAATCGGGACACCGGCAGCGGCCACAACAAAGGACGTTGTAGTCGACACATTAAAGGATCCGGCACCATCCCCGCCCGTGCCGACGATATCCATCAGGACCTCTCCCCCCTTCACATCAACCCCGGTATCGAGATGCGTGGCCTTCTCACGCATGACCCTGACGGCGCCGGTTATCTCATCGACAGTCTCCCCCTTCATCCGCAGGGCGGTGATGAAGGAGCCGATCTGGGCAGGCGTGGCCTCGCCGCTCATGATCCCGTTCATAACTCCGTACATCTCTATTTCAGTGAGATCGGTGCCCAGCACAACCCGGCCGATCGCTTCCTTAATGTTCATAACCACCTCAGTTATAGGCATTCTGTCCTTCCTTGAGCAGGGAAAGATAGTCAGGACTCATAAAGTTCTGCAAAAGCGTTATGCCTGCCGGGGTCATAATGGACTCCGGATGAAACTGAACGCCCTCGACCATCAGGCTCCGGTGACGCACCCCCATCAATTCGCCCTGGTCAGTCCTGGCAGTGACCACCAGACAATCAGGCATCCCCTGCTCCTCAATGACCAGGGAATGATACCGCATTCCGTCGAAGGGATTGGGCAGGGAGGTAAAAATACCCCTGCCGTCATGGTGCATCGGGCTGGTTTTGCCGTGCATTATCCGCCCTGCCCGGACAGTCCGGCCGCCAAAGGCCTCACCGATGGACTGATGGCCGAGACAGACCCCCAAAACCGGAATTCGGCCTCCGAAATGCCGGATGGCCTCAATGGAAATCCCGGCCTCTGCAGGGGTACAGGGCCCGGGAGAGACCAGCAGACGGTCAGGGTTCATTGCCTCGATTTCGGCAATGCTGATCGCATCGTTTCTGAAGACCCGGATATCGGCCTTCCTGCCTTCTCGGATACAGTTTGCGGCGATGGTCTGGACGATATTATAGGTAAAAGAGTCATAATTATCTATAATTACAATCATAATCAAAATCCCTTCTCAGCAAGTTCGATGGCGCGACGTAACCCCATGGACTTATTAATGGTCTCTTCAAACTCCTTCCGGGGATCGGAATCGGCAACAATACCCGCTCCGGCCTGCACCCAGAGATCCTTGCCCCGCATGATGAATGTCCGGATGGTAATGCAAAAATCCATATTTCCCGAAAAGCCGAAATAACCGACAGAGCCGGCATAGGGTCCGCGCCGCTGAGGCTCCAGTTCGTCGATGATCTCCATCGCCCTTATTTTGGGTGCCCCGCTGACGGTACCGGCGGGAAAACAGGCCTCGATCACGTCAAACTGGTCCTTGCCCTCCTCGATGATCCCATGCACACCCGAGACGATATGCATGACATGGCTGTAGCGTTCGATGACCAGCAGATCGCGGACCGTAACCGAACCGCCTCTGGCAATCCTGCCGACGTCGTTGCGGCCGAGGTCCACCAGCATCAGGTGCTCGGCCCGCTCTTTGGGATCCGCCAGCAGTTCTTGTTCCAGGACGGCGTCCTCAACTGGCGTTACTCCCCGTTTCCTGGTACCGGCTATGGGACGGAGCTCAATGGAATCTCCCTCCTTACGCACCAGAATCTCAGGGGAAGAACCAATCTGGACCAGATCGCCAAGCTTCAGAAAAAAGAGATAGGGGCTGGGATTGATATGACGAAGGGCCCGATAGATGGCCAGAGGCGACAGTTCTGTCCGGGTATGAAACGACTGGGACAGCACGACCTGGATGATATCCCCGGCCATGATGTACTCCCGGGCCCGTTCCACCATATTCGTGAACTGGGCGGCATTCATATTGGAGGTGAAAGTATGACTGCCCGCGCCCCTTCGGCCCATGGTCTCATAATAATCCGCCGAGACAGGCCCCTTCAGCTGCCGGACGATGGCCTCAATCCGCTGCACAGCATCGTCATACTGGCTCCGGCTGTCCTGCCCTTCGCTCCCCCGTACCCAGCACACCACGGTCACTGTCTGCCGGAAACTGTCATGTATCAGAACGATCCGGGGAACCATAAACGAGGAGTCGGGGAAATCAAGGGGCGGATGGTTATCCGGCAGGTTTTCCATGAAGCGGACCATATCGTAACCGAGGAAGCCGACGGCGCCGCCGCAGAAACGCGGCAGGTCGGGGTCCTCCAAGGCCCTCAGGTCCGCGACCAGGGTCCTGAGGGCCTGAAGCGGATTCGTGGTGCTTCTGACAGTCTTTTTTCCATCACAGGAGACCTCCACCACCTCGACCTCCTGTCCTTTTGAGGAAAAGGTTACCAGCGGATCAAGGCCGATAAAGGAATACCGTCCCCATTTTTCTCCCCCCTCCATGCTCTCGAAGAGAAAGACATGACTGTAGTCCTTTGCAACCTTGGCAAAGAGGGTCAAGGGCGTATCCAGGTCGGCAATGATCTGCCGATGGAGGGGAACAAGTCCTGCTCCGGTCAGAGTGGAGCAGAATGTTTCATAATCGGGGGAGTAGGTCTGCGCAGACATCTCATTTACTCAGGTCAGTGTATTGTTTATAAAAACGACTTCAAACCGCAGAAGGTACAACAAAATACTGCTTTTGACAAATCTGTTCTTCAATCATTCATTGTCCGGGTCACCCTGAACATTGACTTTTTTTGTCCGGGACCGGGGCATATGTTTTTTTTTGCGACAGACATATTGCTGATATTCCGACGATAAAATTCTGACCATCTCGACGGTCTTGGATAATGAGACACTTCTTTCAATGGGGGCTTCAGCAAAAAAAAAAGCCATGAAACCTATAGGTCTCATGGCTTAACCATCACAAAGCCGAAAGCGGGATTTCTACGCGATCACCCCCAGCCGTTGCAAAAGCAGCTCAGACAGCCGCCTGCATCTTATTGACACTCCGGGTAAGGCGTGAAACCTTGCGAGAGGCGCTCTTCTTGTGAAGGCTGCCTTTGGTCGCGGTCCGGGCGATAACGGGAATAGCAACTTTCAATGCCTCTTTGGCCTCTTCCATGGCGCCGGCCAGGACGGCCTCGTTCACCTTACGTACGGCATTCTTCATCTGGGTCTTATTGACACGGTTACGCAGGCGGCGAGCCTGAGACTGGCGATTTCTTTTTTCAGCGGATTTATGATTTGCCACGAAGTATTTCCTCCTGTTGTACTCTCTTCTATTACAAGCCGGGCTTCCCGGTACGCTTCAATCGTTTCCTGTTTCTTCCGGCGAATGTGAAGCTTTTCCCGGTCGATTGCCACCACAGAACATGAAACGACCTTTTTAATTGAAAAACTGTCCCATGTCAACAAATATCACGTATCTTACAATTTCCCTTTTGAAATTAAGATTTGACACATCTCCCTGCGGTGAGATACCTTTTAGATACGTGTAAACTCTGCATCAAAAATAAATCTGTCACTCGGTTGAGGAATGATCCGCTTTCTTAATTTGTTGTGGCCGGCGGACAGCTCCGGCCATGCTGGTTGAGAATCAGCACTGTGGCCTTTCGCCCCTCACTTAGGTAAGATATGGGTTTTCCAAAGGTATTTTTTAGAATTATTGAAAGCAGACAATGCCCTTTTTATGACTACGGCGATATATTCATCGTCACCGGCATCGCCATCTCCATCGTCAATGAAGAAGAAAACGCCTTTATCACCACGACGATAGCGCATACACCGGCGGGGAAGAAGACCTGCAAAATTCTGATCGGCGATCTGACCAAGATCATCATGCATTATGAGCGGGGCGACAAGGTCCCCGTCTGCATGATCAGCTGCAGCGGCTGCACGGGCACCATTCGCCTGGAGCACAGCAGGCAGGAGGGCCTCTCCCTCCTGGAACCGGCAGATCCCCCCCTCAATGAATTGGCGTCCACTCTTGATCTCATCAGTGATTTTGGATTTTTCAAAAACATCGAGCAGAAAAATCTTGAAAAAGTCGTTCAGTTTTTCAGGCTGACCCGTTATGAAAAGGGAGCAATCGTCATCCGCAAGGGAGATCCGGGCGGCTGCTTCTATATTATCATTTCGGGCTCCATCAATGTCATCAACGAGGCCGGCATCACTATCTCCAAGCTGGGCAAAGGCGACGTCTTCGGCGAAATGAGCCTGATCTGCAATGAAAATGTCAGCGCCACCATCCAGATCGCCGAACCGACATCGATTCTCTCCATCGGGCGGGAGAATTTTCAGAAAATACTGGAGCACTATCCTGCGGTTCAGCTGTATTTTTCCCGTCTCATGGCCGGCAGACTGAACAAATCGAATCTGATCCGCACCGAGGATCTCTCTTCGGCGATGATCGGGAACCTCAGCGAAATACCGTCTGAGGCCTTATTCCAGACCCTGAACATGAACAATAAGACCGGAATCCTGACTATCACTGAGCTCTCCCGCGGGACCGCCAGGTTTTCATTCCGGCAGGGATCCCTGATCAAGGCCAAGTATAACGATGTGTCCGGCGAGGCAGCCTTTTATGAAATCCTGAAGGAGCATAAGGGACGTTTCAGGTTTACACCGGGCATCCCGCCGGAGGACTTCGAAGTCACGGAAATCGGATATTTCATGAAACTCCTGATGGAGGGCATGCGCCGGCTGGATGAAGGCCGGACGCCGAAGGTCAATTGACCTGAAAGGCAGGACTCCCTGCTATGGTTCCCCTGCCTCCTGCATTTTTTTGATCAATGGAGGCGAAGAACCTTTCCCCAGCCCATTCCGCGGCATCGGGCGAGGGTTCCCCTGCCGCTATTCCAGTTTGCCGAAATAATTAAAGGCGGACAGCCTGGGGCCTCGTCCCTTTGCCGACATTCTGTCGGCAAGCTCCTGCAGACCCTTCTTATCAAGGGCAAGACCGGTCGTATCGATAACGACGTACTGGAGCCCCATCTCCTTCAGATCCTGCAGGTGGGGAAGCAGGGAGAAGGGCCGGGTGGCGAAGGTCTGGGTCCCTCCCTCCTTTTTCCGGATAACGAAGGGCTCCTCTTTAGGACTGATAAAAATACGGCCATACTGAAAATGATCGGCGGCCAGGCGAGCGGTAAAAAGGGCCGGGGCCCCGTAGACCATAAGACCCAGGCGTACCCTCCCGCCAGAGGTGCCCTTCCCATCCTCGATCCCTGGCCGCCGATAGCCTTTGACGCAGTCCTGCAGGGATTGCTGATCCAGTTCAATGGAGAGCTGCACCGCCTCAAGCCCGGCAATACCTGCAAGCTCGACTGCCTGGCCGTTCATCAGGTTGAGAGTGTAGTCGCCGTAGAGGTGCACCCGCTCCTTGCCGAAGAAGGCGGTCTGGCTGAGATGGCCGATCTGGAAGCTCTTGAAGCCCGAACGCATCAAGGAATGCACGGAAGACCGCAGCCGCTGGAATTCAGCGCCCAGCAGAACCGGCGGCAGGGCCCATATCACATTCCTGGCCTGCGCCCCCAGATACTGTCTGATCCGGCCGGCCTGACCCAGCATATTTTTGTCAAGGGTCAGCAGCAGCCGGTCAGGGGCAAAAGGCAGCCGTCCAAGGATCATGCCGGGCTGATCAGTCTTCAGCCACCATTCGACGGGCAGACCGGAGCCTGATTTCTTCTGCGGCCCTGATTTCCTGCCTCGCCCCGGAGAATTACCGCCCTGCAGGGTTTGGACAGCCTCCTCCGTACCCAGAACCCGGGCCTGAATGGACTGGATATGGGGCCCAAGTCTGTTCCTGCTCTTGCCAAGATCCCGCTTCACCGGGGCTACGGCCAGGTCCGGGGCTCTCCCTTCAGCCTTCTCCTGCCGGACATCGACCTTATAGAGTTCGATCCTTCCTGAAAGCTTCTCGCTGCCCTCCGGCAGCAGGATCCGGACAGGAGTCCCGGCCTCTGCCTCCTCCACCTCCTGATTCCGCAGCATCAGACGCTTCAGGCTGAAGGCCTGGCGCTCCCCGGAGGATTCGAAATGCAGGCGGAGCCTGTCTCCCAACCCGACCGGCCCCTTCAGGGCAAGACTGCCGAAGACCCCCGCCTCATCGGGAGCAAGGATCTTCAGCCTCCCCAGATGCAGGCCGGTATTACCGGAATGGTAAGGGCTGATGGCCTCCTTCGGCTGCGGAGAGAGAAAGAATCCCGGCGACACTTTCCTGCCCATGGCCCGGTCGATGAGGACTTTCGCCCCTTCAACCGCCTGCTCGAAATCACCCTCGGCAGAGTCCAAAAGCAGTCTGTAGGCCCGAACCACATGGGAGACATAGTGGGCGGAACGCAGCCGGCCCTCGATCTTCAGTGCGGCAACACCGATACGGCGAAGGGCGGGCACCGCCTCAAGGCCGCTGAGATCGTTCATGGAAAACAGGTAGCTGCCCCCGGCAGTCTTGCCGCCACCGCCTTTGCCGTCTCTGCTCTGCCAGTTGTACCGTCTGCGGCAGGGCTGGACGCAACGGCCCCGCAGACCACTCTTGCCTCCCAGGTAAGAGGAGAAGAGACAGAGGCCTGAATAGGAGAAGCACATGGCACCCTGGACAAAGACCTCAAGCGGGGTATCGACAGCGGCGGCCACCGCGGCAATCTCCTTTATGGTCAGCTCGCGGGCCAGCACCACCCGCCGGCAGCCCAGGCTGGCCAGCATCCGGACTGCATCGGCGTTATGGGCGACCATCAGGGTGGATGCATGCAGGGGCAGGGCCGGAAAATACTCCCGGACCAGACGTATCAGGCCCAGGTCCTGGACGATCAGGGCATCGGGGCCCAGTGACTCGAGCAGCGCCAGCGTCTCAATGGCCCGGGGAATCTCGCTTTCCAGGATCAGACTGTTGGCGGCAACATAGAGTTTTTTCCCCCGATCATGGCAGTGGCGGATCATTGCCCCGACCTCTTCCAGGCCCAGGTCCCTGGCCAGGTTTCTGGCATTGAAGCCCGGAGCGCCCACATAGACCGCATCGGCGCCGGCATCCATTGCTGCCTGAAAATTTTCGAGGGTACCGACCGGCGCCAGAAGTTCCATGCATTAACTCTCTATGACGACCTGATCGATGCCGCCATGTTCCTGCAGCATGACCTGGATCCGCTCATCAGCGAGAACGGCGGTACTCATGCCGACGTAATCAGGCTGGATCGGCAGCTCCCTGCCTCCCCGGTCCACCAGGACCGCAAGATGGATAGAGTAGGGGCGGCCGTAATCCATCAGGGCATCCATGGCCGCCCGGATAGTCCGCCCGGTAAAGATGACGTCATCCACGAGGAGAATCTCCCGCTGCTCGACCGCAAAGGGGATATCCGTGGTCTTCACCAGCGGATTCTGACTGATAAGACTCCAGTCGTCACGGTAGAGGTTGATATCGAGGCTGCCCGAGAGTATCGGAATTCCAGCCTGCCGTGAGATGATCGCCCTGAGCCTGTCTGCCAGATAGACCCCGCAGGTGTGGATGCCGACAATGGCCAGCTGCTCGGCGGAGTGATTTTTTTCAAGGATCTGCAGCGCGATCCTCCTCAGGGCCAGTTCCATGTCCTGGGAGGTCATGATAATACGTGTCGTCGCCCTCATCGCTGTACCCGCCTCCAGAAAAAATCGATCCCCTTCTCATCAACCCTGTTGATGGCTTCAGGAAAGGCCTCGCATTCCGCCGCGAAGACCTTGGCTGCGATTTCGTCTACGGAATCCTCATAGCCTAGGTTGACGCTCTTCTGCAGAATAATGGGCCCCTGGTCATAAAACTCATCGGCGAAATGGACGGTACAGCCGGTCACCGTACAGCCCCGTTCTTTTACGGCCCTGTGCACCCGGGAACCGTAAAAACCGTCGCCGCAGAAGGCGGGGATCAGCGAGGGGTGGATGTTGATCACCGATCGGGTCAGGGCCAAGGGCGGGTCGTACAGCTTCAGATATCCGGCAAGACAGATGATATCGATATCGAAATCCTTGAGGATGGCGTTTGTAGCCGGACTGTCTGAGGCATGAAAGGCCGGATACCCATAATTCTGCGCCTTCTTCAGGCCAAGGGCGCTTGAGATGTTGGAGATGACCACCTGGATCTTTCCGGCCATCCTGCCCGCCCTGCTCTGCTCATGAAAATTATCGAGTGTCCTGCCGCTGCCTGACAGGAGAACCGCCATATTCAGCATACATCACACTCCGGTAAAATATATGTTTGTCTTCACATCCACTTTCTCCAGCCACTTCGAGATCTTCGTATCATATGAAGACGTCAGGGCAAAGACCTTGGCGGCCAGATAAAATCGGGTTGCCAGCGTGGTATCGCCCGTCTCTTTGATCTCGCGTATGACCTGCGGATAATCGGCAGGATCGACGATGACCGTCACATCGTGGAAATTTTTCGCCGAGGCCCTGAGCAGGGTCGGGCCGCCGATATCGATATTTTCAATGGCGTCGGCCAGACTGCAGTTGGGATCGGCGACGGTCTTTTCGAAGGCGTAGAGGTTGACGGCGACAAGATCAATATCTTGCAGGCCATGCCTGGCGCACTGCTGCTGATGGTCGGCATTCTCCCGCTGATTGAGAATCCCGCCGTGAATCCTGGGATGCAGCGTCTTGACCCGGCCGTCAAGCATCTCCGGGAAACCGGTAAACTCAGCAACATCAATGACGTTTACTCCGGCCTCGCGGATCTTTCTGGCAGTTCCCCCGGTGGAGAGAATCTCGATGCCCAAGGCGGCAAGCTCTTTTGCAAAGCCGTCGATGCCTGTTTTATCGGTCAGGCTGATCAAAGCCCGCTTGATTGTATGAGCCATTTCCTCATTCTCCTTCTAAAAATTGTTCCGAAACCATAACGAACGAACTGTGCATCTTGAGATGCGTATCTGCGAATAAATTTTAGGCTACCGATGAAGGGATCACACCGGGTCTTGAGGATACGCTCTTATTCTTTTCGGATAAATTCCCTGATTTTTCGCCTATCCCTCTTGCCAGGACGCCCCGCGGGCGCAGTCTGTCCGGCACGGATCATTTTCCTGAGGGCTTGCTCTTCTTCCCGGGCCTTGATGCTTTCGGCAGACTCCTCATAGAGCAGTCGAGCCTCTGCCGCCGGACGGCGTTTATCAGAAACCGCCCGGACCTGCACGGTGGAGGTGAATTCGCCATGGGTTATCCGCAGCCCATCGCCAATCTGCACCAGTCGCGATGGCTTGGCCCGCTGATCATTGACCTGCACCTTTCCACCGGCCACGGCCTGGGAGGCCATGGCACGCGTCCTGAAAAACCGGGCCGCCCATAACCATTTATCGAGACGGATCTTTTCGTCAATGATATCCATATTACTCTGCACAATAAATGAAGCCTTCATCCGGCAGAACCAGTGTTCCCGGATGTAAACTTTACAAACTACACTGAATCAGCAAGAAACGCATGAAAAATAACCCGGATTCATTCCCTTTTAAAAGAGCCTTGTGCAAGCGGAGAAAAAAGGGTAATAAACCAGGCAATCGCTGCCGGATGGCTCGGATTGTCCGGGGCGACGCCAAGGGCGAGCAGTATCACATGGCCGGGGTCCCAGGTTTCGGAAGTCTGTTCCAAAAATCCTGATGCACGCGCCATCGATCATCTGTGGGCCCAGGACACAGCGAGGACTCAAGACTGCACCACTCTTTCTCCGATGCAACGAGATTCAACCATGTCCACACACATCCAGACGGTCGGAATAAAAAACATCCAGCTCCCTATCCGGGTCAGGGAAAAGGGCGGCGGGCTGCAGAACACAGTGGGCACAGTCAGCCTCCAGGTCAGCATGCCGGGTGAACGCCGGGGGAGTTGCGTCACCGTCTTCACTGCTGCCCTCAACAAGTACATGGATGCCATCAGCATCACTAATTTTTCAAAATTGCTCAAGGAAGTCCAGGAAACGCTGAACGCTGAAAGCGCCAAACTGAGCATGGACTTTCCGTACTTCATTGAGAAAAAGGCACCCGTCACCGGCACCCGCGGCCTCATGGAATACCGATGCACCTTCACCGACGGGACCGGCACCGATGAAGATTTCGTCCTTTCGGTCCAGGTTCCGGTAACAACCCTATGCCCCTGCTCCAAGGAGATCAGTGAGGCCGGGGCCCACAATCAGCGGGCCGAGGTGACCCTGAATGTAAAATTCAGGAAATTCATCTGGGTCGAAGATCTCATCGAACTCATCGAGCAGTCTGCCTCCTGCGAGCTCTACTCCCTGCTCAAACGCCCGGATGAAAAATATGTCACCGAACAGGCCTACAACAATCCCATGTTTGTCGAGGACGTGGTCCGCAAGGTTGCGGTGACTGCGTTGCATCATCCTGATATCAAATGGTTCTCTGCCGGCGTGGAAAGCTTCGAGTCCATTCATAAGCATAGCGCCTATGCCTATGTGGACAGCAACGAACTTGTCCATAATCACAGAGCGGGCGACAAACACAAGAAATAGAGAAGGTCTCGCCCATGCAGCTCAATCTGATCCCGGCAGCATCTGCTGCAAACGGCATCAGAGGGTGAATGCATGCGCCTGGGCGACTTCGATGGCCATCTGAGAACGGGCCTCGGCATCCAGCGGCATCTTTCTCTCCTCACACCATTGGGGAAAGGTCTCGGGATCGATAAAGACCTTGATCACCTGGTCTCCCGCCGCCTCAACTTCACTCTTTTTCTCTTCGGCGCGAACCAGCCAATCCTGATAGACCGGCGGCAGCAATTCGGCATCGTCGAAGAGACTCAGGAGTTTTGCATAGTCCTCCTCCTTGTACCAGACCATGGCCTGAATCATCGGCGAGCTTGTCGACTGCTCCCTCTTCTGTGCCTGTTTTTCCTTGAGTTTCGCCACAGTCCGGCCTGATCCGGCCCCCTTCTTCGTTTTTGTCATCATCTTCTCCCGTTTCTAAAATTATCACCCGTTCCCTTCTCCGGCTGCCGTCAGGCCGCCTTGAGATGAAGAGTGTTCCGCGGCAACGACACCCGCCACACAATTCGCACCGTGCAAGTATCCTTCGCAGGGGAGACTTTTCAGCAAACGGGGAGTCTGAAGACACGGAGCCGGGGCAGCCTGAAAAATCGACGAATCCCTACAATAATCATCTACCCGGGCGTGTAAAGTCTGCCCATACCTGCGGCTGCGGGACGGATTGGCCGTATTCTCCCATCCGACCTGCGGCCTACGGCCTGTGTGAAAGCGCCTCGATGTCCGGATCGAGGATCTTTTTGACCAGTTGGCTGAGCACGGTCTTTGACAGCGGTTTCAACGCGAATGCCCTGATGCCGACAGCCTTTACCGACTGTTCATCGGCCTGGGTGCTGAAGCCGGTGCAGAGGATTATCGGGAGATCAGGCCGGATATCCAGCAAACGCCTGGCCAGGACCATACCCGTCATGCCCGGCATGGTCTGATCGGTTATGACCAGATCATACCCAGCGGGATCATTGGTAAAGGCCTCCAGGGCGTCAAGACTGCCGGTACAGGCGGTCACTGAATAGCCTAACCGTTCCAGCATGCTCTTGCCCATCCGGGCCAGGACCTCCTCATCATCCACAAACAGAATATTCCCCCTGCCCCTGGGAATCTCCTGGCTGAGAGCAGCTTCCCTGATTTCGTCCCGGATACAGGGAAGATAGATACGGAAAGTCGTACCTCTGCCCACGGAGCTTTCGACCCTGATGGCGCCGCCGTAACTTTTGACGATCCCCTGGGTGATGGACAGGCCCAGACCGGTTCCCTCACCAACCTCCTTGGTTGTAAAATACGGATCGAAGATCCTGTCGACAATTTCGGATTTGATCCCGGCTCCGGTATCGCTCACTGTCAGTTCAACGTAATCGCCGGGAGCCAGTGTTCCGTCGTCAGTGGACTTTCGGCGGGTAATGGAAACAGGATTCAGGGCCAGCGAAAGAATGCCGCCGGTCTGCTCCATTGCCTGAAAGGCATTTGAACAGAGATTCATAACGATCTGACTGATCTGCGTCGGGTCGGCCAGCACAGATCCGCATTGGGCATGAATGCTCTCAACGATCCTGATGGTGCTGGGGATCGATGCACGCAGCATCTTCAAGGCCTCCATCACCAGCGGCTGCACCTTGACCGGGAACCAGTTCCCGGCTGACGGCCTGCTGAAGCTCAGGATCTGCCGGACCAGTTCCTTGGCCCGATTGGCTGAAGCCAATACTTGAGAGAGGTTACCGTTGATATCCGGTTTGATTTCGTCCCGGGCCATATCGGCATAGCCGATTATAGCCGCAAGAATGTTATTGAAATCATGGGCTATACCGCCCGCGAGCAGTCCAATGGCCTCCATTTTCTGGGCCTGGTTGAGCTGATTCTGCAACCGGGAACGCTCCTCCTCGGCCCCTTTACGTTTAGAAATATCTTCAATGACGGATATGAAATAGGCCGGCTCCCCGGCGGCATGCAGGACCATGGAAACGGTCAGGTTGATCCAGACGATGGATCCATCCTTACGGACATATCTCTTCTCAATGCTGAAGGTGGGGATCTCTCCGCGCAGAATCTGCCCCATATATTCAAAATCTATATTAGAATCATCTATAAACGTAATATCTTCAAATTTCTTTTGGAGAATCTCCTCCCGTGTATATCCCAGGATATCACAGAGGCGGTTATTGACCCGCAGCCATCGCCCATCGGCAGAGACATGGGCAATACCCACTGCGGCCTGCTCGAAGGTGGACCGGAATTTCTGCTCGTTTTCCTGCAGCTCCCGCAGAAAGAGCACGCTGCTGAGGCCGTCGGAGACCCGGCGGGCGATCTCTTTGAAGAGTTTCTGCTCATCCTCAGTCCAGATGCGAGGGGAGGAACACTGATGCATCCCCAGCATCCAGGGCTTGCCGAGTTTGGGATAGAGAGCAATCATCATCTTGGACTGCATGCCGAATTGTTCGGCAAGCGATGCCTTCATGCTGCCTTCCGGCCGGGCCATGGAGATCACCGGAGAGTCGGAGGCCAGTACCTGTCGCAGATGACATGCCAGATCAGGAGAGGTCGGGATATCCAGATCATGCGCAAAGGCCCCCGGAAATTCGGGTCTGCAGACCTCAACCGGGATCCGGAAGTATGCCTCGTCGGGATCACAGGGGAAAAAGAGCCAGGCACGGTCACAGTCAAAGATCGCAAACACCTGACCGACGACATTCCAGAGCATTTTTTCAACGTCGGTCTCCTGTTTAATCTCCCGGTCAATCCGTTCCAGATTCTCCAGAAAGCTGATATGGGTTTTACGGATATCCTCTGTCAGCTTGCGTTCGGTTATATCATATCCCAGCATGACCAGGGAGACGACACGACCATCTTCCCCGAAAACCGGGGTATAGTTCACCTGAACCCATCGCCTTCCCGCGACCAGATTGAAGGTGTTTTCATAGGAGGTCGATTCCCCCGACAGGGCTTTATCAATATATCTGCTGGCAAACCGGAAGTTATCCTCTCCGATGATCTCTCGGACAGGCCGGCCGACTATCCTGTCCCGAGGGATCCCAAAGGCCCGCACGACTGTCGCATTGACGAATTCATAGCAGAGGGTATCCGCGTTGATATAGGCCATATAGCCCGGCAGGTTGTCTGCCAGGCTCAGGAATTTGCTATTATTTTCCCTGAGCGCCTCTTCCGCCCGCCGACGCTCCGCCAGTTCCCTTTCCAACTCCCTGGTCCGTTCGCCGACCAGGGCTGCCAGGCGCTGCTTTTCAAGCGCCCTGCTCCTGTTCGCGGCCTTGATCTTGACCATGGCCATTATCTGCGCAATCAGCTCAACCTCGTCGAAAGGCTTGGAAAGGAAGCCATCCGCTCCAGCCTCCAGGGCCTTGATGCGGCTTTCCCTGTCGGTCCTCAGGGCCGTCAGGAAGACCACCGGAATCACATGCAGTCGCAGATCGGATTTCAACTTTCTGCAGACGGCATAGCCGTCCATGTCCGGCATCACAATGTCGAGAAGGATAACATCGGGGTCATAGGCAAAGGCCAGATCGAGTCCCTGAGCGCCATCTAGGGCCACCAGGACCCTGGCTTCGGGC
The DNA here is from genome assembly GCA_031292275.1 of Desulfocapsaceae bacterium. Taxonomy (GTDB): domain Bacteria; phylum Desulfobacterota; class Desulfobulbia; order Desulfobulbales; family Desulfocapsaceae; genus CAIUQR01. The sequence goes on along the minus strand of JARLHL010000080.1, from coordinate 11,882 downwards.
AAGCGGTCCATCACCACCGCCTTCAGGATGGTGAGATTGTCCCGGTTATCATCGATGGCCAGTATATTTAAGTCATGCGTTTCCATAAATAATCTTGTGCAAAGTCTCTCTGAAGTGGCCCTCGTCAATAGGTTTGGAAATGTAGCCGTCGAAGCCATGGGCCAGGATCGACTCCCGGTCGCCATTCATCGCACTGGCGGTAAGGGCTATGACCTGGAGATGGCGCAGCATTACATCTTTCCGGATTTCAGCCAGGGCGGCAAAACCATCCATGACGGGCAGATGCAGGTCCATAAGGATCAGATCGGGCTGATGCAGCCGTGCCTGCTCCAGGGCCTCCAGGCCGTTTTCGGCAGTAATGACCTGGCAGTCTTCCAGAAGGGCCCTGGTCGTCAGCATATTGTCAGGGTTATCTTCCACCACCAGAACGACCGGCCTGCTGCCTGCGCGTTTTCTGCCGATCCGCGGCAGTGTCTTTTCGGGAGGCGGCGCCACCATCCTGGCCACTGCCGCCAGCAGTTCGGTCTTTCCGACATCACCCTTCTGAATCAGTTGGTAGATATGATTTCCTTTAAGAAAATTGAGTTCTTCCCTGCTTACATGTTTCGCAGTCAGGATCAGGACCGGCAAGGGGAAGGTCTGCGCTCCGCTCCGGATCTGCCTCAACACCTCAAAACCGTCCATCTCCGGCATCATCAGATCAAGGATTACAGCGGCCGGCTGACTGCGGTCTATTATCGCCAGCGCCTCCCGGCCATTTCTGGCCACCAGAACCTGATACCCTTTCTCGTTAAGGATATCCTGTAGCTGAATCGTCGCCGGCTCGCTGTCCTCCACCAGCAGGATGCATTGTCCGTCCCCAGCAGGAACGGCCTGCAAGGCAGATTCATCGTACGCGGGCTCAGTTTTCTCTCTCCGGTCCTGATCAGGCAGCGAATCAACCAGAGGCAAGACCAGGGTAAACACCGATCCCTCTCCCGGGGTGCTTTCAACCCTGATGCTGCCGCGCAGAAGAGTTGTATATTTCCGGGCAATAGCCAGCCCCAGGCCGGTACCGCCGTACTTCCTGGCAGTGCCTTCGTCGGCCTGCCGGAACTCATCGAAGATGCGGGGAATCTGATCTGCAGCAATACCGATGCCGGTATCACGGACCGCCACCCGGACCTCATTGTCGGCCAGACCGGCTGAGACCGAAACCATGCCGGAGGCAGTGAATTTCACCGCATTGCCGATCAGATTCTGTAGGATATGCCGGACCTTACCGGGATCCGATATGAGGACCGGCAGAGTTTCATCTACTTGATTAAGAAGCGAAATATTCTTCTCTTGAGCCAGGGGAGCCAGCATCTCCACAATTTCTTCCACCAGGCCCCGAAGGGAAAACCGGGCCAGGCTTAGCTCCTCCCGACCTGACTCGATACGGGAAAGATCGAGGATGTCGTTGATCAGACTCAGGAGATTTCTGCCATTACGTTCGATCACCTCCAGATATTCCGCCTCTTCTCCGGGGATGATGGAGGCCAGCCGGCGGCTCAGCACCCCCGACAGGGCGATGACGGAGTTGAGAGGCGTCCGCAGCTCATGGCTCATATTGGAGAGGAAGGTGCTCTTGAGCCTGCTGGCCGCATCCAGCTGCTTCTTCTGCATGGCCAGCTCGGTATTCTGATGGGTGAGTTCGTCTGCCTGGGCTAAAAGCTCCTGCCTCTGCGCATTCAACTCACGGTTATGCTGCTCCAGCTGCATGGCAAGATCCTGGATCTGACTGAAGGCCAGCACCCCGTTCATCCGGGCTGTCAGGGTCCCCTGGATCGTCTCCAGCAGCATAATCTCATTGTCGCCGTAGCCGCGCAGGCCGGCAAGGGAGATCACCGCCACCGTCTCCTGGCCGGCAAGCAGCGGCAGGGTGATGATCTCTCTGGGCAGAAAACTGCCGGCGGCGGTGGCAAAGGCAAACCGTGTATCTGCAGGTATCCGGCGGATCCGCTGCATCGTGCCGCTGGCTAAAGCCGAACCGAACTCTCCTTCAAAGACAGTGGCGGAAAAGGCTGTGCGCATCCCCTGATCCAGACCGATGGAGTCAAAGAGGACAAACTCAGTCTTTTGCTGGTTCAGGAGATAGACAGCCCCGATCTGAGAGCCGGTCTGTCCCGCCAGTTCCCGAATAAGCTCGCGGCAGAAGTCATGGACATCTACCGCCCGGAGCATGACGCCTGCAAGCTGGGCGGCCTGCTCATTGATGAGCCTCTGGGTCTCGACAGCGTCGGCCAGGGCATCAAAGGCCGCCGAGAGCTCACCGAACTCATTGGCGGAAGCATAACCGCTGCGGGCATCCAGCCGCCCCTGCCGGAACCGCTCCGCAGCAGCTGTCAGCTGCTTCAGCGGGGCTTTGAGATTTCTCAACAGGAGCAGATAGACCCAAAAGGTGACCATCAGGATTGCCAGGGCGATCATGACCAGCCTGCGATTCAGACTGTCGGTCTGTTCCGTGGCCTGACTATACAGCTGTTCGCCCTTGCTGCGTGAAAAGTCGTCCACGGTCTTGATATACGCCATCAGGGTCTCCGTCACGCCCCCTTCACTGTTGGCAGTCCTGGTCCGGGAAAGCGCCAGATCCCTCTCTCCAGCCCTCAGCCGCCGGATGGTCTCATCGTGATAGGCATGCCAACGGGCCATTGCATCCCCCAAATCCGTGAGATCTTTTTTCGGCCCCAGATAGCGGTCATTGAGTATAACGGACTGACGGACAATGTCGGCCTTCTCGATCTCAATCCTTTCCAGGGCGATCTCCCTCTCCCGGTCACTCCCTGCCAGCAGGATATCCCGCATCTCGCGCTGGATATCAGCTGCATCCGTTTTGAGCTGGCCGATGGCCCGGCCCACCTTGTAGGGATGGTCGTAGAGTGTTCCGGTCTGCATCCACAGCTGGTTATTCTGGGCCCAGGCCAGCAGGCCCAGGAACAGCACGCCGGCAAATATCAGGTCCAAGCCCAGGTGCAGCTGGGTGCCGATTTTCATATTTTTCAGCTTCACCTGCCCCTCCCGCCCTGCCGATGCCAGAGTCCAGCCGACAGAGATATCTTCATGTTGTTCAGCATTGCTCCACCACTATTTGCTCATCTTCCCGAAGACCGACGCCAGCTGCGCCGCCGGCAGAAAACCGCCGGCAGTCTCGACTATCCCCCGTTCGGCCTCATCAGTGACCAGATAGCCGCCGGGAGTAAGGCAGCGGCGGATCTTCTGCAGTATCCGCTGCTGCATCTGCGGCCGGTAATAAAAAAGGACATTACAGCACAGCACCAAATCGAAGTTCCCGAAAATACTTTCCGGCGGGCAGATGGTCGATTCGTCCAGGAGATCATAGACGGAGAAGTTCACCCATTCGGCCAGCCCCGGATCGACGACAAAAGACTCGCCCTGTCTGGAAAAATATCTTTTAACATGTCTCATTCTCACATTTCCCAGGGCCTCGGCGCTGTAGACGCCTGCCCGCGCCTGGGCCAGGGCCGGTTCTGATCGGTCGGTGGCAATCAGGCGGAAAGACACGCTCTTCCGCTGCAGCTCATTCAGGAGGATGGCCACGGACCAGGCCTCCTGGCCGGTGGCACAGCCTGCCGACCAGACCCGGATCTCGCCGTGTCCAGACCGCTCTTTTTCGTCCAGGATTTGGGGCAGGAAGACCTTCTCCAGCAGGGAAAAGGCCAGGGGATTTCGAAAGAATTCACTATAGATGATAAAAAGAGAGAGCTGGAGTGCCATGGCCTCCGGAAGACTCTCCCCCAGAAGCCCGAAATAGTCGTCGACGCACTCGGCTGAAACGGCCGCCTGCCGTTTGATCAGTGATTTGGTCAGAAAGACTCTATTGAAAGGAGAGAGGTCCAGACCATGGCTCCTGCGGACCTGTTCGACAACATCGGTCAGCCTCGCCTCTGACCAGCAAGGATCTGTTACGCTCTTCATCCTCATCCCTTGATTGACGCAGTTTCAACTCATCCCCCGGACAACAGTTCGGAGTGCCTGAGACTACAGCAAAAAGAAGAAGGAAACCAGTACTATTCAAAGAGAAAGACCTCTGCGCGGACGCTGCGGAGACAGGTGATAGTCAGGCTCGACGGTGGGCCTTACCATCTGAATAAGGAGTCCCTATCACGATCGGCAACACTTAAAAAAAATCAGGCCACGGCCAGCTAAGACAGCATATGCCGCTCAACTTTCCTGGAATGTTGCAATAAATCTGCGATCGATTCTATCCTTGATAAGAAAGGCAAGCCTGCCGGCAAAGGTGATGGAGTATTTGGACAAGATCCCTTCGCCGTCGCCAAGGTTGTAGATGAGAAGATATTTGCCGCCGGGAGAAAATTTTTCCAGCGGCCGGCCTTCAAGGGCGGCCAGCAGGTTTCTGTACAGGACCGGGTTCTGCCTCACGGCATAGACCCCGACCTTGTCCAGGGGTGCAGCCTGAAAGTGGATACAGTCGCCCCCGCCGAAGATCTGGGGATGAGCGATGGACTGGAGAGAGGCATTGACCTCCAGGCCTCCGTCCGGGCCCACCGGCAGACCTGAACGGATGAAGATCGGCGAGGGTCTGACCCCCACTGCCGAAAATAGGATATCGGCCCTGTACTCCCGGCTGTTCTCCAAAATAATCCGCCCGTCCTCGATCCTGCGGACATAGCCGTTTTCCAGGATCTCGATGCCCTTGCGCTCAAGAATTTTCCGGGCCAGACGGCGAAGTCGCGCAGGTTTTCCGGCCAAAAATCCCCTGCCACTGAAGAGCCTGATGACAGGCATGTTCAGCTTCCTCTGCCGGCACAGCTGATGCACATTGCCGGCAATCTCAAGCGATGAGGGGCCGCTGCCGATGACCGCAACGGTGATCCTGGCGTTCGCAGCCTGCTCCACTATGGTGTTCCGGGCTGCCAGAAGGTCCTCGATGGGCTTGGCGGTAAAGATATTCCGGCCATTTCCGGTTATCACGTCCCGCGGCACGGAGGAGCCGGCATTACAGGACAGGACATCATAGGGGATGTCCTCATGTGTCCCCTCCAGACGGACTACCTGCCTCTCGGGATCGATGGTATGGGCCTTATCCAGGATAAAGCGGCCGCCTTTGGCCTCGACAAGCCGACGGGTCGCAAACCGGATATCATCGGCGGCATAGGTCCCGCCCAGCATCCCCGGCCCCATGCCGCTGTAATAATGATAGGCCGACGGCTGTATGACGGTAACCCCAAAGCCCTTGTCAATAAAGGTGTGCAGGTTGGCCAGGGTCAGCAAATGGGCATGGCCGCCTCCGATGAGCACCAGCTGTTTTTTCATCTGCTCTCCGGACATAGCGTCGGGCAGTCAGCAAAAAAGTGAATCTGCCTCCCGAACGAGGAATGACACGCTTTCATACTGTTCTGCAGCCGGCCGGCCTGACTCCGGATATGCCGGTTTATTTAACTGAAAGAACGGGACATTCAGCCTTGAGAATAACATACTGGGCAGTGGAGCCGAAGAGTATCTTGCCGACCTTCGACCGGCTCTTCACCGCAATGATTATCTCATCGATATCGTTCTCTTTGGCATACAGGACAACATCCTCGCCGGGATGGTTCCCTCTGACCAGCAGGTGAGTCTGATTTTTCACATCCTGGGAATCAAGAAACTGCTTTGCGTTGACGAGGTTTTCCTCCGCCTCCTTGATGGTCTCAGTCTCGGTCATCGAGCCGCCATAGAGGGAGGTGATCACATGCACCTCCGCATTATAGGCCCTGGCCTGCCTGACGGCCTGCTCAAGGAGATCCCTGCCGACGTTGGTTCCTCTGTAGCCCACGAGAATCTTCATACAATAACCTCCCTTGATAGGAATGATACACGTCTCAACGAACCTTCCGAATCTGACTCACAGACTACCTATACAAGAGAGCATATGTCAAGATAAAGTCGGGATATCCAAGAGGTTTGAAAACTATTGAAACCTGGGGGGCATCAAGGACGGTGATCCTTGCAGAAACTCCATCGAGCAGTAGGCGGGCAGAGGATCCGCATCCCCTCGCCTGGAGCCTGCGCAACGCTGGCACCGGCCCCCGCGAAGAACAATTCCCGGCAGCGGCATCGGGATGCGGATCCTCTCGGCTTCAGCCCCTGTTCTGCAAAAGAATTTCCCGGATCTGATCGATATGCATCTGCACGTGGAACTGCCCCAGTCCTTTGATCAAGCCCTCCAGTGACGGCGAGTCCCCCAGCGGCGACTCCTTCAAGGCGGGGAGATGGGCCCTTCGGGCCAAGTCCGTATCGGACAGAGTCGCTGCGAATACGGCCATACGCTCATACTCCTTCTCAACCTCCATGAGGAGCTGGGCAAAGGTCATCTTCGCCCGCTCTTCCGAATAGTGGGGATTTCCCGGATCAATGGCGATCGTTGGCTTTTCCTCCTCTATAAAGCGCTGCAGCAGAGGGACATGACAGGATTCTGCAGGCCCCAAAAGGTGAGAAAGGACCTCCTTGGGAGTCCATCTCCCGGCCGGCGCCCGAGAGCCTGCGGCCTCATCGATCCCGCTGCAGATTTTTTTCAGCTCGCCTATCTTCTGCCGAATGCCCTGCGCCAGTTCCGTTCCCGTTCCCATGGACATAACGCCCTCCATTATTTTTCATGAAAGATCATCAGAAACAACCGCCCTGCCGTGCCGGAGTGGTACGCTTTCATATCTCGTTACGCCTGGCCAATCCGGTCCAGCCATGTTGATTTCAATAAAACAGAGACAAAAACTTTTCCATGCCGGCCAGCCTCCCGACTGCGGCCAATCTCTGCCGTCTGTTGAGAGATTGTAAGGACGATAGAGGAACCCGGCAACTGGCACAGGGTCCACCGTCATGACGTTACAGCCATGGTAAAATCACAGAACCGGTTGAATAAACTTGCATTCCCGCATCATATCATTGTATAAACAGATAAGATAAATAGGAAATACCGCAGCGCGTGACGCAGCAGTCCAAGCTTTTCGCCGGCCCGGCTGAGGGAGGCTCAACCGCTTGTATGCATTCACCTCTGACCCGCCATTATCCCTTTCTCCATCCCTGCGCCCGAGTTCATCGCCAAAGCCGCAGTCCACCGCGCGCTTTGCTTAAAAACGTCCTGAAACCTGAAGTTCCATTCACTGTCAATTCATATGCATGGGGGAGCAATATTTATGAATTCTTTAACGATTGTGTTCGCGGCACTGGGTATTTTCGCCATTGCCTACAGATTTTACGGATTGTGGATCGGCAGGACGGTGCTCAAGCTCGATCCCAGCCGACCGACTCCTGCGGTGGCCATGGAGGACGGCAAGGATTATCATAAGACCAACAGGTATCTGGTCTTCGGCCATCACTTTGCGGCCATCGCCGCAGCAGGCCCTCTTCTCGGTCCGGTGCTGGCGGCCCAGTTCGGATATCTTCCGGGTACCCTCTGGATCATCATCGGCTGCGTGGTGGGCGGCGCTGTGCACGACATGGTGGTCCTCTACGCCTCGGTCCGCCATAAGGGCAAGAGCCTGAGCCTGATCGCCGAAGCGGAGATCGGCAAACGGGCGGGTCTCATCGCCTCCTTCTCGATCCTCTTCATCCTGATCCTGACCCTGGCCGGGCTTTCCATCGCCGTCGTCAACGCCCTCTTCCAGAGTCCCTGGGGGACCTTCACCGTCGCCAGCACCATGCCCATTGCCATGCTGATGGGGGTCTATATCGAGAAGATCCGCCCTGGAGATGTCATGGGAGCCAGCATCATGGGTGTTGCCCTGCTGGCCCTGGCCATCTTTGCAGGTCCCTTTGTGGCAGACAATCCCGCCATTGCCACCTGGTTCAACTACAACAAACACCAGCTGGCCCTTTTTATCCCGATCTACGGATTTTTCGCCTCGGTACTCCCCGTCTGGTTCCTGCTCTGTCCGCGTGATTACCTCTCGACCTACCTGAAGATCGGCACCATCGCAGCCCTGGTCATCGGCATCCTCTTCGTCCATCCCCAGTTGCAGATGGACAGCATCACCAGCTTTGCCGCCGGCGGAGGCCCGGTCATCCCCGGCAAGGTCTTCCCCTTTCTGTTCATCACCATCGCCTGCGGCGCCCTTTCCGGCTTCCATGCCATCATCGGCACCGGGACCACACCCAAGATGATCGCCAGCGAGGGAGACATCCTCTTTGTCGGCTACGGAGCCATGCTCGTCGAGGGATTTGTCGCCATCATGGCCCTGATGGCCGCCTGTGTGCTGGTGCCAGCCGACTATTTTGCGATCAATGCCGCCCCGGCCTCCTTCGCAGCTCTCGGCATGACCCCGGTCCATCTGCCCCAATTGGCTACTGCCGTCCAGGAACAGCTGCAGGGACGGCCCGGCGGGGCAGTATCGCTTGCCGTCGGCATGGCCTATATCTTTTCGGGCATTCCGATCTTCAAGAACCTTACCGCCTACTGGTATCACTTTGCCATCATGTTTGAGGCAGTCTTCATCCTGACCGCCGTTGATGCAGGCACCAGGGTCGGCAGATACATGCTTCAGGAGATGCTGGGGAAGATCTTCCCGAAAATGGCCGACACCTCCTGGATGCCTGGGACCGCCCTGACCAGCCTCATCTTCACCTTTTCCTGGGGCTATCTCGTTTATACCGGCAATATCTCCACCATCTGGCCGATCTTCGGCATGGCCAACCAGCTGCTGGCCACCTGCGCCCTGATCATAGGCACATCGATGATCATCCGGATGGGCCGGGCCCGATACGCCTGGATAACAGCCGTCCCGGGGCTCTTCATGGTGCCGGTGACAATGTCGGCAGGCTATCTGAATATTGTCGACAACTTTTACCCCAAGGGGCTTTATCTGCTCTGTGTCATCTCGGCCGTCCTTATGCTGATGATGGCCTTGATCTTCATTGATTCCTTCGTCCGATGGTACCAACTCCTGCAGTTGGATATTAAAGGCGAACCTGAATTTACCTGAGGATAAAAAAAACGGCCTCTGCCGATCCCCGCCCCTGTTAAGGGCTTCGGACCGGCAAGGCCGTCCTTGTCTGGATTTCCGAAAATGAGTTCTCAGAGAGGACTCAAGTGATCTGAGTGGGGTTGCAGAGATGTTCCGCGTCCGGCGACACCCTGCCGCAGGAATCGCATGAAAACTTCATCGCATCAAGTTTATCCGAACAGATCTGGGCTGCGGATATCCCGCAGAATTTACCTGTCAATTCTTCTTGTACGGGTTTGCAGAGGGTGCTTGAATCCTCTGCCTCAACACCGCAGTTTTGGCATGTATATGTCATGAGTGATACCTCCGGGAAGCTGATATTCAATAAACGCCTGTCTCCTTGCAACAGGCTGATCGGACGGCCTTCCTTGCATCCCCCGGCACAGAACCACGCCGTCCCCATGGCGGACTGCCGAAAGAAATGGGAGTAGGTAGAGGAAAAACTAAGAAGACACAGCATCCTTGTCAATGGATCCCACTGGTATCAGAATTAAGAATTCGATATCATTACGCTTCTGTCTCACGCCCAGGCTATCGCGGATGGAGAAGGCACAGCGGCACCTTTTTTGTTCTTCCCGGTTTATATGAAAGTCTCGATCAGTTTCAGGCTTTGCCGTTGATGGTGAGTGTCTTGTAGCTGCCGCCACTCACGAGCGTCAGGCTGTCAATCACCGAGGCGCCGGTGTCTGGCAGGCCCTGCAATGACGACGTCGGTGGGGTCGATTTGACCGGTCAGGGTGGCACCGCTGACGAGCTTGAAGGTACTGCCGCTCCGGACGACAACGTCGCCGACCAGTCGCGCACCGCCGGCGCTGCCGTCCAGAACCGGGGTGCCGCCATTCAGGTAGGTGTTGCCCGTCCAGGCAGTCTGGCCGCTGAGGGTGAGCGTACCATCCCCTGATTTGGTGAGGCTGTTGCCATCCCAGCCGGTACTATACGGCCCAAGATGGCCGTTATGGCTGGTACCGCTCAGAGAGAAAGATGGAAGTATCCTTCAGACAAAAGTCTTTTCACTGAGCCGTTATTTTTGCTTTATGCCCAGTGGCCTCCTGTTCAGCGCTTTCATTGGGAGGGCCGCAGAACAGCAGGGCGCGCGAGTCATCACTGCCGGGCTGTGTCAAATAATACTGGGTGCAGCTCAGCTTCAGGGCGTAGTGCGCCTTAGGTGTTTTTTTGTATTCAAAAATCTGGATCGCGTGCTCGCAACAGCTGACATGCTGCTGTGTACGCAGCAACGCAACATTACTTTCCACCCCGCCGAGATAGTCTGCGTAATGGTTCAGTAAAAGCACAGGATGCCTGGGATCATGGACATCGAAGATCCAGAACTCCTGGTTATGGGCGGACGTCATCTCATTGACAATCACCCTGTTCAAACCAGCCTTGTCCGTCGCAAAAGGCGTCATCGACACCTCACCTTCCGGCTTGATCTTCTGCATGATTGAAGCGCGCAAGGCGCTGCTGATTCCAGCCGTCGACGGCGGCGCGTCCGGATTGTCAAGCCTGGTCAAAGACGCCGAGGCATTCTTTTGGGCATCTTCCGCGGGCCAGGAGATCAGGGTATCGAGTGCGGCCTTGATGCAGGCCTGATCCGGACAGGCCTTAAGCCGGTCGTTGACCTGCGCCTCAACCGGCATTGCCCGGCTCGGGTCGCTCATCTCCGCCATATATCCATGAAAGCTGATCATCGCCTGGGTGAACTGGGGGCGCAGATCGTTATCGGAACACACTTTTCCTAAAAATCCGCCATCCTTCCTGCCCGGCAGCTCATCTGGCTCGGCAAAGGGGAACTCCTGGTTGCCGCAGGGCCACAGGAGCGATGAAGGCCCGGTGAAATCCTGCAACTTCTGCGGAAAAATTTTGGTATAACTGGCGACAGGCGTCCCCTTCCCATCGACCAGGACCTGTTCACCCTGCGCATTCTCAACGACAAACAAGAGCCCCTGTTTCGGCAAGGCGCGAATCCTGGGATACATCGGCGCAAGCAGGATCCGTCCGCGCGAATCAACGATACCGGCCATATTGTTCTGCTTTACGGCATAGGCCCCTGCCAGCAACGGGTTGCCTGTAGCCTCGAGCCCCTCGTAGGTCTCCGGTTGATACAGATCCAAGGGCAGGACATCGTCATATTCGGGTTTGAGCAACCAGCGGCCATCGCCCCCGAGAACGCCCGACTTTGAGCAAACCCTATGGTCTGCATCGGAACAGTCTATACGAAAGACACTCTGATTCTCTCGCGGATCTGAGGAGAACCTGTATTCCGGCAGCATGTTCGCACGGGTTTTCACATTCAGCAATTGCCAGGATCGCGACCATTCCCAATCCGATTTTTTTCCACTTGATGCGATGTTGACAAATTGATTTGCAAAAACCAGATCCTGATTTAAGCTGACAAACTTCCACCACCCTTTAAACAGATATTTCCGGCCATCGGTGTCCATGAGCAGCGTTTCCGCATTTTCATGATCCTTATCAAGAGTATCATCAGACGAGGTCCAGACATCGGCTGGCCTTTTCTGAACGACAATAAAGCGGTCGTTCAAAAACATCGGATACAGCATGCCGGTCAGCTGCTCCTTGCTCAACAGCACGGCATTGGTATCGCTGCGCCGCACCGAGCCATCGACAACGGCAAGCATAAGCGGCGCGCCTGTGGCCTTGGCAGCGGCCGGCTGCCCTGCCTCGTTGATAAAGCTGCAGGCAGGCTTTGCCTCGCTTCCGCCGCACACTTCGTATTGCCTCGCACCAGCGTCATACGTCTTCCAGAGGGCATATTCGGGACTCAGGACCTTCCCTGTCTTTTCATCAAACAGGACACAGGACTTTCCCTCATCCTGGCGACAGGCCAGAGCGCGGTCATGAGGCAGACGGTAAACAGAGTGATAGGCCGCAGGCAGACAGCTT
>JARLHL010000079.1 GCA_031292275.1 Desulfocapsaceae bacterium | reverse complement strand
ATTCCGGGACAAGTACGCGACTGAAAAAAATAACTTGGCCAATGACGGTGAGCTCCGACCCGTTCATTTCATAAGGTTCGTATTCGGTTCTATTGTCTGAAATTATAAGTATTTTCCCACCAGGGCGAAATGCGAGACGTTTAATCATAACTGTATGATCAAAGCGGATCGCAAAAATCTCTCCCTCTCTGATATCTTTCCTTTCGAGATCAACCATAACTGTGTCCCTGGCCTGAATGGTCGGAGACATTGAATCGCCTATAACCCGCATAAGCACCAAATTCTTAGCATTTGTAGCGACTCTTTGGATCCAGTTTTTTTTGAAAGCGTAATAGCTTTCAACTCCCTCGGATTCAACAAATGCACCGTCTCCAGCTGAAAGCTTAGTTTCCACCATAGGAATGTAATCAAAATCTCCGTGGGAAGGATTTTCGCTGGTTAAAGGAGGTTGGTGCATGGAAACTCCTGATAAATACGGAGATCCCGTTCCAAGCAATAGCCATTCGATTGATACTCTTTTTTCCAAGGCAATTTTCACCGCCCATTCGACAGGAAATCCCCCTCTCTTTTTCGCCCCTGAAACAGATTGACTTGTAATTCCAAGGAAATCACTAATGTCGCTTTGCGTTTTCCATTTAAAAGCGACTCTTAGCCTTTCGGCAACATCATCATATTTATATTCCATAGCGCCAGTTCCAAGTTTGGAGGTTGAACTTGGAACCAACTTGGAACTGTCAGTAGAAATTCCAAGTTGGTTTTAAAGTTTTGAGTTTGCGGGTAATTCCACTTTTCGACAATTAAAGATTGTATATTTAAACTTGGAACTTCACAAACAACTTGACATTGGATTTTGTGAGGGTAATATAAGGTGATAAGTATCACCGATTCAGTTTCCAGTTTAACAGGTGATCTATTTGATAGCAATATATGACTTTTGCCGCAGTCCAGACGGTGAGGTGACAGAATGTCGGACAGTGAAAGAAATTTCTCCCAAAAGACTGGCCTGAGGTGACTGATGGTCAAGCAACTTAAGCTGTTTTCTCAGCCCAGCCTCAATATCGGAAAGAGCTTGAAAGAGCAAATGGCCAAGACTGCCAAGCAATCAAATTTTTCACGGGAAGAGCTGCTTGACCGTATGAACGATCTGGCCAGCCGTTACGGAGTACGCCTCCTGAAAGGCAGCGGCAATGCCCTGACCATGGCGACATTTGAAAAATGGCTCAACCCGGAAGCGATGGAGCATATACCAGGCATAAACAGCCTGGTCGTTTTTTGCGCCGCCACCGAAGATATGGAGCCGATGCGAGAGGTTCTTGCACCCTTAGGTGGATTGCTGATCGATGAGACTGAGGTGAAACTGCTGCTCTGGGCAAAGGAGTATCAAAGAGCAAAAGAGGCTCGTGTCAGGATGCGCAAACTGGAGTCGGAATTATGAGACGGGAGCGACGACGGGCAAAGGCTTGGATGGTCCTTCATAATATAAGGAACGTCGATATTAAAAGAGATTTAGGGCTGAATTACCATACCCAGGTAATTGAAACTCTCTCAGGAACCCGTGATGACCAGCGGGTACTGCAATATCTGATTGATCGTGGCTGTCCAGAACGTTTTCTGGATCTGCCAGAAAAAATGAGAAGGGCCGCCTGATGAACGAATGGTACACATGCAAAGATCTGGCTGGTATCCCCGGACTGCCTGGTTGCGTTAGAGGCGTCCTGAAAAAATCCGAGCGGGAAAACTGGCAGTATCGCGTCCACACCGGCCGAGGCGGTGGCCGGGAATACCATATCAGCAGCCTGCCGGAAGAGACGCGCATTGCCCTGGCCGGAAAGTCTATCGCAGTACCGGAGGGGATGCCTGCAGGCCTTGGCCTTCAAGTGGCCCAAAAGCATGCAGAGCTTAAAGAACAGACACGGATTTTCAAAGAGCATCAACTTGCTCAATTCAGCGGCCTGCCGCAAGAAAAACAGGAGATTGCATATTCCCGACAGGGGCTGCTTAAAGCTTGCAACGAGTTTATTAAGGCGGCGAAGATCCGAAACAAGAAGATTGGCATGGCCAACTTCTGCCAATATTACAATTCCGGCGAGATCTCCACGGATCAGAATTCCCATAAAGCAGCCCACTCGCTTTCAGTTTCCACCTTGCAACGCTGGGATCGTCTTTTCAACGAACACGGCCTGATCGGCCTGATCAACGGATACACCAATCCGAAAAAAGGCTCCACCTCGCTGACCAACGATCAGCAGGATTTCTGCATCGGCCTCATGATCAGCAAACCCCATATCTCCCTGGCCGGGATCGACATGGCTATGACAGCCAGATTTCCCGATCCGCCGCATGCAAGCTCCATCCGAAGATTCGTCAAACGCTGGAAACGAGACAACGACAGCCTCCTCCTCTACTGCAATAATCCGGACTCCTGGCGTAACAAACATCTGTTTGCGGTGGGCGATGCTTCAGAGCAGGTCGAAAGGATGAATCAGGTCTGGGAATTCGACTCAACACCTGCCGATGTAATGCTTGCCGATGGCCGTCATAGCTTGATCGGCACCATCGATGTCTATACCAGACGGTTGAAGCTGCTGGTGTCAAAGACCAGCAGGGCCACAGCGGTGGCAGCTCTTATCCGGTCAGCCCTGCTTGATTGGGGGGTGCCGGAAATCGCCAAGACCGACAATGGCGCGGACTATGTGTCGAAGCATATTGTGGGAGTCTTCGGAGCCCTTGGCATCGAGCAGATCCTCTGCCCGCCTTTCACCCCGCAGGCCAAGCCGCATATTGAGCGGTCCTTCAAGACCTTCGCCCATTCCTTCCAGGAGCTGATGCCAAATTTCATCGGCCATAGCGTTGCCGAACGTAAAGACATTGAGGCAAGAAAGAGCTTTGCCGAACGCTTAGGACAACTTGACAGCGTCGTGGAAATCAACATGACCTCGGAGGAGCTGCAGAGCTACTGCGACCGCTGGTGTTCCGCAATCTATCATCAGAATAAGCACAGGGGCCTGAATGACCGCAGCCCGGCAGAAGTAGCTCGGGCCTGGAGGGGAACCGAGAGGCGGATTTCCGATATCAGGGCACTCGATATCCTGCTGGCCGAGGCTCCGGACAGCTTCCGGACCGTGACCAAGAAAGGCGTCAGGGTGGATAAGGTCGAATACATCTCGGCTGAGCTGGCCGGCTTGGAAGGCAAGACCGTGCGGATCAAGCTCGATCCTACCGATCTTGGCACAATCTATCTTTTCGACGAGGACGGAGCCTTCCTCTGTATCGCCCAGGATCCGGTCCGCACCGGCATCAACCGGGCCGAGACCGCTGCCCGGCTGCATCACCTGCAGAATGAAAAAATCCGCCAGGCCAAAAAGGCGGTCAAAAAGATCGCTAAAGAGCAGGCCCTCGACCAGCTCCATGAGGAGATCCTCGCCTCCCGAGAAAAGAAGGTCGCCACTATCATCGATCTGCCAAAACCCTCGGTCGAATACACCACTCCAGGGCTTGACGAAGCAGCCAAGGCCGCTCAATCCATGGAAGAAACGACCAACACCAATAAGCAGTTTGACAATATGCTGACCAGAATCGAGGACGAGGTCCTGCAGAATGCTGAGCAGATAGCCAAGCGCGAAGAGAAAATCGTCATCCTGCGCTCCGATGCGGATACCTATGACCAGATCCGCAGCCAGGCGAAAAGAGAGAAACGCCAGCTGACCAAATGGGAATACGACTGGCTGACTCAGTACTACGAGACCAGCTCCGGCCGAACCTATCGCGCGCTGGAAGGCGACCTCAGAGAGAAGGTCGGGATGGCATTGAATAACCAAGCTGAAGCATAAAAAAAGGCCTGATGCTGCAACATCAGGCCCGTATTGCAATAACACTCAAACACTTGGAGGATTCTAAGCAATGAAAGAGACTTTTGCAATCACTAAAAACGTCAGGAGATTTGTGCATGGCGTGGAGGTGGTGCAGACACCCATCAAAGGAAGGATCGGCAACATGCTGGCCTTCGGCCCTCCCGGCACAGGCAAGACCGATGTCGGGCAATGGTACGCCAATCAGCACGATGTGCCTTATGTCCGGGCCAAGGATATCAGCTCAAGGCGCAGCCTCCTGGCCAACATCGTGGCCGAGCTGGGGGTTGCCGCCACCTTCCGGACGGATGACCTCTTCAACCAGATCGTGGAGCAGCTTATCGAGCGGCCCAGGCCGATCATCATCGACGAGGTCGATTATCTGGTTCGAGGCGGAGCTGTCGAGGTGCTCAGAGACATCAATGATATGACCAACACCCCGATTATCATGATGGGAATGGAGCATGCGGAAAAGAATCTCCGCCGCTTTCGGCATCTGTATGATCGCTTTACCTCTATCATCAAGTTTGAGCTGTTCGACCTTGATGAGATCAGAGGCCTGGCCGAGTCAATCTGCATGGTGAAGCTATCCGACTGTGCGCTCAATTTTATCACCCAGACCGGCCAGGGCAAGCTCCGGACCACCACGACCTGGTTCTCCAGAGCCGAACAGCTGGCCAAACGGAATAAGCTGGAAGAGGTGACCAGTTCCCACCTTAAAGCCTTTATTGAAAGGTGAAGCCATGACGGTACTGGAACCTGTCATTCAATTTTTGCAGGACTATACGGGCAAGTCTTTCACCCTGACTCAGGCAATGGCCGGGGCAGAGCGCCCGCGTAAGCCGGTATTGCGGGTTATGGATCGGCTAGTCCGGGAAGGCTATCTCGAAGAGACCAGAGACGACAAGATCCCCCTGAAACTCGGCGAATTCGGCAAAAGCAGAAGGAATCCAACCTGGAGGATTATCGCCAAGCCCCTGATGGAACTCGCCCGACCAAAACCGAAACACCGCACTGTGCGCGACCGGATATGGCAGCTGATCCGGGCAAGACGGCAGTTTACCAGAACGGAGATCCGCAGGCTGGCAATAGTTACTGTCAGCAGTGTCGAGGATTACACCCAGCTGCTTGAAAGGGCCGGATACATACGGGTGATCGGGAATGACGGCCACCAAAAGGTCTATATGCTGGTGAAAGATCCAGGACCGAAACGCCCTATGATTAAGGAGAAAACCGATGACTGACTGGCTGGATATACTGAAACGGCATGTCGATCAAAAGGGCTCGCAGATGGTTATCCGCGAGCTTGATATTTCCGCCACGACCCTTTCGTTGGTTTTGCGTAACAAATACCAAGCCAGCACCGACCGGATCGAGCAGAAGGTCATGGCGATCTACGGGGCCGACGGCAAGGTGAAATGCCCGATCCTTGGACAGATCGAGCCATCCAGATGTATCGACAATTTTCAACGGGCTCAGACCATCAGAATGCCCGGCAATCCGAATACCATCCGGCTGTATATGGCCTGCCGGAAATGCACTTTCAGATAAGGAGAGGATATGAATTTCGAACAGATTAAACGGCACCACGACCTGCTGCAATCCATCGTAGTCGATGCCCACGATATCGAGCAGATCGCCTTCGGATCCCTGGATCCGGACAAACGGCAGGCTCTGGGAGAGAGGCTCTCCAGAATCCGCCAGATGGCACTCACCGGAGTCAACGATCAGGAGATCACCGCTAGGATCCTTGAAGGATACAGAAGAGACTGCATCAACAGCCTCTATACCATATGGGGGATGACCGAGGCTTTCTGCACGGAAGTCTTGGCCTTCGAAGACGAACAAATGCCGGTATTGATCCTGGCCTTCCAGAGATTTACCGGGCTGGTTGAGAGATATCTCCAGCTTAAAACAACTGTCAACCAGGAGACATACAATGGCTGAGACAATGCAAATCCCTCCCGGCTACATGCAGGACCCGCAGGGGCGGCTGGTACCGGAGTCAATGGTCAAGGAGATCGACAAGATGCGCAACGACCTGGTCCATTCGATCATCAAGATAGCCAGAGAGACCAGCGAGATCCTGGCGGTCTTCAAGAACTCGGCCTTCTCCGACATCCAGAGTTTTTGCGAACTCTCCGCCGAGCAGTACAAAAAGGATATGGGCGGGATAAAGGGCAATGTCACCCTGCTCAGTTTCGATGGCCGCTACAAGGTCAGCCGGGCCGTTTCCGAGACCTATGTCTTTGATGAGCGGCTGCAGGTGGCCAAATCCCTGGTCGACGACTGCCTGCAGGAGTGGTCGGGTGACAGCAGGCCGGAGTTGAAGATGCTGATCAACGATGCCTTTCAGGTGGACAAGCTCGGCCAGGTCAACGTCAAGCGGATCATGAGCCTGCGCAAATTCAATATCGACGACCCTCGCTGGAAGAAAGCCATGGAGGCCATTAACGACAGTTTAAACGTCCTTGAAAGCCGGGTTTATCTCCGGGTGCATGAGCGGATCGGCAATACCGACCAGTGGAAACAGATCCCGCTTGATATTGCCGGGGTGTAACCATGCGGCAGCGGAAGGCATGATAACGGCACCGTCAGGGATCATAAGGGTCTTCGGGTGGTTTGTTCATTTGAAAATTAAAGGCGAAACCCCGGCCTGTCCGGGGTCGCCGATGGGTGGTACCATCGGCCTGAAGATGCCAGCCAGAGGCAAACAAAGAAGGATGCAAAACAACAGATTATATGATGAAGGAATGGAAAATTATTCAACTGAAACAACCTGGATTTGCGCAGGATGCGGCGATATTGTTAGTCAGAGAACCTGTTTATGCGAGGGTTGTCTTGCCGAGCTGATGAGTTTAGATCCATGGGAACTGGCTGACTGTAACGAGGAGGAATAAATATGGCTCCGTCTAGGGCCGCACTGGCCAAGATCCATATCGCCAAAAAGGAATTAGGGCTTTCTGAAGATGCATATCTGGATATCCTTTCAATGCATTTCCAGGTGGCGTCGGCGGCCAAACTTACCGATCGGCAGGCCACCGTTCTGATCAATTCCTTCAAGGCCAAGGGCTGGAAAGAAAGACTATCACAAAAGAAAGTTGCCAGTCCGAAATATGAGAACGCGCAAATGAGAAAGGTCGTGGCTATATGGATAAATCTGCGCAAAGCTGGGGTTGTTCACGATAGCTCGGACAAGGCACTACAAGCCTATGTCAAGCGGATGAGCGGGGTGGACAACCTGCTCTGGTGTAATAATCTCCAACTGGACACAATAATTGAATCATTGAAGAGATGGGCTTATCGAAAGGGAGTTGAACTTGATTGAAAGGCCTCAAAATTTGCCGCCCGACCTCGTTCCGGAAGCTATTGAGTTGCCCGGCGATCTGGCCGAGATGGCCATGATCATCGATGGTTATATACCGGGCTTGGGCGTTGAGATCACCATGGCGATCGCCCAACGTTTCAGGGGGACCTATGTCTTCTGCCATAACCTGGACGCGCTTTGGCGAGCTGCACGTGATCGCAGGATCGTTGAATTTTACGATGATGGCATGAAGGTGCCGGAAATTGCTCGGCTTGTAGGCTTAGGCCAACGGCGGGTTTGGGATATCCTTGGCAAACCGCCTGAGGATGATCGGCAAATGAAACTGTTTTGAAGGGATTTTTTAGATATATACCTGCCTGGTATATATCTAAAATGATCAGCAATAGACAAATAGTTCAGAATTATAGGAGAAAACTTGACTTTGGGATGTGAAAATTACCGACAAGTTCAATTTCTGCTATAATATTGTACCCTTGACTCTCCGAATTACCTTCGCCTTAAGATCATCTTCATTTTCCCAGACGATATGATTATATTGGCGTGTATCAAAATGGACTTCACGAATTTGGTCTGATCGACATGACCAGATGACTGGAATGTTTTGCCCTAAAGCAAAACCCGCTTCGAAATATACGCCATGCCGTTGACCTGTAACATCTGCAATAATAAACATGCATTGCCTGATTTCGTAGAGGATTTCTCCGGATATCTCGTTATTGTGTTCCTTGAGATCAATGCGCAAAGCGTCGAATCCAAGATGTTCTAAGGCTTCTTCTATAGCAGAATATGCTGAGGTCATTGAGCCATCAAACCACATCGCTATGAAAACCTTTTTTGATAGCTGATTTGACATATTCTTTTCCAAAAGCAACCATCCGTTTTCTGCAATTCGGATTCGCGCTTGAAAAATTGCTTGACCGTTGCTCGTCCATGTGACTTTACAATTGATGAGCCCTTTATTATTCATTAGCTCAAGAAGGTAACCTGCTTCAGTGGAGGTTTTTGCGAAAAATTTAAAATTGTATACTATGTTTAGTTCAACAATCTCTCCGATGTTGCCATTCTTATGCGCTAATAGGCTCAGTATTCTTTCCTGTTTTTCTGTGATATTCCGAGGGAAGTGCATCAGAAGCTCGTCCAAGGAGACAACCTTATATCGAGAAACGGATTCAGATAAAAGGGATTTCTGCGAATTACTGCAAGCAAGGTATTGGAAGTTGAAGACGGAAGACTAGTATATGAGAGACAAGATCTTTTGTTCTTCTATGTCAGTAATTTTGTCTAGAGCATCTTGGGTTATGAAAAAAGAACCAATGTCGGCGTGCTCGAATTTTAGGATGTGGTCTACAAGATCATGACTGATGGGGTCAACTTTCCACTCATAACCAAAATGTTTTTCAACCATATTCCCCTCATGTAACATTGTATGTCCAAGTTATTCTATAGGACTTGAATTAAACAAAAAGTGTGATAAGTAAGATAGCAGCATCATTAGTAATGATATTCTTGACTATCAAAAGTCAACATCTTTCCACTCACTCTGGATCCGGTAAATCGGAGTAAAGAGAGGACGGTGCTGAGCTCAGCGCGTATTTTTTCTTGTCATATTCTATAAGCTCTCAATTTTGCGAAGCTCTCGTGCAAGTTCGTCCTCAACTTCCTTTTTTAGAGTTATCATCTCTTTGTCGTCTTGAAATACTTTTTTGTAGTTTGGGTATTGCTTGAGTCGCTCGATTATCAATTTTTTGAACTTTTCAGAATGCTCCTCCAAGATGTTCTTTTTCTCGCTATCAACCTTTGTATATATCCACGGAGCACTAACAGAAATAATAAGCTCATAAAGTGCATCTTGAAGTGCGGATGGTTCTGTTGCCCTAGATGATGCGTTTTGCCCAAACGCCAGCCGCATGATTTCAATGCGCCATTTTTCCTGCAGGGGTCCCATTCCATGTGCAGCACTATTCCGTGCCGAATTCAGTACACGACAAATGTTGAACTCACGATCGCTAATAAGGCCAAGAGCCATCACCAGGTTAGTTCGAGAGCGAAAATCAGCTTCGTTCAGCCAAACATCAGGATGAGACAATCTGGTCGTAATCATATCACCGAGGAGCTTCTCGACAATGGCGTGGGCGGTCAAAAGCAAAGGTCGCTCTGAGTCGGCATCAAATAAATTATCACCCCATCGACGAAGATCGGGACCAATTTTTGTCGATATGAGATACTTCTCTAGTTCTGTTAGTTGCTCATAAGCTTTTTTCCCCTGTTCGTATCGTGCAGTATAATCGTTTTTATCTAGTTGTGTTTTTGGTTTTTTTTTGGCTTTCATTAATAATCCTTCGGTTAAGTTATAGGAGGTATAGGGACTACCTGACACCCCTAAAATAGTTGCCAAGCCTCTTGAAACTAAAACCTACGCCAGAAAAATTTGGTTCCAGAATTATCGAATCAACAATTGCAGATCCAACACCTTTCTGTGCCTCTTTTGCTATTCTAAACTCAGAAAGATCTTGTTGGGCTTCTATATCCAAAAACAGTTTCTCAATTAGAGAAATAACCTCTGTACTGGTTTTACAAAATTTCTTAAGGGGTATTAGCACTAATTTGATATCACCAGTATCGGATTCTCTGTACAAGCCACGTTTTTGCTTATAACCAAAAGTTCGTTCACAAAAATAAGATGGATGGGCGTTCGTGATCAAGATTGCAGGAAGGATATCCTCCCCATGTTCATTGTTGATCTGATGCCAGGAGAATACTTCATTTTCGAAGTGACTTATCTCCGTTCCTTTTATAACGACAGATCGACTATTCGCAGCACGTGCAGCCATTTGGTTGAAATTTTCTCTTAATGCGTGGCCAAGAGGTTCATGCCATCCATATTCGAGAAAGTACATCCAATAATCTCGATTTTCACTTTTGGGTATGTTTGTTAGGGAATGGACATGAAGTCCCATGATTTTCTCCTAGGTGCTAGGTGTTCCATAGCAATTGCACGTTGCGTCTCGAGTCCTTAACAACGTGGCGTCTTCCAAGCGAGTCTTCGACCCACAGCACCTTATAAATGATCTCTGAATGTGGGGTACTGGAGTACAGGTCATCTTTAGACACTGTGATGTCATGCCGCTCGTGCTCGGAAAGGCGAAGCCCGGCATGTTCCTTCCCAAGGTACTCTCCGACCCATTCACCAGCATTGTCCGAACCACCCCACATTCTCAGAATGATGGGGCGGCGCCCGGCGTTAACGATTGCGACATCAACGTGCGCTGGCCCGTACTCGGGATGAAACGCGATGAACTTGCTGCTCGCAACAAGCTTCTGGCGATCTCGTAGGTTGAAGAAGACAGATACGACTAGGCTCGCGAAAGAGACCAACAGCGCCAACATTGATATTAACTCAGAACGAGTCATTGTGCATAGCACCTAACTATGTTATTCTGCTGTTTTGTATACCATCCTCCAAAAGAATGATATGAGAAAAGACTCATCATTTATTGAATTTTTGTTCTCCAGCAGCCAACATATTTCCACTATCTCTGGACTGATAGCAGGAGGTATCTTTACTTTGGTAACAAGAAAATCTCCGGTTTATCCGGTTGAGTTCCAATCAAGTCTCACCCCGGTCAAGCTTTGAGGCCCCCACGCACATAGTTCACAAAGGCGCTACACACCACCAGCATAAATTTAGCCTCTTCGAAGGTTGCAGAGTCCTCTTCCATAAGGGCGTGCCTTATACCTTTAGCATCTGAGGTGTAGCCATAAAGCTTTCCGAAAGCTGCCTCTAATGCTGGATGCACAGGGTGCCTTCGCCCCAATTCCTTAAGAAGTTCACCGAGGGTTCCCTTTTCAGCGCCACATGTAACCTTGACCAGCGCTTCAACAGCGGAAATTGACTCTTTTATTGAATTTCGATAGTCAGGTGCGCGGCGATCAGACAATAGTTCAATGGCACGCCCGAGGTGTTCACGTACCGGTCCCGCCTTCGCACTCGCCACTGCGCCTTCTACTGCCTCCATCTCTTCCTCTGCGGTGATCTCGATGATATGGCCATCGACAAAACGGTATCCTGCTACTTCACTTTCGAGAAATGAATTAGCATCCCGTTGAAACTTTGAGTTTGTGATCTCAATTGGATATTCCTTGGCGATGAATTCCACTAGGTCGTAGACTTCATACCACTTACATTTAAAGAAAAAGCCTCTCAAATGCTTGCAGATTTCGTTCCACCCGTCAGGCATTGTGTCAATCGGCTTTTTGAAGAAAAACATCCAAATGCTTCGACAGAGAAGATGTAGGTGAAGATTCCCATGGTAAGACAGCCTCAGACTTTTTTGAAGAAAATCATCATCCCACTGAATGGTACTCCAATAGTGAAGGTTCAGCGCATTCCAAAGAGCATTTCTAGTTTCCTCATCGATAGATTTTAGCTGTATAGTTTCCTTGATGGGTGTGTATCCATGTCGTTGGGAAAATCTCATTTCTTCTCTTTTTCAGGCGAAGTGATTCTGTAACCTGTATAACAACGCGAAATACGTGTTGTTATACAGAAAGTTGGTGTCCATTTAAGACTTGATCGAGAATCTTATCTAGTCAACAAATTTCCAATATAGCTTAAATAGCAGATAGCAGATAGCAGATAACAGATAACAGATAACAGATAACAGATAACAAGTAACAGATAGAAGATGTTTCCAAATTCATATTGACTTGTACACCCTGTATATCTCCTGGCGCAATATAATACTGCCCCCTCCTGCCTTTATCTACTGCACCCCTGCATCTACAACCCCCTGTAAAAACCCCGTATATCTACCCCAGAAACTGAACGACATTTCCTTCATCGCCGGGGCCAGGGTATTCCACTCTGTCTCAGGCCTTCGAGGGTTGATCGTACCAAACAAACGGGGGCAATATGGGACCACTCAGCAGCAAATACGACTCGTTTTTCCAACGGTACAGCCTGGAGTTTTTCGGCCAGTATGTCGACTGGCGCTGGTTCAAGGCCCAGGGCCTGGCCGAGTCCAACCTTAATCCGCTGGCGGTTTCTCCCGTTGGTGCCAAAGGCATCATGCAGGTGATGCCAGCAACCGCAGTCGAAACGGCGGAGCGATTGAACCTTGGCCATTTCGACCTGACCGACCCTGAAACCAATATCAGAATCGGCATCAGCTACGACCTGCAATGCTTCAACTTCTGGAAAAACGAGACCGGTGTGGAACGATTCCGCTTCATGTTCGCCTCTTACAACGCCGGATGCGGCAATATCCTGAAGGCCCAGCGGCTTGCCGCCATCACAAATCAATGGGGGCCGGTATCGGGACATCTGCCAGAGGTCACCGAGGACAACGCCTGGCAGACTATTGACTACGTCAAGCATATCGAAGCCTTCTACTCGCAAATCAAAGCGGCAACAAGCTGAGACATAAAAGACAGCCCTCAACACCTGACCCTGGCGACAGGGAAAAATCGAACGAGCGCAACGCTTATAAAGGAGAACGCACCATGAAGGAAAATAACACCCCGATGTTGCTTGGCATGAAGAAAGAAAATGTCCCGGTCTTTTTATTTATGATGATTTGCATGGGCCTCTGCCTGGCCCTGGCCGGAGCTTCGGCGGCAGTCGCGGGCACTGATCCAACCCCTGCAGCCAGTCCTGCAGCCGGTTCTTTCTGGCTCTGGTGCACCAACAATGAGACCACCATCCTAGCTTCCCTGCTGGCGCTCTCGGAGGTCCTTGCCAGGATCCCCAGCATCCAGGCCAACTCCATCTTCGAGCTGATCGTCGGAGCCCTCAAGATCATAGCCAACGGAAAACCGAACATGCCGCCGAAAGCCCAGGCAGGGCAGTAATCAAGTCGTCGATCCCCTCCGAAAGCCCGGAGGGGATCGCAGGCTGGAGGCTTTGCCATGAGCGAGATCATAGCGTCGGTGATAGTCGGAATCCTGGGGCTGATAGTCAATGCCCTGCAGGGAGCAAAGAAGGAAAAGGAACAGAGCAATGAGGAAAAGGACAACGAGTTGCGGCAGGCCCTGGCGGAGAATGACACTGCTGCCGTGCATGGCGGTCTTGCTGATCAGCATGACCGGGTGCGCGAAGCATTATGTGATTGTGCCGGGGGGCGAGACGGTGACCATCAGCAAGCAGGAACTTGACCGGATCTACAGCGACAACGAGGCCCTGCT